>NZ_DATCSD010000026.1:0-25623 GCF_036568665.1 Ohtaekwangia sp. | reverse complement strand
GTTACAGGACAGGAAGTGATGCTTGTTCAAAGAACAGACTATGACCACATCGGCCGACCAAAGAAAGTATACCAGCAGATCAATACAGATGCAGAAGTACTGATTGCGAGTTATGAGTACAACGAACTAGGTCAACGCGTAGATAAAAAGTTAAGCGGGCCTGACAATGCCTATCTTCAATCTGTCGACTATCGCTATACAATTCGCGGATGGATAAAATCGATCAATAATTCACAGCTAAATGTGGCTAGCAATAACAACGATGTGAATGATCTCTTCGGTTTGGAGGTGTTGTATAATACAACGGAGACCGGGCTCAACGATCAGGCAGGTGATAAGGTCTTCTTTAACGGAAATGTATCCGCTATTAAATGGGGTGTGCAATCCGATGGACTCACTGGTGTCGGAGATCAGCGAAGCTATAAATTTGATTATGACCGGGCTTCACGCCTGAAGGCAGCCAAATACCAGGCCTACAAGCCAACGGCCTCGACATGGACCAACGAAGCAGATGCCTATAACGAAAATATCACCTACGACTATAGCGGAAATATTTCGACACTGATACGGAATCGTTCTCAAAAAGGAAGTGCGGCATTTTCGATTGCCTCCGAGGTAATGGACAATATGACCTACACCTATGCTGGGAACTCGTTGAGTAAGGTTGAAGACGCTAGTGGCAATACAAATGGATTTAAGAATGGAGCTAACATAGCGACAGAATATACTTACAACACAAACGGAGATTTAACGGCCGACAAGAATAAAGGCATTGATAGCATCCAGTATAATCTGCTAGGTAAGGTAAGTCGTATCAAGTTTTCAGATAGTCGCGTTGTTACTTATCTATATGATGCAACCGGAGTTAAACTAAAAGTGAACGCCTACCAGGGGACAACGTTGCAGACAACAACTGACTATATAGGTGGTTTTCAGTATGAGGGCGGAACGTTGAGTTTTTTTGGATCTCCGGAAGGACGCGTTGTACGAAAAGCATCCGGACAATTCGAGTATCAGTTTGCGCTTACCGATCATCAAGGAAATATGAGGGCTATATATGGCAGCCCTTTTGAATCCACCAATTTAATTTCGAATGCTGACGCAGGATCGACCTCCGGTTTCACGGCTATTCAAAATGTTGCCCTAACAACGCTTACCCAAAATACCCAAACCTATGTTCGTGTACAGACCAATCAATCAACGGGTAGGCCAGGAGCATACGTGAGTCCGGCAGTTACTGTTAAGGCCGGTGAGAAATACACCTACAAATTGCTTGGCTATCGTGGTTCTTCAAAAACAGCCTACCTCTATATATCAAGCAATGTAGGCGACTTGTTATGGACGGGCGCCTTGCTGCCACAGGGAATTGAAAACGAAGAATGGATAAGTTCTGATGTGATTATACCCCCGGGTGTCACCCAAATACAAGCTGGTGTATTATGGGACAACGGCATTGTGTCGGGAGATCAAATTTTCATCAACAAAGTGGGATTATATCGTCACCTAGATGACGATTACCAGGCTATATTTGAAGCTGCCAATCAGGCTGGTGAGTCAACGGCATTTGCTAACTACAATACGGGGAAGATCAACAACACAGGCGTCTATAGCAGAACTGGTACAGCCGCTTATCGCCTGACAGCGTCAACACAAATCAATGGAGAAATTATAGGCCCGGCTGAAAGCATCAGGGTATATCCAGGTGACGTGGTAAACATGGAAGTATATGGCAAGTATCTTGCTGCTACAGGCCAAGGAAACACCATATCAAGCTCATTCGCAACTGCCATGCTGGGTGCTTTTAATCTTGTCTCTACGGGAGTAACGGCAGATGCATATAGCGCTGTGAATAGCTTGTTTAATGCCGGGCCAATTATAGGTACAAGTGGTTTTGCTTACGATGGTGATGCCCCAAAAGCATTTTTAAATTACATACTCTTTGACGACAACTTTGTGCCATATGATTTTGGATATGACCAGATCGGTTCCGCGGGAGCTATGCCAGGGGGGACAGCTGACAAGATGAACCTTACGGCAAGAGCGCGAAAGTCAGGGTACATCTATATATACCTTAGCAATGAAAACTCGACTATAACAGAAGTATACTTTGACGACTTTAGTATCAAGCACGTGAAGAGTCCGATTTTACAGTATAACGAATACTATCCTTTCGGTATGCCGACGGGTAATACATTTACAAGAACCGAGGCAACTGCAAATAAGTATCTTTACAACATGGCTTCAGAACTGAATGGCAATTCAGGATGGTATGAAACGTTCTTCCGGGGATATGATGCCGCGCTCGGTCGATTTGTTAGTATCGATCCTAAATCAGACAGTTATGCTGAGAGTTCTCCGTATCACTATGCCCTAAACAATCCGGTAAGCTTTAATGATCCGTTTGGAGCAGATGCAACAGGATTTGTGATGGGCCTCTGGAAAGGTGTAGGTGATGGTAAGAATGAGTATTTTCAGGTAACGGATGGAACCGTTACATCTTGGGCTTGGTATAATCCGACAACGGGTCAATCAGACTATTCAAGTGACTTTGGAAACGGTCTTGCCATATGGAATCCATATTACCAAGAAGATGACAATAGCGCAATTAGGGGAGCATGGATGGCGCTAAGAAGCTTCGAAGGACTGGCTTTCTGGATGAACAAACGAAATGACCCAGCAGTTGTAGTCGAACAGCAAAATATCCGAGCAGTAAATATTACTATAGGAGGCACGCCAATAGGCAATGCCTTAACCTGGTCCTACATGTACTATGACGGAAATACGTATGTGATCCCTATCTACGAGATGACCGTTTCAGGGACGGATGACCAAGGCAATTCCGTGAGTAAGACATTTCAGGTCTTGCGATTCGGCGTATATAGAGATTCCCCAGACAAAAAACCGGGCATCGTAGGACTTGCAAATCAACAGTCGTATACAATTAAAAGCTGGGAACCAGCCTATAAAGTACACAGTTTCGCATCCCCAGAGGATGGAGCATGGAGAGTCACTGGAAGTTTTCTAATACATGACGGCCCAGATGACCCCATGAATCAGTTGTACGCAACCGCTGGTTGCATTGAAGTGTGTGGTGGCCCAAAAGGATTTGTGCAGTTTAATAGTTTTGTTTTGAGTCTATCGGGGGCATCCACTCTTAGTCAATTAGCCTCTTCTGGGGCTATGACAATAACTTATCAACAAGCTGCTAGGCCATCGATTGTACTATATAAACCTTAAAGATGTATGAAGAGAATACTGGTAATAACAATAATTTTGATAACTGTCAGCTATGCAAAGTCGCAGGAAATCAAGTCTGAAATTCTGAATTCTGAGTGCAAATATAAAACCACACTATTGGATTCAGTCCTAAGCAAATTTCAAAGTATCGCTTCGCAAATAAAAGACACTGCCTATGTCGACAATAAGATTAGTGTAAAAGAGAGAATAGCTTTTTTGAATAAAGATTTCAATACTAGCAACTTCTCAAAAGCTTGCGAAATAAGATGTACTGACTTTTTCTTAAAAAATACTCTCCATTTAGGCATCATAGATATTGCATTAGGCGAAATTGACAAAGACAGATGTGTTGAGGTGATTAAAAACGTCAAGCGCCAGAATTTTAAGACCAAAGTGCTAACGCGATTTAAAATAATCGAGAAGCCAAATGAGTTAGTAATAATGTATAGTGAAACACCTTTTAATAGCACTGTAGAAAAGCTATTCTCGTTTTAACAAGGATGCCGTTGCCAGGAGATTCATTTACAAACAAATTAAAAGGCCTAATATCGCTTTTACCGTTATTGTTAATACATCCTTGCGTTTTTGCGCAGAGCATTTACTCGAATTCAGTGTCGCTGACAATTCAAGAAGACTCACTATTTTGCAATGATTCATCTTGCGTATTAGACATTTCATTAACATTTACTAACGCCTCAAAGGAAAACGTTCTGGTGTATGCACTTGATGGTGGTCTCAGATTGGCCCCTTTTGATTTGTCAGAATTGTGCGACAAACGAAGTACCGGTACTAGCATTCTAATTGGGTTGTATTATCCTAATGGAAAGCAAGCTAGACCCACAATTGAAATTGCTCACCCTCATGGACAGAGAAAAGTAACGCGCGAAGTACTGGATAGCGTTCTCTATCAAGCAAGGGTGGACTTCCTCAAAAGCGGCATCGTCTTAAAAAGTGGGGAGTCTGAAACATATATCAAAGAGTTTTCTCTAAAGAGGTTTATGTTACATAAAGGGTTGTATTATTTGAAAGCAGCGTACTACAGTGGTGACAAGACTTTGGAAATTCTTGATGTAGATAAGATTAAGAAATCGAAGGCAAAACTATTTCAGGGCTGTACTTTTTCTCAAAACATTCCATTAACAATTACAAGATGAACTTTCTTCTATTGTAGAAAAAAAATACACATCCCTTTGGAGACGAGGTTTTGGGGTAAAGTTAGTTTCTCAAGTGACTTTGGCTTTGGCGTTGCTATATGGAATCCATATTATCAGGAAGATGATAATAGCACAATTACTGAGCCTGGATGGCGCTAAGAAGTTATGAAGGACTAGCTTTTTGGATGAACAAGAAAGAGATTTGATGGCTGTGGGCTTCGATCTTTACCTGTATGATCAAAACACGAAGCAAACTTCCGTTCAATCTTATGATATAATTCCCAGGGAAGGTTGGATTAATCCAATCCTTGGTGCGGATGCAACAGGATTTGTGATGGGACTGTGGGACAGTGTGGGCAAAGGGTGGAACGAGTATTTTCAGGTAAAAGGTATTGAGACGTCAAATGACTCAGAAAAACTTAGAGAGGCGCTGAACTATATCCTATCACGTATTGACGATCGCAACAGAAAGCCTCAGCACTAAAGATGAATAGGTTCGCAGGTCTAATATTCCTTTCAATGTTGCCAATAAAGATCCGGGCGCAGGAAGACTATCCTCATCAGGTAGTCAGAACGGTATTCTCAGCCGGAAGCCGGCATTCAGGTGTGATGACAATTCCTGTTCTTATTCGAACGATAGGACTACCGAGAAACTAAAAACTATGAGCAAAAGGGCGTTTATTTTATCTGTATTCATTCTCATCGCTTGCGGAGATCGCGACAAGACGTCAAATCAAACTACACGGATTGAAGCATACAAACCGAATTCCGTTGCTCTAAAGCTTAATAACAAAGCTTCAGGGCTTATTGGAGATGCTGGACATACTTATGATTCCCTCAAGAACCAATTATACGATTCAGCAATAATATATTTAGACAAGGCTATCGAGATCGACAGTTTATACGTGCTTGCTTACATCAATAAAGCTCAAGCATTACAGCGAAAAGGATCATTCGAGAAGGCAATAGGAGTTTTAAGTCGGGTGCAACGTATTAAACCAGATTTCCCGGAGATTCTGATAAGTCAAGGTTTTCTCCTCGAAAAAATAGGCAAAATCGTCTCAGCCGAGCAACAGTATAATAAAGCCTTAAAGGCTTATGAAGAAAGATTAAAAAGTAACCCAAAAGATGAAAAAACGAAATCAGACATTGCATTTCTGTATGTCTTTCTAAAAGATAAAAATGCAGCATTGGATGAGATCAGAAATTATCTCCTGGAGAACCCGGAAAGTGCACAGCTAAAAACGACAGAACGATATATAAACGCTCTGGATCGAAAGACCTTCATTAACGAGTACTAAAAACAAACCTAAGAAAGTGCTTTGCTTAAGATCTTCTATATTCTAATAGCCCTTGCACCTTTACGAAAGATTCCGCTTACAGGTAACATTAACGACTACAAAAACAAACAAACATTTGATGCCAACAGTATCTATAGCACTCAAACTTCTTTACATCCTCATTGCGAAAGCAGTCTAACCGATGTTTCACCGCTATGGCCTACTCCCGAATTATATTAATAGCACTCTTCTCCAGCTTACAAACAACCTCGCTTAGTCAGACTCAGTATGACATTCAAGTTGAGACGGATTCGTCTGAAATTTTAAAAGATAATCAATGGCTATCTATTGTCCTGCGCTTTAAGAATAATACAGAAAATAACTTACTTCTCTATGGGATTGGAAGCCATTTGGTGAAGAACTTTGTAGTCGAAGAGCGTGCCTGTGACTTGACGAAAGTCGGGGCTGGCCTTGCCTTAATGGTATTCGATAGCACGGATAAACGGAAATATCCGGTTCTTCAATTTCACGATTCAACGCATCCAGCTCCCGAAACGCAAGAACAACTAGACGCGATGCTTGAACGAGGTCGCGTTGAATTTCTTGAGGGAACGAGAATAGCTCGAAGCAAAGGTCAGGTCTCGATAAGTTGGAGTATTGATTTATTTGACTATCATCTGGAAAAAGGCACCTATTATCTTAAGCTAGTCTATTTCTCGGGTCAAGGCGTTTGGACAAACAGGATCGGTGAAACTCAAATCAAACAGGACATGGAAGTCAATAAAGCAAAGCTTTTCCAAGGTTGTCTGACTTCCATGCCAATAATCTTTACCGTAAAATGAAGCGAACTTCCATACATCGCTCGCAGAAACTCCTGTTAGCAATAGGACTCCGTGCAGCTGCCTTGAACCGATAATCTAAGATGAATAGAAACGTAGTTTCCCTAACATCGCTTTCAATGTTACTTTTAATACAGCCTTGTGTTTTTGCGCAGGACATTTACTCGAATTCTTTGTCGCTGACAATTCAAGAAGACTCACTATTTGGCAATGATTCATCTTGTGTGTTAGTCATTTCATTAACGTTTACTAACACCTCAAAGGAAAACCTTCTGGTGTATGCACTTGATGGCGGTCTCAGATTGGCACCTTTTGATTTGTCAGAATTGTGCGACAAACGAAATACCGGTACCGGCATCGTCATTGGGTTGTATTATCCCAATGAAAAACAAGCCAGACCTACAATTGAAATTGCTCACCATCAGGGACAGAGAAAAGTAACACGGCAAATACTAGATAGGCTTCTCTATGAAGCAAGGGTGGACTTCCTCAAAAGCGGTATCGCCTTAAAGAGTGGGGAGTCTAAAACATATATCAAAGAGTTTTCTCTCAAGAGGTTTATGTTGCATAAAGGGTTGTATTATTTGAAAGTAGCGTACTACAGCGGTGACAAGACTTTGGAAATTCTTGATGTAGATAAGATTAAGTCATCGAAGGCAAAACTATTTCAAGGCTGTACTTTTTCTCAAACAATTCCATTATCAATTACAAGATGAACTTTCTTCTATTGTAGAAAAAAACACACATCCCTTTGGAGACGAGGTTTTGGGGTAAAGTTAGTTTCTCAAGTGACTTTGGCTTTGGCGTTGTAAACAAGGCTCGCACCGGCAAGGCGCCTAACTTGCTCCGTGAAAGAGAGCTGAATGAATTTGGGGTGTTCAAGGTCACAAAACGCGTTGGCAATGAGACCGAAATCTATTTTACGGGAACCCGAAAAAAGTCTGTTGCCTTTCTTAAGGGACTAAAAAACTACTGAAGGATTTGGGAGCGCCTGGACGAGCTGGCAAAAAAAACGGAAACAATCTTGAAAAGAATAGATTATTAACAACTGGTCAGCAGGTATATGGAAAAAATAAAGCTTATTAAATCAAATTGTCATAGGTAGCCCGTAGATGTTTTTTAGCTATACCTATATACTTCTCGACCACAATTTTCTTTATGTTCATTTTCCTGGCGATGTCATCATTTGAGAGGTTCTCACTTAAACGCAGCCTCATAGCCATACCAATTCTGGCTGGTAAGTCAGACAAGCCTTTATCAATAACTTTCTGAATCATGGTCGGCTCTCTATCAAAGCTTTCTATCTGGTTATATATCTCCTCAAATAATCTATAGTGCTCTTCGTATCTTTTCTTCACTGCCGAGTGTTGAAAGTAGCGGATGATTTTATATTTCACCATTCGGTATAAATAGGGCTCCAGTGCGGTGATGTTAGTCAGACCTTCTCTCCGTTCCCAAATAGATACGAAGGCTTCCTGAACGATTTCCTCGCAGTCTTCTTTCAAGGGTATATTCTTTCTGGCGTAACTATATAGCTTACCAGCGTAGCGTGTATATATCGATTGGAAAGCGAGTTCATTACTCTGAATCAAAAGAGCCACCAACTCCATATCAGAAACGGTATGGTCTTGTGGCGGCTTCATACAACAACCGGATTGATTGGCAGTGGTAAGTTCAAACCCCAGTAATAAAAATTACCAGGGATGAACAACGTGGGCTCCACGCGAAATCTCCTGCTCCGATCAGCTATCGTGGATGAATAAAAATTAGATACGGTGCCTTGCTTACCATCATTACTGAGGCCTGAGAAAATACCCGGGTACGTCAGTAAGCAAAAGGCATCCGCACCTAATAAGGTTGATATTTTAGAATCTTGTCCCATAATTCCATTACGTCAGTTTCTCAGGCGTCAGTGAATGGATATTTGGGGTTAAAAATGACCAAAATCAAATATATCGATTAAATTTAATTCGCACAAATACGAAGCATTTAATCGTTTGGCAGACCCAATTTGATCGCGTGGGAAAACGCCAAAAACCAGAGAAAAACGATTTAGAATATCAGATTGCCTTCGGAAAAAAGATCAAAGAAATACGGGAGGGACGCGGCTGGTCACAAATCGACCTGGCTGCTCATTCCTCTATCAGTGAATCACAAATTTCGTCCATTGAAAATGGACACGGCAGCCCACGACTGCATACAATAAAAGCCCTTGCAGTTGCCTTGGGTAAAAATCCGATGGAGCTATTCGATTTCAATTTTGAATTAAAACTCAACACAAATTTTACACCCAAGGTCCGAAAAGGAAAAAAACTAGGAACCACCCATCACATCAAGAAACTCGTAGATGAGAATTTCTTCAAAACTCCAAAATCAGTGAAGGATGTGGTTGAACAATGCAAAAAGAAATTCAATATCAATTTACCAAGCGCAGATACATCAGGCGCTCTATTGCTATTAGTGGCTGCCAACGTATTACGCAAAGTAAGCTCCGCCAGCGGGAAGAATTCCTATCAAAACTATAAGCTAGTACGATGATATCTTTTCTTTACAGATACGTTCAACGATCGGTTGCATCTTCTTTACGCGATCAATCAGAGTAGAAAGTTCTTGCTGAGAGATAATGAAGTCAGGCTTATATCTTGCATCGATATATCCCCGCTTCAGCAAATCAAAAAGAGATTCTTCCTCCTTATTTTTTTCAGCGCGAAAAACGAGAAACAATTCTTCAGAATAAGGCTTTGCTTTCTTTCTTAGTTTCCACAAATTATGTATCCGCGGTTTATATCCCGTAAAAACCAACAACACCGAATAGTAAAGACTCTCTGCGGCTTGATGCAGTTCAAATGTTCCTTTCTTATAGTTACCACGTTCAAATGCATGAACGCAATCAATTAAAAACTCACTTGCCTGCGGATACCAGATATTAAAATAGTCCAGAGCCTTCTGCTTCTCTTCAATAGAAGATAAGACTCTTGGTGCTGCAAAATCGAAGTTGTTAGTGTCGTATAAAAGTATACCTTCAATGACAATATCACGAAAGAAATACTGGCCCCAACTCAACCCTTCATTGATATAATCAATTGAGTGTATCTCAAGATTAACGGGCGGCTTATACCGGTCCACTCTGTCCATAATGGTACTTTCCTGCAGGTACGGCTTTTCCGGGCTATCTTTTGTGACGACCAGGAAATCATAGTCGCTTATATACTCATTGTCAATCCCGTCCTTGGTGTGATACCGATGGTCCACGTAGGAGCCCTTGGCATAACTGCCGAAAAGTATAATTTTCTCCGGCTGCACCACCTCCTTAATGATCTCCACTATTCTGGAAATTTCCAGCTGCTTGCTCTCGGGTAAATGATCTAACGATGTCTTCATTCTACAAACAAAGGTATAAAGCTAAAGCACAGGAAATTTACGAATTATACCAAGTTAAAACCCCAGACTCAATGGAAATAGTATATATATTTCAAATAAAGTCAGATATATACCTGATCAGCCTATTGCATTTCCAAAGTTTTCAAGGATATTGCCTGCGCGAATTTAGGAGCCCACCCGAGTTCAACGTGTTAAAGGAGAACCGTTTTGTATCATCAAATCCTGGTCATAATATTCTCGCGAGAGACATATTTGCCCGTTTTTTTTCAGTGTATAATTGTGCTCCAAAAAACGCATGAGTTCAAGAAAAAGTCATTCCTCTACCCCAACTAAATATAGTCTTTATCCTTTCATGAACCTGTCTTTGCAAAGCATGGATGGCGAAGTGTGGGTAGATATACCGCAATTCGATGGTTACTATAGCGTTTCTAATTACGGAAGAATCTGGGCGGCTCCGCGACCTGTAATGTCTATCACCGGCCAGCTATATTTCACGAAGGAGCGGATACGGAAACAATGTCTCACCCGCTATAAAAACTCATACACAAATGAATACACCGATCAGCTGTCCATTCATTTACGCTATGAAGACAAAAACTATTCATTCAAAGTAAACCGGCTGGTATATCATTTCTTTGTTGAACCACTTGACTTGAAGGATGAGCGCCTGGCAGTCGTCCACAAAGACGGTGACAATTGCAACAACCGGTATGACAACCTCGTGCTCATGAATGGCGTACAGCTTTATAAGCATAATTTGGATTTGCAGCGCATACCACGGACAGGGCAAAGAACAAAGGGCGCGGCTTGGTCACCTGAAAATGCGCCCAGAGCGGTTATCAAATATACTTTAGGTGGTAAGAAAATCAGCGAGTACACCAGTGTAGCAGATGCAGCATTAAAGAACAATACACACCGCGGAAGTATTCGGGCGGTTATCAAAAACGAATTGATGCAGTTGCATGGCTTCGTATACCGCTTCAAAGGCGATGCTTATAAAGGCGAGTACGCAAATTTTGCTATTGAAAAACAAGTGACACAATACGCGCTCAACGGCAAAAAACTGAAAGTATATCCAAGTGTGAAAGAAGCCGGATTTCAGGTAGGCATCGATCCGAACTCTATTAGCAAATGTGCGCTTGGAAAAGCAAGGATCGCTGGCGGATTTGTGTGGCGATACGAACATGATATATACCGCGGTGAATTTGAAGGCCAAATCAAGAATCTGCCAAAACCCATAATTCAATATAGCCTCAAAGGAAAAACAGTTGCCGAATATACCAGTGTGAACGAGGCATCAAAGCAAACAGGGTTCACAGCCGCAACGTTGTTGGATTGTGCTTATAAACGAACCCGTGTATCACATGGCTTCGTTTGGCGCTTCGAAGGCGACTCGTACCGCGGAGAGTTCAAACACTATAGCGTGGGTAAGCCGGTTACACAATATACACGGGAGGGTAAAAAGCTAAAGACTTATCACACGATTCAAGCGGCAGCCCAGGCCTCTGGCCTCACAAGCGCCAACATTCAGAAAAACGTTATAGGCGAAAACAAGACAGCCGGTGGATATATCTGGAAGCATGCTAACCTGGATGACGTCAAGAAACTATCCGCTTTCAAGCCATCCAAGTACTCAAGAACCAATGTAAGCGAGAAGGAAGTAGTACAGTACTCCATCGAAGGGAAAAAGCTTGCTGTCTACGCAAGTATTACAGAAGCCGCACGCGCTATTGGCACGAGTGGATCGGGCATACGCACAGCCCTAAACCATCCATATCGCTCTTCCGGAGGCTTTGTTTGGCGTTCCAGGGGAAATATCTATAAAGGATCTTTTGCCAAAATACAACCTGCTAATAAAGCCAAGATGGTAACGCAGTATGATTTACAAGGGCGTAAACTAAGTGTATATACGAGTACTAAACAGGCTGAGGAAGCAACGGGCGTTCATGCTACGACAATCTCCCAAGTGGCACGCGGAAAGCTAAAAACAACGGGTGGCTATATCTGGCAATACGGAGATGGACCCAAGAAACTGGACGCAGATGCTTATTATGCCTCTACCCGGAAGCATTTGCAACGAATAAGCAAAGCGGTAGCCAAATATACTATAGATGGAGAATTTGTGTGTGAATACCCCAGTATAGCAGCAGCGGCGCGTCAAGAAGGAATCGCTGTAGGGCGAATCTCGTCAGTTGTCAATGGACAATCGCAATCAGCTGGAGGCAATCTATGGCGGTTGCGGGAATAAAGCCGTTCCCCACAAACGCCCGGTTAACCAGCATATTGTTCATATAATGGTATATATATACTATATCAGTGACGAAATTTATTTATCCAAGCATTAGATAAGTCCAAAAAAAATCCTAGGTTTGAACATGCGCACGTTAGCGGAAAGAATTTGTGTGAGAGCATAAGCGCACTGTTTGTTATACCGATCATCTTGAGAATCATTTTATTTCACGTATAGATTTTCAGAAGAACCAGGAGTCCCTTCACAGTTTCTAATTGTTTTTTTTATGAGGCACATTGCAAATGGTGCTTTGGTTATTTTATAAATTACTCCGGTCGAATGTTGTTTTGGCCGTTGGGATCCGAGTAATAGCCCACAACAGAATTAAGAACTCAACTCTGAGATTCTGGGCTTCGAAGATATGCCAGGCCGAACCATAGCAACAATTCTGACATCCCCGCCCCTCGGCATATATACTATAGCAGCGTCACTAAAAATATTTTTCACGAAATAAGGTAGGCTCACCGGACCTTAGGTCATTTAGACTCAAAGTATCATTTGCAGTTAAACGACTATGGGCCGGCACACCACCAAGTAGACAATTTCCTCAGTTTATTATTTAGGTTATTCAGAAATGTGTGTCCGGCCCTTTCATTAATCCGTAACAAAGAATGACGCACGAGAAAATGTCAAAGCTGACATCCAAACTTCAATCCCTCTCCAATCAGTTACACGCTGAAAAGAGAGTAGGTATCCATCAGGTTGTCGATCACTTTTATTACATGCAAAAAATCGAGGAGATCAAATTTCTTTCCACGAGACGAGAGGACCTGCGATCACAGCTAAACAACCTCTCCGAAATCATTGATCAAGAGTATAGAAAAATATACTGTCAATGGAAGAAGGACTATAGGTTCATCATCTCATACAAGAAAAACCATCCATCTGGTGTTTCAATACTTTAGGTTCTATCTATATATTGGATCATACCGAGGAGTATATTTCGAACAGACTCCTTGGTGCCATTCTCAACATTGTAAAATTTGGATCGAAGACTGCCTATGGAGATGGCCTCTGATTTCTTGGTTGTGACAAATCTGACGATGAAACCCATCAACTGGCTTAAGTTGTTGTTCAGGATCATCTTCGTCTCTATTAGAATTTTTATCAAGTATGCAAGCTGCGATACGGATGCATCAAATTTAAGTTTGAATCCGTCCAGGAAATTTCCTGACGGTGGATCCGATGGCAAATTTGAAAGCCGTTGCAACCGCTCCTGATATTCCAATTCAACGTTGATGTAGTCTGTCAACTGACTTTTCAGCGACGGAGCATTTTGGTGGTAACTTATGCCTGGTTTCACTTGTGCTTGAATGATCCGTTTCAACTCAAAAGACAGCTTCTCAATTTTTTCGGTCCGGAACTCGGATTTATCCAGGAGTGAAGTTATATAGTGCGCGTGGTAGGTGAGAACCCGCGTTGAATTATAGTTTAAGTAGTAGATCGACAGACGAAGCTCGTCATCAAGTTCCATACCGCTTACAGGTTTATCTGAAAGCCTGAACAACTCCTTTTGTACTTCCTTACAGTATAGAACTTTTCTATAGGTGATTCCCGAACTAGAATTGCCATCAATAATTTTCCGAAGAACATGCAGCATCAAATCAACGATCTTTTCATCGGCATTCTTTGACGCAAATATTTTCTGGAGTTTACGGAGATTAGTTTTGGTATCCTTCTTGGATATAGATATATATCCCTGTGGTGCTTTAGCATCCTGATCAAAATACTTTGTAAAGTGTCTCTCAATAAAGGTTAGTAACTCTTCGAATCCAGCGTAAAAGGCCTGAAAAAACTCTTTGCCTTTGGAGTGTTGGTCACTCATCGAGAGTGCGCATTTATCCATCAACTGAATAAGAGATTGTTGATGGTATTGGATATAGCGCTCCAAATGCCGTTCATCTTCGAAGGTGAACACTTCTTGTATAAGGGTTTGCTTTATCCTATCGACCTCGGCCCTCACCTGGCTTTTCCAAATCTCCGTTCTCTCCTCCGGAGAAGGACCAGAGGAGAATACTTTTTCAAGTTCCCGGAGTTCGTATTTAATATTTGGTAACACGACTGATTAGAGTAGTCAGGTATATCAAGTACAACCATATTGTTAGCCATCGTAAAACAAAATCCTTAATCCGGGCAAACCATGTCAGTCAGCCCCACCCTATCACATTGTTGTGTGCCTATATATATTCTTTTACTCGATCAAAAACACAAGGTGAGAACTCGCTATGCCACGACAGGTTTCCAACATCACTGTTTTTGCCTTTTGATACTCTTGCCCTATAGATGAGACTCAACAGAAAAAATAGTACAGCAAAAATTACGAGATATTTTATAGCCATAACTACTACAGCGTGGTACTTACGCTTGGCGGCCTTTCTCTTTATTCCGGAGAGACCTTCCGTAAATCCAACATTGGAATCATCTTCGACCGACCTGTTTTCCAAAAGCAATTTTATATTGAGGTACTCCTCTCCGTTTTCATCACTTTGACGAATCCAGTTGTCCAGTTGAGCCTTCTCTTCATCAGAAGCATCGCCCGATAAGACCCGGTAAATAAGCCTGACGCTGTCCATCTTTTTATGCATCTATATATCTAACTCTATAAAACTGGTCTCTCCCCTACCCTGGCTGTACGATTTATTTATAGGCGAGATTTCAGGAACTTCCTGATCTTCTTTTTTACACTGGTAAGGTTCTTTTCAACCGCCTTGGAAGTTATCCCAAGTTCGCGGGCGATTTGGTCAATAGTCAGCCCCCTATCCACTTGCATTAAAAAGCATTCCCTCTGCCTTTTAGGGAAAGATTCAATCGCCTTTCGGATATCGGCTATAATTTCTGCCTCAATGATTTTCTGCTCGAACGGCTGCACCATGAGGCTAGTCGGGTGACCGTTCAAAAATTTGAGATTGTCAATGTTTAGTTGGATGGACTGTTTGAAATAGGTGATCGATTTATACCGGACAACCTTCACCAGGTAATTCTCGATTGACCTTTCGTGAAAGTCACTTAGTCGCTCACTGTTCTTCCAAACATGGTAGAAAGTCTCCTGTACTATATCTTTGGATGCCTCGATATCATGGGTAAGTCCGAAAGATATACTTCTGAGACTCCTGTGATATTCGTTATAGAGGAGCGCCACTGCTCGTATGGGATACGAGCGCAATAACCTTCTGAATCGTTCATTGTCGATAACGGGTGACATCCACTATTTCACATTTTAACTACACTGCACAATGGCGCTGGTGAGGTAGTACTGATGGGTGATTACCAAAACGGCCAGCATTGAGATACGACTGCAAGATTCCTTGCATACCTAAAATAGATTATCGTATCTACAAATGAAAAAGTTCCTTTTGATTTGTAAGGGCAGCCGTAGGTTTTAGGCAACAATTACAAAAAAAGGCGCTACTAAGCTATTATTTGCCGCTCTGTTCGTAGTGGTCTTAACCTTTGTTAAGCGAAATATAGTATTTGAAAGAATTTGACCCTTGTTATCTATATATACCAGCGATCATGCCACGTTAATTCTGCAAGAAATCTGAAGATAATAAACAAAATTTACCACTCATTATCCAGTTAGTATATATGAGTTGTCGATTTGCATTTCGAAAAAAAGCAACTCACGTATATTGAAACCTACACAGCCAGACTATGTTCAAAATTTGAACGGCACCATACGTTATCATTTTATCAGAATCATTAAACAGCACGTATGCTAAAACTTTATTCTTCAATCTTACGACATATATATCATTTATATTCACTGGCAAGTTTTGATGTTGTTTATCTCTATTCAGCCAAAATTGAAGAGGTCGATACTCCTCAGGAAGTCTGTCTTCAGGATCGCCAACCCCTCTCTTGGTGAGAGCGCTATCCGGTGGGTGGCTGGCGTATTGATAAACTTCTACCTCGCCATTTGATTCGTCATTCATCAAGCGTTTAAGTCCATCGTTCCAATCGTTCCCGACCTTTCTTCGATCTGCATTCGGGAAGTAATCGCCATCTTCGAGATAGGTCGCATAGATTTGATTGTAAGGAACGTTGGTCTTCAAATCTTTGACAAGGTTCCAAACTAAATCAGTTCTCTTTTTAACTATATCTTGTGCTTGACAACACGTGGTCCCTGCAAGCAGAAAAAGAATGATTATTAACTTTCTGTTATTCATTGTTGAAAATTATTGTTGCTAATTTTAATAACGCAAAACATGTACGAAATCAAATTCTATCACTGACAACTTCCACTATCTTGCGGAGCAGTTCCGCCATCATTATCATGAGTCTCCGTTTTGTTAGGTAAATTCAAATTTCTCAGATCTTGACCAAATCTTCCCGGATTTAATCCGCCTCCCCCAAGCCAGGTGCCCGTATTTTCAGGTAAAGCAATTCCGGCGGCGCCACAACTTTCAACAACGAAATTGACGCAATTGTTGATATCCAGGTTGTATGTAGCCGGCATGTTAATAGCATAGTTAAGTATTTGTGAAAGTTCACTTGCAGTAATTTGTATCTGAACACTTACGTCAAACGAGTGCCCTGCGTCAATTCCCAATGTCGCCACGTCTGTTGGTGAATAGGGATGAACAATGCCAGTGGGATAATATCCAAAGGTACGAGTTATTCCACCTTGACTAATCGAAATCCAAGCGTGCCCAACGTCACTCACACCCGAAATAGGGTCATCATGGCCTGCCACTGGCTGATCCGCAAAAATTGTAAGCGTTGCACCTTGCGACCTGTTAAAGCAACGGAGGTGCGCCGGCCTATCAGTGATGCGGCGCGCAGGGCCACCTACTTCATAGGGCAAGGCCCCCTGCCAAGTTGCCGACCATGCATCATAAACATAAAGAAATCCATCTGGCCCCACTACCAGCGAGCCATCCAGTGCAGGCCCATCGGATGACAAATAGGAGTACGTAGCATAGTCGGACTGTACAACGACTTCTGGCAGAACAATCAACGTAATGGTCCAACTGTTGGAGGCCGCAACAAACATCCACGTTGTTGTTTTTCCGTTCGGTTCAGTAACGGTATAGGTATCACCATCTCTAGCAGTTGCAGGCAATGTTATATTGTAGGAACCGCCCCCCGTACCGGTACCACCGTCACATTGGATACCTGCCGTTCTTGACGTCTGGCAATCGCCATCGCAGGTGGTCTTAATATATTGTTCAGAAGAAGTAGTGTTGCCATTGGCATAATGATAGGTAGTGATCAGATACCAATCTATACACGCTTGAGTCCGGCCATTGTTTTTCCCTGAATTTCGCTTTGCCTGTAAAATGGTGTTTGAAACCAGCTCTCCATTCTCAATAAGATTGGAAAAGAGGAGATCTCCATATATAGTATAGTAGGAGATTTTGCCGCTATAGTTCTCCGGCTCGAACTGAGCTTTAGCGATGGAAAGAATGATATGATTCTGATCCACCTGCCGGTTAGTGAACGATACCAAATTCGCTCTAACAATTTCTCCGTGCTGAATGAAGAGGAGCGCTTTAGTTTTTAATTCCTCCTCTAGCTTGATACCTGGCGCTTCAGCAATTAAAAGCTCTTCATTCGATGTAAGGTGATATTGCTGAATGCTGGTATAATCGAGTGATATTTTTAAATCCGAAATGATCTGACCGTCCACGGCCGTGTTTGGTGCCAGTTGATCAACGTAGCTTCGGATTACATCAGCGTAGGGTGATTGTGAGGGGTGTCTTTCAATCTGCGTCTCATTCTCACATGAAATCACGACAGTTAAAAGTATAAGCAAAGCGGTCGCTCTCCTTAAAAGATATACTCTCATAAGAACGGGGTTAGGTTAGTGAAACGTTTTGTAAATAATCCTAAATGGTTCACGTCATTTACATATATCAATACTACATCAGTTGTAATAAAAAGTAAATTGACATTTGTCAATAAAGGATGGTTTACCGTGCAGCTCTTATTCGACTGAGCGTTTCAGGTTTCATACTGAGATAAGAAGCTATATACTTCAAAGGCACGCGCTGAAATATACCCGGGTCGTTCGATAGCAATAGCTCATAACGTTCCCGCGCAGTATGCATTCGCATGGAGTATATCCGTTGCTCGCTAAGGATATAGTAGTTTTCTGTTATTACTCTACCGACAACGTTGAAGGCCTCGTATTTTTGATATAGCGCAAGAAGTTGTTTGTAAGGGATCGAAATTAGTATTGAATCTTCAAGCAGTTCTATATTTTCTTCGCTCGGAACTTGCTTGAAAAAACTGACGACTGAAATAATAAAATCATTCTCACGCATTAACCAGGAGGTGATATCGAGATCATTTTTGAAATAGTAGGCCCTGGCCAGCCCCTTAACAATAAACGATATTTCGTTGCTTATCGTACCTTGGCGGAGCAGCAAAGTCTTACGCGGGATATCTCGCTGAACTACTGTGGACTGCAACTCGTCCCAAAACTCATTAGGCAAAGGATGAATTTTTTGTACGATATCGTAAAGAGCATTCATATATAGCAGGCAACGTCTCAAACTAATATCCGCAAAAACCCTGATAGTCTCTCGCAAAGGTCTATGGATGGTTCTATTCAGAGGTTAATTGGTAGCGATACAGTTGTATATACAATAGTTACAATTTACCCTCCGGGTTATCGTAGACTAAGGTCATTCTAACGTGAGGGGTATATAAAAGCGGTCGCGTGGTTCAGTACACGTAATTTTTAATCGCCGTTTCAATATCAGAATAAAACAGAGGCTCATTGTTTTCGAGTAGGAATGGGACACCCGATTTTTTCATTTCCAAAAACAAGCGGCCGTAGTGTTCCAGATCCACCGGTGCAATTAGGAGCTGCTGAAGAGCACGTTTGATGAATTCCAGTTTCACCAATGAGACGTCAGATAAATTGTGGCGTTCAGCCAAATATACTTTTAGTGTCTGATCATGAAGAAGTTGTTTTGCTATCGTGTTACGAGCCTCTCGAATGTAGTTAATTATATCGACATCCAATCCAGTGAACTTAGATTCGCTTGTCTGCATTTCCTATTCCATTGTTCTAAGCACAAATAAATGCATAAAAAAAATGATTGCAAGTCCTTCAAAAGTTTAAATCAACAAGCGAGTCGTCCCGCTTGAAAATTAACGAGGCGAGGATTCGGACTCATGACTCATTGTCAAATGGAAGCAGTTGAATTGATCAACATGCAATGAGTATAGTGCGATCAGTTGCAGGACACATTGTTTTTTCATGTAACCCGATCCTAAGATGAAATTCAAAACAGACAACGCTATATATCGCAGGTGGAGTAAGCGAGTGACTTGGATCGCTTTCGTGACACTGACTAAGTATTGGCATCATCAACCCTCCGGGTATATCAAGCTAAACGACCCGGGTATAGATATAGGTATATATATAGTTCTGACCCACGGGTAAAATTTATAGGTGAATCAATGTATTAGTACGACAGCCCGTTCTCCAGTGGAAAAAGTGAACACATTTACCTGAATTTCCTTGGATATATATTATTTCTTACATTCGCTTAGGCGTCGGAGATAAGTGCCGATATAGTTTACTAAAAGTTTACTAATGAAATAAAAAAGCCTCGAATCCGAACAGATTCAAGGCTTTTAGAGGTCTCGAGCGGATTCGAACCGCTGTAGGAGCTTTTGCAGAGCTCAGCCTAGCCACTCGGCCACGAGACCATGTACTTGTGTGATATATATGTTTTGCGTGCGAGTGTGTTAATTACAAGTCACAAAACTATAAAAATCAATCGTGATTACAACGGGTTTAAAAAGAAAAGGTGACTGAAGTTTCAGCCACCTTCTTCTTAAATATAGTTGCTTATTCAGCTTTTGATTCACCACCACCAGACATCTTCTCTTTCAGCGCGCTTAACGCTTCAAGATCTCCCAGTGTAGACTTCTCAGTCTGCTGGTTGATTGACTGGATTGATGCACCTTTTGAAGGAGCTTTCTTGCCACCTTTAGCACCACCGGCTGCAGGTTTCTCTTCTTCTGCAGACCATATAGCTTTGTGCGACAATACAATTCTTCTGTCTTCTTTAGAGAACTCAAGTACTTTGAAGTCAAGTGATTCACCTACTTCAGCTTTTGAGTTATCTTCTTTCGCGAGGTTCTTCGCAGCTACGAAGCCTTCGATACCGTATGGTAACTCGAGCACAGCGCCTTTATCATTTTTGTTGATGATAGTAGCTTTGTGTACTGAACCGATTGTAAATACAGTTTCGAAAGTATCCCAAGGGTTCTCTTCAAGGTGCTTGTGGCTAAGCGCTAATCTGCGGTTGGCAGCATCGAGCTCCAGTACTTGCACTTCCATAGACTCTCCTACTTTCACGAACTCAGAAGGATGCTTGATCTTCTTCGTCCAGCTAAGATCTGATACGTGTACAAGACCATCGATACCTTCTTCAAGCTCGATGAAGAGACCGAAGTTAGTAAGGTTACGAACGATACCTTTATGTTTAGTACCAACAGCATACTTGGTAAGAACATCCTGACGTGTCCAAGGATCTTCAGTAAGTTGTTTAATACCGAGTGACATCTTACGCTCTTCGCGATCGAGTGTCAACACAACAGCTTCAACTTCGTCACCCACTTTCATAAAGTCTTGTGGATTACGCAGGTGCTGTGACCAGCTCATTTCACTTACGTGGATCAGACCTTCAACGCCTGGCTGCAGTTCGAGGAACGCACCGTAGTCAGCAACGTTAACAATCTTACCTTTCACTTTAGAACCTACCTGGATATCAGCAGCAAGCGCATCCCAAGGATGAGCTGTAAGTTGCTTCATACCCAATGAAATTCTCTTCTTGTCTTCATCGAAGTCAAGCACAACAACCTTAACGGTTTGATCAAGCTTGAGCACTTCTTCCGGATGGTTGATGCGACCCCAGCTGATATCGGTGATGTGCAACAATCCGTCTACGCCACCAAGATCGATGAACACACCGAAGTTTGTCATGTTCTTGATAACGCCTTCCAGTACCTGACCTTTTTCGAGGTTGGTAAGGATCGCTGCTTTTTGCTGCTCGAGATCTTTCTCGATCAGTACTTTATGCGATACAACTACGTTGTCGTTGGTATAGTTGATCTTCACCACTTTTACTTCGATGTTCTTGTTTACATATACATCGAAATCGCGGATCGGTTTAACATCGATTTGTGAACCTGGCAAGAATGCCTCGATTCCGAATACATCTACGATAAGACCACCTTTGGTTCTGCGTTTTACAAAACCTTCAATAACCTCATCTTTATCCAATGCATTCTGTACATATTCCCAACCTTTCACCAGCTTCGCTTTTCTGCGGCTGAGGACAAGCTGACCCATTGCGTTTTCACGCTCTTCGATGAAGAGGTCAACTACATCTCCTATTTTCAGGTTAGTCATTTCTTTAAATTCAGCCAGTGGTACAAGACCATCTGACTTGAAGCCGATGTTCAGAATAACATCGCGGTCGTTGATACCTACTACAGTACCTTTTACCACTTCACCTGTATTAACAGAGGTTACAGTACCGGAGTACATCTGCTCCATTTCAGCGCGCTTCTCTTTTGAATATCCTTCTCCAAAACCTTTAGAGTCGAATGCTTCAAAGTCGAACTGACCAGGAATCTGTTTTTCGTACTTCGCTTTCTTTAATTCTGAAACCGGGATGGCTTCAGTTCCGATATCTTCTTTCTGTGAAGATTTGATGTCAGCCAACGGATCGTCTTCGTCAACGTCAATCTTTTTTGCTTTTGAAGCACCTTTTGCAACAGGTTCCTTCGTTTCGGCAGGTTTTCTGGGTCTTTCACCAGGTTTCTGTGCTTTCGCCATGTAATAATTACCCTTGCAATACATGCAACAGCCGGGCATCGCTGTTACAACTTTGTTTTACATTCCTCAGGCAAAATGCTCAAGGCCCGTTCAACCGAACAGGGGTGCAAAGGTACAAAATTGTAAGAATCTATTTCGCTGTATATCAAAAGTTTCTCTCCCAATAGCTAAAAAACCCCGCTGACAAGAGCCAGCAAGGGGTTTTCAGGGGGTTGGGGAAAAAATCTTTATGGTATATCTTCAAATTTCAGCGTTCCTATAGCATAGTTAATAAGTAACCGCTGGAACATCAAGGTAAATCTCGAACTTTCATAATCACTCTTGGCTTTCACATACGCCTGCGTAGAAATGGTCAGTTGCGTTATATCGGATATACCCAGATCATAGCGCTCTTTTTCCATGTTGTACGAAGTCTCTGCCGCATGAAGCTGCGCTGTAGCAGCCTCGTAGTTGGTTTTTGCATCGTTAAAATTCTGGAATGCCCGGATCACATCGGTCTGCACTGTTACCTCTGCATTCTTCTGTTGAATCTTTGCATTGTCGTATGTCACCTTTGTCTGGGCAACTTGCGAGCGATATAGCAAACCGTTGTAGATCGGTATCGTCAAACTAAAACCATAGCTCAACTGCGTGTTGTCTTTTCTGAATTGCTCATCAAACGATCTGTTTGTTTCTCCATGCACATAGTTGTAGCGCGAGCCATACGAGCCACCAAAATATATACTGGGCATGTATTTACCTTTTAATGCGGAATAACCAAAGTGTGCAGCCTTCTGGGTATACTCGGCCTGCTTCAAATCACTTCTGCGATCCATCGCCGTATTATACATTTCCTGTAGCGACAAACTGTCAATCAACACAGCGTTCAGATCCCAGTCAACATCTGCTATTTCAAATGATATCGGGTCTACCTGCAACGTAAGGGCTAGTGTAGCTTTATCATTCTTGAATGTATTTCGAGCTCTCACCAGTGTAAGCTCCGCATTCTTTACCTGGTATTCCTGGTTATACAGATCAGCTTCTGCCTTACTTCCGACTTCCACCTGAGCTTTGATCTGATCATATTGTACTCGTTGGGTATGGACGTTCTCTTCGTTAATGCGAGCAATCCGTTGATCTAATAAACATTGCAAAAACTGATTCGACACATCGCGAATCACATCCTGGTTAGAACGAATTACTTTATGAAGTTGAGCTTCATTAACATTATTTGCCTGGCGATACTGGTTTACATACATCAGCCCGTTGAATACCGGCATACTCGCACTGATGGAACCATTTACGTAATCGATAACCCCGTTTACTACTTCACCACGGTTCTGGTTAAAAGAGTTACCATCGTTTCGATAAGCACTCCCTTGTGCCTGCAGACTCGGACCAAGTTGTAATAGAGATGATGTTTTATTGATCTGGGTATACTCCAACTGGTTCTTCTGCTGGTTGAGCAATACGTTGTTCTCCAGGCCAATCTTTACAGCATCTTTAAAGGTAAGAGTAGCAACAGGCTGTGTTTGCTGCGACTGTGCATATACCGTAAAGCCTATACCGGAAAGTATATATGCTAAAAATCTCTTCATCTTATTGCGCGTTTACCATTACTTTCTCATCGGCTACGATCGTGCCGTCTCCTACCCGCACGATGCGTTTGCCAAACTGTGCATTTTCTTCCGAGTGCGTCACCTGTATAATGGTGATACCTTCATCATTCAGTTTCTTGAAAATCTCCATGATCTGTTTACCCTGGTCGGAGTGCAGGTTACCGGTCGGTTCATCGGCCAGTAATAATTTAGGCTGGCCTACTATAGCGCGTGCTATACCTACCAACTGTTGCTGGCCTCCACTGAGTTGCTCGGGGAAGAGATCTTTTTTCGCTACCATGTTAAAGCGATCGAGCATTTCTGCCACCATGCTTTTACGTTGGCTGCCGCTTACACCCTTATAGAGCAGAGGCGTTTCTATATTTTCGTATACTGTTAATTCGTCAATAAGGTGATAGGCCTGGAAGATGAAGCCGATATAGTTCTTGTGCATATCGGACTTCTGTTTCTCTTTCATCTTGTGCACCGGCTCATCGAAGAAGTAGTATTCTCCGGCCGATGTTTCATCCAGCATACCGATGATGTTCATCAGTGTGGATTTACCGGCACCGCTGGGGCCCATGATGGTTAGAAATTCTCCTTGTTCAACATCGAGGTTTACACCTTTCAGGATAAAAGTGCGCTGGAACCGAGAGTCCACGTACTTGTCGATATCGCGTAGTTTAATCATAGCGTGTTGGTAAAGTAATCCGGCAAATTAAAAACGTTGCACGGAGCCTTTCTCCCTCTTTGCGAACAATGTGCCAATGACCTTTTACGCGCTGGATGCGTGAAAATGAGATTTGATCCGAAAATGTTCGTCCGCTTGTGCAAAACGGTGTCCTAAATCGGACAGAGATAAATACCAGGAATTTCTTCTAAAAGATGATCGGGTAAAGGATCACATCTACGCGTCTGTTCATCTGCATACCCGAATAAGTTTGATTGCTATAGACCGGATTTTCGAATCCCCAGTCTTTGATGGTGATCTTGTGCTCGGGAATTTCTTTTTGCAACAAGAGATTCTGAACAGAACCGCTGCGCATTTTGGATAGCCACTCGTTGAACTGTCTTCCTCCGATCGGATCAGTATGACTGATCAGATGTATATCGTATTTCTCCAGCAGATCGGGGATGGAGTCGAGCCAGTCATATAGCTCTGCCGCTTGCCATTCATCTATATCATAACTGCCTCCTCCGAAAAATATACTCTTCCGTATCTCATCCCGCGGCTGGTCTTGTGCCTGCAGGTACAGCGGCAACAGCAGAAGTATAATGATATAGCGGAGCATGATGATAAGTTACGAAAGTTATCTGTTACGGGTTAGCAATTATCTGCGAAAGGTGATTTAAGT
This sequence comes from Ohtaekwangia sp., assembly GCF_036568665.1. Classification (GTDB taxonomy): domain Bacteria; phylum Bacteroidota; class Bacteroidia; order Cytophagales; family Cyclobacteriaceae; genus Ohtaekwangia. The sequence goes on along the minus strand of NZ_DATCSD010000026.1, from coordinate 705 downwards.
GGCTACGAACGGTTAGCCGCTGCTCGCTATTCGTTAGTGGTTATCCGTTTTTCGTAAAAGCATCTGATCTCTTCAGAAAAGAAAAGAAAAGAACAGACACCACAGCTTCACCATTTGATCGATGTTCCTTATTCGGTGTTCAATAACACAGACTTAAACAGTCAAATTTATTTCCCACAAATTCACAGAAGGAGCAGCCGTTTTTTCCCGCCCGATCTCAAGTTTTACGCAGATGAAAAGCAAGCTATATCTTCAGGCGTATAGCTCGTCACGATTAACGTGCAACGATTAACTTTCAACAACGACATCTCAAAGTAGTTTCCGCAGGTTCTCAATACGATCTGCTTCCGAGGCAGGTTTATCTTTGCGCCAGCGTTTAATGCGTGGAAAGCGGAGCGCTATACCGGATTTATGTCGAGTAGATTTGGCTATACCTTCGAAGGCTATTTCAAAAACGAGTTCGGGTTTTACACTGCGCACCGGACCAAAGCGCTCTATAGTATTTTGTTTTATCCATCGGTCTACTTCGCGAATCTCATCATCGGTAAGTCCACTATAGGCTTTTGTGAATGGCACGAGTTGATCGCCATCCCACACAGCAAATGTATAGTCGGTATATAAATTAGCTCTTCGTCCGGCACCATGCATGGCGTAGATCATTACAGCATCTACGGTAAACGGATCGATCTTCCATTTCCACCAATC
>NZ_DATCSD010000025.1:0-5835 GCF_036568665.1 Ohtaekwangia sp. | reverse complement strand
GCCCAGGCATGCTGCACACCGGTAACACTGAGCTTGGCAAATAAGGTCGAGTTGTTATACCCTTTGATGAACTGGTTATCCCGGCCATCGTAAGTGGAGAGTTTATTGTTGTTAGCATCAATGTATATCTCCACAGCATCGTTCTCCCATATATCAGGCGAGTCGTTATATAGGGAGGCATCCAAAACCTTCACACCGATATACAGGTTGGTATTATCCCACAATACTCCAAAGGTTACGGTGTTGTTCGGAGTATTTACCGTGTTCTTGCTCACCGCACGGGTAACATTCCACGAAGATTCGTTGAGTGTACCATCTACAGTTATAGTACTCACGCGTTGATAGCAGGTGATTACACCGGCAGGATCACCGGATGTACCGGCAACACTTACCTGCACCTGATCGGTAGCCGTTAGCGAACCATCGCTCACCGTCAGTTGAAATACATATATACTTCCGTTGGTTAATCCGCTAACAGTAGGTGATGCTGTAGTAGCATTCGTGATGGTGGCTGCAGGGCCACTTACTTTCGTCCAGCTATAGGTTACAGCCGTCCCATCCGGATCTGAGCCTGAGCCATTCAGCGTAACCGATGTTGTTCCGGAAGCTAATGAAAGATCGGAGCCTGCATTGGCAACAGGAGGCTGGTTAACGGGACCACTACACGTAGTGAGATATACTGTTCCGAATACGCTCGGGTTTTGCCAGGCGGTTGTGTTGGTAGCGAACGAGGCGGTTTGTGCATCGCGCGTTCCCCCGTTGTCGTCATCATCCACCTGTATATCGAGGCCGATTGCTTTTCCGAGGGCGGGCGTTACTCCTATGGTAGACCAGGGTATAGATGCTTCCAGTATATATCCGTTGCCGCTGGCATACATACTGAATACTATACCGCTGGTGTTACTTACGGAATTACCTCCGGTCTTTATAGCAGCATCATTCCAGCGGAAGCCATATTGAAAATCATTCTGGCCATCATACGTTGTTCCTTTACTGTTATCGCCATCAATAAAAATTTCAACAACATCATCTTCCCACCAGTTGGCACCGGAGTCGTTCTGTCGTGTAGCATCGTTTACTTCTACCAACAAGTATAGATTGGAAGAGTTATATAGCGCACGCCAGCGACCGGAGTAATCAGAAGGCAATGCACCAATGGTAACGTTGCTGATCGCGCGGGTCGGTGCTATAGACCAGGCCGACTCGATGGTTTGATTGATAACAGGCGCTGTACCGGAAACCTGTGCCACAACGGGTGCGGTACACGGTGGATTATCATTATCCGCTATAGTGATTGCAGCCGATGTGTTTGCTCCCAATGTAAAACCCGATCCTGCCTGGAGCGTGAGCTGTAATGTTTCAGAACCTTCAAAGCTGCTGTCATCTATAGGCGTTATTGTAATGTTGGCAGCGGGGGCTGCGGGCGTTAATACTACGGAGCCGGATAACGCAGGACTCGCAGTATAATCACCAGAAGAAGCTGTGCCGGCTATCGTATAATTGACGGTGATGTTAGAAGATGTAGCCGATGTAGCAATACGGAATGTACCGGTGTTACCTCCTTCGCCCGCATCCGGATCTGTTGCCGTAATATTTACCGCGGGCGTAACGGTAACCGTACACGTTTTGGAAAAATTACCATCGGCCGATGTAGCCGTTATTATTGTTGTACCAATAGCATTGGCTGTGACCGTAGCTGTACCCGTTCCTGAAGCGGCAACAGATGCTACGGACGTATTGGACGATGACCACGTAAGATTTTTATTCGTGGCATTGGTTGGAGAAAACGTAACGGTTAGCGGAGATGTCTTTCCTTCCGCCAGCGATAGCGTAGCAGGCGCCAGTGTTATACCTGTTACCGGTATATTGGTGTTGACGATCTCGATGATGAATCCGGAGTTATAGTTCTTTACCTGCCCCGACTCCAGTCTGTCGAAGCTCACATTATTAAAAGTGATTTTCTCGCTGCCAGCCTGGGCTAATATACCATAGCCACCCCAGTCATCCATCGTAGGCGAATCAACAAAAAAGTCCATACCCGTGCCATCGATCTTCGTATTGTTAAATACAATATTCCGGATGTTGGAGCCATAGAGCTGCACGGCATGCCGTTGTGAGTTGATGATCTGCGTGTTGTTAAACTCGATATTAAATATACCGCTGTTCGCATAGAACTCAATTGCTCCGCGCTTCTGGTTCCAGAGATCGTTGGTTGTTCCGCAGTTCACAATATAGTTATCGGTAATAACGATCGGTGTTCCGGCATTCTCGAATGTAAAACCACCGAAGTCATTCGTAAAGCGTATACCCGATCCGCCTACACCATCTTTAAATATACATCGGTATATCTGGTGGCCTGTACCGCCAAACAAAGCAGCACCACCGGCACGCCAGTTGTTTTCTACGGTGCAATACCGAAATATATTATTGCGACAGGTTTGTGTATTGCCTGCTGCATTGGCGGGCCACACGGCTAAACCATCATCGCCATTGTTGCGCACATCGCTATATTCTACTACGGAGTTGGATGTACCCTGACAGAAGTTAACACCATCGGCATAATTATTCCGGATGCGGGCGCGGGTAATAATAAGATCGTTGGTAACATCGATCGGATATGGAGGATCGTACCCGGCAATCCAGAACCCGCACTCGAAGTGCTCCACCCACACATCGTGAATGCGCGAGTTGTTACCGTACGTTCCCATAAAGCCTTTGTATATTTTATACTGCTCAGCCGGTACGCGCGGGTTGGCTTCATCGTACTTCATGCGATCGTTGTTGGCCGTATTCAACGAGAAGTTCGATATCTCTACGTTGCTGGCACGGGCAAATATACCGCCATAGAATTGCCGATCGGTAGAAAAGTATATTTCGGTATACCATATACCGGCCCCCTGTATTTTGATATTGCTTACGTTCAGGTTCAGTTTGTCGCTGAGGATAAACCGTCCGGTCGGTATATATACTCCTTTACCTTGCGAAGCAGCGGCCGTTATACATTGGTTGAATGCTGCGAGGTCATCGTTCTGATCACTGCCATTGGCACCGTAGGTTTCTACGGAGAGAAAGTTTGCAGGCAACGTTAACGCTGCGGGCACCGGTTCCAATTCAATATAGTCTACACCATAGGTGATGGCATCGCCATTATCTTTTTGAATTTTGATCGTGGCGCCTTGCGGCACTACATTGTCAAGACGGAAGTGTACTTCATCAAACCGCATGAATGTTTTACCACCGGGTGTTTGCACCGGGTCTGCCCCGGGAAAATACTGGTACGCCCAATACGATGACAGGTTTATGTTTTTTACTTTCGATCCGTTCACATATATACCTAGTGAACCGCTCTGGCCGGTACCCGAACCGTTGTCGGGCATGGTAAAGCGTATATCAAAACCCTGTGCAGCTTGTGTTGTAGTCCACTCTACCGATGCTCCGTTACCGGCAAGACTTACGTAACGCTGGTTGGTTGCTTCGGATGCAATCTGGTTCTGATCGAAGTTGAGCGCCTGTTGCAAGGTGGCTCCGCCACTCAGGGCTCCGTTCTCTGATTCATAACGAATATAGGGCAACTGGGCTCCGCGCGGAATGCCATCGTTTTGTCCTATAGCATGGTTCACTAAAAGAAAAAGATTCAAGATCACCAGGAGACTTGTTGTTAGTCGTCTCCGGGAAAGGTGTTCAGTTTTTTTCATGTGTCGTCTGATTGTAATGTTGAACACACGAAATATCCTCTGCTGCTGCAGAGTTCTATTCACGCAAGATCCTCTTCACCGATATTTCATGAATACGATTATTGGTACCGGTAACGTTATGTAGAAGAGCAGGCTATAATAAAGTATAACGAGTATGGTAACCACAAAAATCCTACGAGGGTCTATAGGCAACGGGGGGCATGATGCATCGTATAGATGCAGGTTCCGGGATGCATTCACTTTACGGGGCGTGCATCCATTGAGGAAGTAATGTTCTTTTCATAGGCAATTGTTACTATACTATATATTGATCAATACTATAGTTCAGCCAATCAGGCTACATCTTCCAGCAACTCTATGCGCGACATTCCCGCTATAGAATAACTTTGCAATCGCGGATTACCGCTATATTTCAATACGGCTTTGTCCTGCAGGTTCGCGCGACTGATAATCTTGGTTGGGCCAACGATGGTTCTTGAATTATCGCGCAGTGAAACACAACATACTTCCTTGCTCGTAAGCTTGCTGAAATCGAGCGTGCAATCACCTTTCACCAGGTGAATCGTGATCTTGCGGCATACACCATGAAAGCGGATGATACCATTACCGATAATGGTAAACTCTACATCTTTCTTGGAGTATATCATTCCGGAAAGTTCAAAACTTCCTTTCGCAGTAAATTCTACATCGCCAAAATTTCCAATAAGCAGTGAATCATGTTTATGATCTCCTTCAAACTCGATCCTGCGTGGCTTTACTATATTTTTCATCCTGTTTCTCACTCGTGGTTAATGATAGGTTGCGTAACAGACAGGTTTGAATCAGAAAGTATTTCCAGCACTATATATAGCCTGGAAATACTTCTGTTAATCAGGCAGATCAGTTTGCTTTGATCGTAATGGTACGCGCTCCGCTTACTGCGTTTATCTTCAGGGTAATATCATATACACCACCCACGCTTACGGTAAAGTTTTCGTTGGTGCCGCCATTGGTAATTTTATTATTGGTAAAGGCATCACCCTCGCGCACCGTAGCGCTGTTATATAGTACAGCCATACCTCCCCAGGTTCCGTTCTCAAGTACAACGAAGTCGCGGCCTTCTATCAGTTGCACATCGTTCCACGTCCAGGTATAGGTGCTGCCGGATTGTGTCGGCTCGATTACCTGGTATGGATCACCCCAGCTACCTTCTTCACCGGATGGCAGATAATAAGCATTACCGAAGAGGCCTACTTTTGTTTTGGTATAGCTTCTGATCTTGGTCTCTTTCCATTCGTTGGTGCTGGCGGTATATTTCAATCGCACGGTGAAATCACCGGTTTCTTTCTGCGGAATGTTGGAGTTATAGAAGCCTACATCATTTATACCGGTGTCCCACGCTTTACCATAATCTTCCACGCCTAAACTTGTAAGCGTTACAATGTTGTTGGCCGTGAAGGCAGCCCAGCCATCGTTGAATCTGTATTTATACCCTGTATCGCCACCCAGCAGGTATAGATTGGTATTTTCAAATACAGTCGAATCTTTTGATGTTGATTTCTGTGGCAGGAAAGTTCCTTCATCCCATCCCTCCGGTGTAGCAGGGCCGATCATGTTTGCTTTGGCACGCATCAGTACAAACTCATCGGTGGTGCTATTTACGAAAGCATAGTATAAACCTTCGTCTGTCACTTTTATAGGTGGTGCATCCGAAGCAAGTGTTCCATATACTATATTATCGTTTACCGAGAAGCCAAGGTCCTTACCATTGCCCACAGTGCCTCCGTTCGGAGCACCGAATGTAGTACCCACTTCGTTTACTACCTCAGCAAACGTAATGGTACTGTTGGCACCTATATATAGCCACTTGCCATATATACCATCCATACTTTCCACACCGGCACCCTGTGTCTTATCCAGCGCAGCAACCGCCATGCGGGCGTTCGGTTCTACGGCAGATTCTGCTACGGTGTTTGTTCCATACACATAAAAGCCATCCAGCTTGGGCAATAATACTTCCGGTTCGTCATTGCTATCGCTACACGAAATAATAGCAACCGATGTGATGAGCAGCAACAGGCGCTGCCAGGTAAATAACTTTTTCATACGATCAGTTTTTGTTAAGAGTTCTGGTTTGTTGTTTGGTTATCGAGTATATATA
>NZ_DATCSD010000024.1:0-5276 GCF_036568665.1 Ohtaekwangia sp. | reverse complement strand
ACTTTATCCAGGAATTGATATACTTTCTCATCGGTAGGATCGAAAGTATTATCAAGGTGCATTTCAAATTTACCATTGCCAAACCAGGTAGAGAAGCTTGAACCGGGATTTACCTTTAAGGTAGAATCGTTTGTTACTGACAACTCCGGGTAAGAAGCAAGGGCTGCCATGCTATGGCCCGGCACATCTATCTCCGGAAGCACTTCTATATAGCGGTCTTTGGCATACTGTATAATTTCTTTTATATCGGCTTGTGTATAGAAACCACCATCGGTAGCAGCTTCACCAGGCTTGGGTGCTTCGTTGCTGCCAAACGTTCCTACACGTGGCACGCGCCATGCGCCAACGGAAGTAAGTCGCGGCAGACTCTTGATCTCTACACGCCAGCCGTTATCGTCTGTGAGGTGCCAGTGAAAGCGATTCATTTTATACTTCGCCATGCGATCTATATACTTCTTCACATATTCTTTGGTAAAGAAATGGCGGCTCACATCAAACATTTGTCCGCGCCATGCAAAGCGTGGATAGTCTGTAATGGTTACTGCGGCAGCTCTCCACTCAACATCTTTTACCAGCGATGCTGACTCAATGCTGCCTGGCAAAAGTTGCAGAAAAGTTTGCACACCGTAGAATAATCCTGCGGGTGTGTTGGCGGCAATATCAACTTTGCCGGCTTCGGTGTGTAAGGTATAGCCCTCCTTGCCGAGTCGCGCATCAGGCTTTGCATTCAGGGTAAATGTAATGTGTGCCTTGCCTCCTTCTGCCGATGTAAGTGTATAGCCTGTTGCAAGCTTCACTTTATCAATGAGGTATTGTGCTATATGTGCAACTTCCGGTTGCCTGGCCGGCACACTAATGGTGGTTGTGTTGGTAAGAAGAAAATGACCAGCCTCCTGTTTCATACTTACAGGCTCTGGTATAATGGAAATGGTTTGTGCTTTTACATCGCTGTGCTGCGTGCACGACAATGAGAAGCTCATCGCACATACTATAGCGATGACGGTTTTACGGATAAGACTCATAGTGGGCGTTACGATTGATTTAATAACAAGTTAACGAGTTTCTCTTATAGAAATAGATTTTTTCCATGTGCCCTGCACACACGCCTTTCAACGGCATGCCAGATCAAACTTCGTGAAATACATGGTGAAAGAATAAGACATTAAAGGAATTCACTTTCGCTCAATTTTTCCCTGCTCAGATAAAGCAAACCTAACTACACGTTTTTCAAATGTTTTCAAGTTGGTTGAAACAACCAGGAAACTGCTGATACCCTGATCGAGATAATTGCCAATGTATACTTTCTGAACGGCATCGCGTTTTGAATCAAATACAAATGATGTCTGCTTCAGAATTATGTCACGCATCTCATCGACCAGTAACAGTTGAATTTTTGTCCCCGATTTATAGTCAAGCGAAGCATAGATAAAAGGATCTATAGCGATAGAAGGGCGATACTCTACCTGCTGTCGATCCAACGTCTGTTTAATTTTACTTCGGCTAAAAACACCGGCAACCTCATACACATATCGTCCGCTGCTTTTTAGTGTATCCTGTAAAGAATACTCTGTAGTATAGGTGCCGATTGAATTTAGTGCGATTGGGACTGTAGCAATCAAAACAGACTTATGGAGGCGTTCTTCTTTCCGGTATATTTCGAATCCCTCCAGGGCTTCCTGTAATGCTATATCTGCTGTCCATTGGAGGGTAACAATCTTACCGTCCAAAGTCGAAGCGAGTCTCAGCGTATCGAGATGCTGATTATTAAGCGTGAACCCCTTTGCTTCTGTGCTTAGCTGGATTTTAAAACTACAGAAGTCGCCTAAAAAGCCATCGATATTCACAAAGTAATCCTTCCCGGGCTGAAGCGAATCCAATGCGATAAAAACATCCTGATCGCGTATTTGCGCTATACACTGCATTATCCTGTAAGGTTTCCCCTCACACGGATAACCTTCCAGCACAATAGCCTGAATACCCTTTGCATCGCGACATACCTGTGAGGCTATATTTAAATAATATATACCTGTTTGTTGAACCCGAAATGTAAACCACTGATCATTATGATAGGTAAGACATTTGCTTGTAAGCGATCGAAGTGATTTATTAATACAGCTCCACTCTACTGTGGCATGATTGGTAGATGATTGTATAAAGTCATGATCCAATAATAAAACAGAACCATTCTGAATATCATTATTGACAACCTGTGCCCCGGAGCTGGCCATACATATTATAATTAAAAAAATGACTGCCAGCGTTCTTGCCATGTGTATACTATATCAAAAAGAACTACCTGGTTTTCCCCTTGTATTTCTTGTCGTCTGCAGCCTTACGCCCGCTTCGTTTATCAGCTTTTGCTTTATTCTTCGAATTAAACGCATTCCGTTTGGCGTCTGCTTTACTATATTCTTTCTTCTTATCTGCCTTCTTCTCAACTTTTTTGTTGCTCGCTTTCTTTTCGTGAAACGCTCCTTTAAAAGTCGGATCATCTCTGCGTTTACGATCATCGATATCTTTTGCAATAGCCTGCTTCTCTTCAAAAGATGTTTTCTCGATAACCACTTCTTCAGGTATAGATTTCTCCGGTATCTTTTCGCGAATAAGTTTTTCAATTTTTTCGATGTGATATTCCTCTGCCCTGTTTACAAAGGTCAAAGCTTTACCATCCTGAAAGGCACGACCTGTACGACCGATACGATGCACGTAATCTTCATATAGTATAGGAACATCGAAGTTGATTACGTGCGAAACCTTTACTACATCAATTCCTCTGGCTGTAACATCGGTGGAGACCAATACGCGAAGTTTACCTTCTTTAAATTCATTTACCGCATTGATGCGACTGTTCTGCCCTTTGTTGGAATGAATAACACGCACCGGGCCGAGGTGCTTTCGCTCAATGAAATTGAAAACATTATCAGCGTTTTCTTTCGAGCGGGTAAAGATCATCACACGGTTAAAATCTTCTTTATTCTTCAGCAGGTATTCAATAAAGTTGATCTTGGTTTTTATGTTCGGCACATGATACAACTCCTGCTCTACCTGTTTTGCAGCCGTTGCCTGTGGCGTTACTTCTACTTTAATAGGGAACTCTAAAAACTCGGCCGACAGCTTTTCAACTTTCTCCGGAAATGTAGCAGAGAACAAAAGATTTTGTCGCTTGCGCGGAAGCACTTCAAAGATTTTCCGGAGCTGCGGCATAAAGCCCATGTCCATCATACGATCGGCCTCATCAAGCACCAGGATCTTTACCTGCTTTACCGGCAACTCTCCCTTCTGGTATATCTCGGTGAAACGACCCGGTGTGGATATTAATATATCTACACCTTGCTGAATATTTTCGATCTGTGTTTTCGGACCAATACCACCATAGATTGCCTGTATGCGGATGTCGGTATACTTGGATAACAACTTTGCATGTTCCGCCAGTTGAATAGTGAGTTCCTTGGTGGGAGCCAGGATCACAGCACGCGGCTCAGTGCCTTGTGCATATTTTATTTTCATCAGTACTGGCAAAAGATAGGCTGCCGTTTTTCCGGTACCAGTCTGCGCAATACCGATCAGCTCCTGCCCACCCAATATAATGGGAATGGATTTCTGCTGAATCTCTGTTGGCTGCTGAAAGCCCAGGTCTGAAACTGCATTAAGCAATTGCCTGTTAAGATTAAATTCTTCGAAAGTTGTAATGGCAGACACTTTTGCTTCTAATTTTACTGTGATGAAAACTATTCTGATAACGAACGCAAATATAGTCAACGAAGGCAAGGTCTTTACCGGAGATGTATTGATTAAAGGCCAATACATTGAGCAGATCGGAAAAGAAATATCTTATCCTGCCGATCTTGTGATCGATGCGAAGGGAAAATACCTGTTACCAGGCGCGATTGATGACCAGGTACACTTTCGTGAACCGGGATTAACCCACAAGGCTAACATTTATAGCGAAGCAAAAGCAGCGGTGGCTGGTGGTGTTACCAGTTTTATGGAGATGCCCAACACCAATCCGCCCACCTTTACACAAGCCTTATTGGAAGATAAATACCAGATAGCAGCACGCACTTCGCTGGCAAACTATTCATTCTTCATTGGTGCTTCTAACGATAACCTTGATGAAGTAATGAAGACGGATATAAATAAAGTATGCGGACTAAAGATCTTTATGGGTTCATCTACCGGTAATTTACTGGTGGATAATCCTGATACACTCGAAGGTTTTTTCTCGCGATTCCCTGCGCTCATTGCATCGCACTGCGAAGATGAACCAACGATCCGTAAAAATACAGCCGAGTATAAAGAGCGTTATGGCGAAGATGTACCCATCGAATACCACCCACTGATACGAAGTGAGGAAGCCTGCTATAAATCATCATCGTTTGCTATAGCATTAGCCAAGAAGCATGGCACACGTTTCCATGTTCTGCATATTTCAACGGCGAAAGAGACTGCGCTCTTCGATAATACTATACCATTGGAGAAAAAGAAGATCACTGCCGAAGCATGCATTCATCACTTGTGGTTTAACGATGCTGACTATAAACGCCTGGGCACATTGTTAAAATGGAATCCTGCCGTAAAAACTTCACACGATCAGCAGGAAATATTCAAAGCATTGCTGGATGATCGCATTGATATCATTGCTACTGACCATGCCCCTCACTTGCTGGAAGAAAAGAACAATACATATTTTAAAGCGCCCTCAGGCGGACCGTTGGTGCAGCATAGCCTTGTGGCCATGCTTGAATTTCATCAGCAGGGAAGAATAAGTCTGGAGAAGATCGTTCAGAAAATGTGTCACAACCCGGCTATTCTTTTTCAGGTTGAGAAACGCGGCTTTATCCGCGAGGGATATTTTGCCGACCTGGTGCTGGCTGACCTCAACTCTACCTGGACAGTGCACAAGGAAAATATTCTCTCTAAATGTGGATGGTCGCCCCTAGAGGGCACCAAATTCCATTCAGCCGTTACGCATACCTTTGTTTCAGGGCACCTGGTATATGCCGAAGGAAGGTTTGATGAAAGCCAAATGGGCGAGCGACTCACTTTTACGCGAAAATGAACTGAAATTGTTTTTTGCAAATTCGAGGCGACTCACTAAATTTGCAGTCCTCAAAATGGTGGATGTAGTTCAGTTGGTTAGAACATCAGATTGTGATTCTGAGGGTCGTGGGTTCGAGTCCCATCATTCACCCCAAAAAAGCTCCTGTCCCAGGAGCTTTTTTATTTACGGCCCGCTGTGATTCCGGCACTCCGTTTTTAAGTTTCTCATAGGCAAC
>NZ_DATCSD010000023.1:0-5660 GCF_036568665.1 Ohtaekwangia sp. | reverse complement strand
TTTGTTCATCTCTTCCTGGAAATATACTCCGTTCTTCTTCAACTGATTTCCAGCGAAGAGCATAAACTCATAGCCCATCATGGCATACATAGAAGGTGTATGACCATGCTTGCGCACAAATTTCTCGATGAAAGAAGATAAATGCGGATTGCTGGTGAGTGGCGTATTCGGTGCTACAAATACTACCGGCAATGCATTATACTTGTCAAGTTCAAGTGCTGTTTGTTCAAGCCAGTCTTCCGAGCCAAGCACTACCGCAGAATCTCCGCGTGTATCTACTGCACCCAATACCTTGGTATATATCAGTGCATCATCAGATGCTACGAATACACCTCCGAGACTATCTTTCTTCAATGTGAATTGCTTGGGATATTTAAACTCGTCAAATTCGGTTGGCGTAGCGAGTATACTTACAATTTTAGGCAGTGACTCTTTCGCTATACGGTGTGTTCCTATAATCTTCACGCCTTTCTCGCGCGCTTTCTCTACAAATGTTGCTGCCAGCAACGAATCCCTGCGCGATGTGCCATAGAATACCAGGCACTTTTTCTTACGCATATAGCTGGCCATAAATTCTCCGGATTTTTTACCCATCGTTTCTACAGACGGCTGATATAAAAACGCATATGGATTTATACCTACTACATCACTGTTGTTCGAGAATGGATTGAATACATTTACTCTATTCGCCAGCGAAAAATCCTGAACCGGTTTATTCTCCTCCGGGAAGAATGGTCCTACCAGCAGATCTATACTCTTCAACTCATCCGTCTTCAGTAGGGTCTTGATCTTTTCAACGTTCCGTTCTGTATCGTACGCACGCAGACTGATCTTTATACTTTGCTCCGCCAGTGTATCGGCTGCGAGCTGCATACCCTGATAGAAGTCCAGTACAATCTGGTTGCGCTTGCGGCCCGGTGTAGGATCAAGTGTATTTACCATAAACGGAAGCATTACGCCCACTGCATAGGTATCTTTATGAATCGACTTGGGTGTTTCCGGAAAGTAATCGGTCTTCTTTAAATTATACTGGTTGATAAGCGACTCCAGCAACGTGCGGCTCTCAATGTTGGCCATGTCTTTTGCCAATGCATTCACCAGTGCTTTACCCACCACTTCGTCTTTCGGATATTCTTCACGCATCATCTTCAGCGTTTCTATATCCGTAACATTGCTTAATGCTTTTGTTTTGAGCGCATCGACTTCGCGGCTCATCTTCTTATCCTGTATCGCACCCAGCAACTTTAATCCCTGGAAGTAATCTTTACCATCGAGGTATATCTTGCCAAGCCAGAAGTTCACATCATCAATCTTGTCCCATGTAGGATGCAGCGACTTCAACTGGTTGAACATATCTTTCGATACAGCCATATACCCCTGGTTGTGTGCTGCAAGCGCATAATAGAATGAAGCGTATTCGGAAAACTGGTTCCCCTGCGCATAGGGTATCAGTGGTTTAAAGCTCTCCATCGCCAGGTTATATCTTCCCTCACGGAAAAGCTGTTTGGCGTTGAAGAATTGCTTGTTGTAATCAACAACCTGGGCCAGTGTTGTTACGGGGATTAAAAACGACAGACAAACGATTAATTTTCTGTTGATCATGCTATGCTCTGAAATTTACATGTTGCCGTGGTGGATCAGCGTGCCGGTATAGGTATATATATACCCTGCCGGCATTCCAATGCATTACTCCCACTCGATCGTAGCCGGAGGTTTCGAACTGATGTCGTATACCACGCGGTTTACACCTTTTACTTTATTGATAATATCGCTGGAAACATTCGCCAGAAACTCGTACGGCAGATGTGCCCAGTCGGCAGTCATACCATCTGTACTCGTAACAGCACGAAGTGCCACAACACGTTCATAGGTTCTTTCATCGCCCATTACTCCTACGGATTGTACCGGCAATAACATAGCGCCTGCCTGCCACACTTTATCATACAAACCATGCTCGCGCAGTCCACCGATAAAGATGCTGTCTACCTCTTGCAGTATACGAACCTTATCGGCTGTAATATCACCGAGTATACGAATACCCAGCCCCGGACCCGGGAACGGATGACGACCCAATATAGCAGGATCTATACCTAATGTCTTACCCACAACGCGTACTTCGTCTTTGAATAACGTATTGAGCGGTTCAATCACTTTGAGTTTCATTTTTGCCGGCAAGCCTCCCACATTGTGGTGCGACTTGATAGTAACAGAAGGACCTTTTACAGAAACAGATTCAATAATATCCGGATAGATCGTGCCCTGCCCCAGCCATTTCACATCACTGATAAGATGTGATTCTTCATCAAACACATCGATAAAGGTTTTGCCTATAGCTTTACGCTTTGCTTCCGGATCGGTAAGACCACTCAGCGCAGTATAGAATTTATCTTTTGCATCTACACCTTTTATGTTTAAACCCATGTGCTTGTAAGAGTCAAGCACTTGTTCAAATTCATTCTTGCGCAGTAACCCGTTATCAACAAAAATGCAATGCAGATTTTTGCCGATAGCTTTATGGATAAGTATTGCCGCCACCGTTGAATCAACACCACCCGAAAGCGCCATTACTACTTTATCGTTGCCCAGCTTTGCCTTGAGACTTTCAACAGAGGTTTCTACAAATTGATCGGGAGTCCAATCCTGCTGGCAGTTACAGATATGCACCACAAAATTCCGGAGCAACTCTTTACCTTGAATGGTGTGCGTTACTTCGGGGTGAAACTGTATACCATATATATCTTTTCCTTTTATGCGATAAGCCGCTACCTTAACGGAGGGGGTACCCGCAATGATCTCGAAGCTGTCGGGCACCGAAGCAATGGTATCGGCATGCGACATCCAGACTTGTCCATCGATGGCGATCTCTTTCAGCAATGCGTTATGATGATCTACCGTGGTAAGCTTGGCGCGACCATATTCGCGTGCGTGAGACGGAAGCACCTGGCCACCGCTTTTATGCGCAATAAGCTGCGCACCATAACAAACACCCAACACCGGGAGCTTGCCAAACTGCTCGATATCCACATCGGGAGAACCCTGGTCGCGTACGGAACACGGACTTCCGGAGAGAATCACACCTTTAATATCGGGCGTAATCGCAGGAATCTTGTTAAATGGATGGATTTCACAATAAACATTGAGCTCACGAACCCTGCGGGCAATCAACTGGGTATACTGTGAACCGAAATCTAAAATCAGTATCTGTTGCGGCATGGGTGCAAAGATAACCCGAGATTTTTTCGGTGGAAGAATGAATGTGAATAAAGTGTATCTCTGGCAAGTAAATTGAGGCGCGGCCTCAATATCGGTTCATAAATACGAGCCCTATCTGAAACCCGACTGACGAAAAACTGCTCACGTTAAATTTTTCGCTCTTGTTGGTGGTATAGTCATAATGCAAAGCGGCCAGCGCTCCAATCGAGCGATTCTTCACAAACCTGATCACAATACCTGCTTCCGGCCGCGCCAGAAATCCCCACTTCTTATCAATGTCCGAGTAAATATTATAGTACTGGGTATATTCGTGATGGTTGCCCCCTACACCCAGGCCCACATACGGAAAGAAATGTTCGCCATTACCCACTGGAAAATAATACTGGCCGCTAACCGTAAGGCCGTACTGGTATAGATAATTATAGTAGTCGGTGCTGGTCGCACCTCCCGGATTCTGAAATACTTCCGTGGGATGATACCGGTTATAGGATGTAAAATTGAAATCAACACCCAGCGAAAACCGATCGCCTTCGTTGATGAACGCCCGGTAACCTATACGCGCCCCTTTAGCGCTGGAATTGTTGCCGATCCAGCTATTGCCCGACAAAGGTTGATTGACATCGAGGTTGATATAGAAGTAATTGTTTTGTGCGCATAATACGTGCGCCACAAACAGGAAATATATACTGAACAGGTACTTCATGGCTTACGGTAATTTTAAGTATGGCGACTGATCAAATGCCTGGTTCACGGCATCGACTGACTCTTCTGTTTCATCGCGTGCGGTGTTGAACAGATCGCCCATATAGGCGTTCCAGATTACTTTATACTTACTGTTAGCGGCTGCATTTTTCAGATCAACAAACTCTACTACCAGCGACCCGGTGTTAAAGGCATACGTCTGCACATACGGATAGTAGTTATAACCACCATAGCCGTAATAACCCGAGTAGTAATAATTAGGATAGATTACCTGTTGAAAAAGATTCAGGTTCTTTACCGCATATACATTTACACCTATATCGGCCGATTGTCCCTGCGGCAGGCGCTCATATCCATACTTGTTCATGTTGGCTTCCACCGCCTTTAATACTCCGCGCGGAAGATTATACTGGGGCGATGTACGAATGGTATCGTTCCGATCAGTATCAGATATATACCCGATCGTATCGGTTGGCAATGAATAGGTGCGATAAGAACTGAATACAGCCGTAGTATCGTAGTTGGTAGAAACCACCATTTGATCGAGCAGATCGTACGCTTCCGGCTCGGGATGACACGACCAGCATGCCATCGCTATCATTATACTGGCAACAAGGTATTTCATGCGTCTGGGCTTTGGATATAGAACGACAGGAACAATGGTAAATTATCGTTCCACCCATTAGACACACGATACCTGCGATAGGTTTAAAATAGTTTCTTTGAAATGCTTAACGCAATATCTGGCCAATACCAAACAACAACACAAACAGCAACGTAGACAGCGCCATTTGTTTCAGATACGGATCAAGCTCATGCGAAGGCTTGCTGCTTACGGCCATACCATTTTTTATAAACAGCGGCACACTGGCTATAAACAGAAATTGCCACAGTGTAGTATAGGTAAGTATACAATACAAGGCAGCACTGGCCAATCCGCTTGTGAGCAGGAACCAGTGATATACAATAGCTTTATCGCGGCCGATACGAACAGGTATCGAAAATTTTCCGGCTTTCAGATCAGACTCTATATCGCGAATGTTGTTGATGTTAAGCACCGCTATAGAAAACAAACCGCAGCTCAATGCAGGCAGTAACTGATACCAGGTGATCTCTTTCGTAAAAAGATAGTACGAGCCCATCACGCCTACTAAACCAAAAAATATAAGCACCGAAAAATCACCCAGCCCTATATATCCGTAAGGCTTGCGGCCTACGGTATAGGCAATGGCGGCCAGTATGCTGAGTATACCTAATCCAAAAAAGAACAGAATAGCATTCCAGTCTATACCAAACGAAACAAACAGTAACGCGATACCGCTGGCCAGGCATAGTAATACAAAAATGATTACCGCATTGCGCATCTGTTGTGCGGAGATCGCACCACTTTGCACAGCACGCGATGGACCTTTACGATCTGTACTATCGGCACCATGCACGGAGTCGCCATAATCGTTGGCTAGGTTGGAGAGTATCTGAAGAAATATAGTAGTGGAAACGCACAGCAGGAAAATATTCCATTGAAATGCTCCTGCAGCAGAAGCGAGAAATCCGCCCATCGCTATACATGACAGCGCCAGCGGAAGTGTGCGTAACCGGAATGCTTGAAGCCAGACTTTCGTATTCATGCTGACACAAAAGTATACTTTCAAACTCTTCGCGACATAAAATGCGCGAACTATTTTATACCTGATTTACTGGATCTTGCTGACGATCTCGTTGTCCAGCGGATTTACTTTTGAACC
>NZ_DATCSD010000022.1:0-7083 GCF_036568665.1 Ohtaekwangia sp. | reverse complement strand
CTTGACAAGCGTTTTATAGTAATTAAACACCAACACGAGATCGTGCTCACGTGAAGCACCTATGTGATTGTCTTTTATATATTTCTCCACTTCACTTGCGTGGCTGGTAAATATAGCGGGTAGTTTCTTTCGCGATGGCATCTCTATCGCTTTGCCGGCCTGTAAATAATAGTAATGTTCTTTCTTTAGAATAGTATCGTCCTTGCGGCCTACGTTTAGCTGCTCGTTATAGTCAGCCTTGCGCACTACAAGCTCTGTCTTGCACAGTAAAGGCAACGGACCGTCTACCAGCACACAAAAGAAACCGGTAAACTTTACACCTTCTTCATTTACAAAATCGCGCGCGTTAATGAAATATACCGGCTCGGTGGCTGCAGAATCAATCCACGAAAAACTTCTGATCTTATTTCCTGAAAGTACTTTTATATTCTGTCCAACCTGTATATCCAGTTCGTTGGCATGTATATCGTAGCGTATCGGGTAGCGCTCCACTACTTTATCTTTTTCATAGAGCATAATCGAGCCGATCTTCCAACGAGTATCGAGATAAGTATCGCCTATAATTTTACCAGGCGCAAGCGGTATACCAAAGAGCATCTCTCCGGTTTCCAGTCCGCGCATATCCGTAAGCTTATCAATTGTATTACCCGCACGTATATTCGGAGGCACCACAGACTGTGCCTGCCCTCTCGTTCCTATAGCGATCAACAGAAAAACAAAACACCAGCGCAGCATATATACCTGAGCAAGATTTACTTTCCACAACGGAATTTACTGCCGGTTTTACAGGGAGTCAATCACCCAAGATACGTGTTTATGAAGAATGTGTTGATGTATTGGGGTGTTGATGTGTTCGGGTTGGTGGACATCATCAACACTTCAATACATGAACACCTCAACACAACTAAAATCTTGCCGCCATCAGAAGCTCTATGTTCTTATACTTCAGGCCGAATTTGCGGGCTACGTATTCGTTGGTGAGTCCGCCTTTATAGGTATATACACCTTTCATAAACCACTTGTGCGAGAAGATCATGGCTTCTACTCCGCCTTCTTCGGCTGCGCGCAGAATGGTTGGCGTAAATATATTGCTGAGCGCATTGGTAGCGGTGTGTGCTACGCGCGATGCTACGTTGGGTACGCAATAATGAATAACATCATGCTTGCGGAAAACCGGTCGGCTCAGGTTCGTGATCTCGGAGGTCTCCACACATCCGCCCTGATCTATACTCAGGTCGATGATCAGGGAGTCCTGCTTCATCTGCGTTACCATCTCTTCGGTAATTACGTGACGCGCTTTTCCTTTCTCGGCACGCAGTGCCCCGATCACAACATCGGCTGTTTTAAGGGTATCGCTCAGCGTAATGGTATCGATGGTAGAAGTATATACCTGCATTCCCAGCAGGTGCTTTATCCTGCGGAGTTTATAAATGTGGTTATCGAATATCTGTACATCGGCACCCAACCCCAGGGCTGCACGCGCGGCATACTCGGCTACTGTACCAGCCCCTATAATTACTACTTTCGTGGGTGGCACACCGGTTATACCACCGAGTATAATTCCTTTACCGTTGTTGGCAGTGCTTAAATATTCAGAGGCAATAAGCATTACCGTGCTGCCGGCAATCTCGCTCATCGCGCGAATGATTGGCATACCTCCTACTTTATCTTCAATGAATTCGTACGCCAGCGCTGTTACTTTTTTCTTCAGCAACGCCTGCAGGCATTCTACTTTCAGGTGGCCGAGTTGTAATGCAGAGATAAGCGTTTGCCCCGAGTGCATCAGTTCGATCTCTTCCATCGTGGGTGGCTCGATCTTCAGGATCACATCGGCCTGGTATACTTCCTGTGGCGAGTACACGATCTTTGCACCGGCATCGCTATACGCTTTGTCCGAAAATTTAGAGCCTATACCGGCTTTCGTTTCTACCCACACATCGTGGCCGTTGTTTACCAGTAAAGCAACAGCATCGGGCGTTAAACTGATCCGGTTCTCCTGCAGCGATATCTCCCGCGGTAATCCTATAAAAAATGTATGTCTGCGTTTCCGCACTTCGAGCATTTGCTCCTGCGTTACCAGACTGGTTTTGGCTAACGCCTCAAATCCGGTTTTCTTCTTTTCCGTCATGAACAGAAATGGCTATAGTTCGTAGTGTATTGTCTTCGATGGTTATTGCAATGGCAGCATGTTCTGCTGGTATCAGAGAAGGTATCTTTTCGGGCCACTCCACCAGGCAACGATTTCCAGAATAAAAATATTCTTCCGTTCCTATATCCCATGCTTCCGCTTCGTTTTTTATCCTGTAAAAATCAAAGTGATATACTTTGTCCCCTCCCTCTGTCTCGTACTCATTTACGATCGAAAAGGTAGGACTGCTTATCACATCTGCAACCTGTAGTGCTTTGCAAATGGACCTGATCAAAGTGGTCTTCCCTGCTCCCATCTCACCATACAACAACCAGGCAGGTATACCGGAAAGTGTTTTTACCAGCTCCGGTGCCAGTTCATCCAGTTCATCAAGGCTTACCTTTCGGTAAACCATTCCGTCTTTGATCATGACACATTCTTCGAAGTTAAGAAAATTATAGGAATGATCATCTCTTCCAGGCTTATACCACCATGCTGAAAGGTGTCGTTGTAAAAGTTAACGTAGTAATTAAAGTTGTTCGGATAGGCGAAAAACTGGTCTTCCGTGGCAAATACATAGGAGGTTGAAACATTCGGCTTGGGTAAAAATAATTTTTCAGGCTTGGTAACGTGCATCACTTTATCACCTTCAAAGCCGAGGTTCTTGCCCTGTTTATAGCGCAGGTTGGTATTTACATTCCGGTCGCCAATGATCTTGAAGGCACGCTTTACGCGGATGGTGCCATGGTCGGTAGTGATCACCACTTTCACATCTTTCTCGGATATCTTCTTGAGTATATCCAGCAGCGGTGAATGCAAAAACCACGAGCGGGTAATGGAGCGATAAGCTGACTCATCGGGTGCCAGTTCGCGGATCATCGCCATATCGGTGCGCGCATGCGAGAGCATATCCACAAAGTTATAGACGATCACATTCAGATCATTCTGAAAAAGATTGTTCACCGTATCCGCCAGGCTTCTGCCCTCTTCCATGTTCTTGATCTTGTGATACGACATCTTGATGTTGAGATTATTCCGTCTCAACTGCTTGGCCAGAAATTCTTCTTCAAAATTATTCTTACCCTCTTCTTCATCTTCACCTACCCACAAGTCGGGATTGGTCTTGGCCATCTCCGAAGGAAGCTGTCCTGAAAATATAGCATTGCGTGCGTATGCCGTAGTCGTTGGCAGTATAGAATAGTATGTTTCTTCTTTGTCTACATTGAAGTACTCGGCAATGATCGGCTCAATTACTTTCCATTGATCAACGCGCAGGTTATCGATCAGCACCATAAACACCGGCTTGCGCGCGGCCAGTTCCGGAAATACCTTTCGCTTCATTAACTGGTGCGATAGCAGTGGCTTATCAGCATTCGGATTATTCAGCCACGACTCATAGTTACGGGTAATGAATTTCGAAAAGTTGGCATTCGCTTCTGTCTTCTGCATGTCCAATACATCGCCCATCTCTTCATTGTCGGGCTGATCCATCTGCAGTTCCCAGTGCACAAGCTTCTTGTATATATCTGCCCACTGCTCGTGGTTCATATCATCCATAAACGCCATGCTGATCTTACGAAACTCCTGCTGATAGTTGAGGTTCGTCTTCTCTATTACGAGACGTTTATTGTCGAGTATCTTTTTTACCGAAAGTAAAATCTGACTTGGATTCAGTGGCTTAATGAGGTAATCGGCTATCTTGGAACCGATCGCTTCTTCCATAATATGCTCCTCTTCGTTCTTGGTGATCATCACCACCGGAAGGTTCGGCTTATTCGTTTTTATTATACTCAACGCTTCCAGCCCCGACATACCGGGCATGTGTTCATCGAGAAATACAACATCAAAGTGTTTCTCATCACTTAACTCCACGGCATCCGAAGCATTGTTTACCGGTGTTATATCATACCCGCGCTGCTCCAGGAAAAGGATGTGTGGTTTCAACAAATCAATCTCATCGTCCGCCCACAAAATGCTATATCTTTGCATGATCTGAATTTTTTCGGAAGTTACGGATTATACTGTTACTGGTTGTCCGTTAATCGTTAATCGTAGCATGTTTTTTTCAAACACCCAAGGAAGGTGTCGCTACCCGGTAACCGTTAACAGATACCGTATAATACACTACATGAACAAGAAAAAAATTATCAACGACCCGGTATACGGATTTATTACGATACCCAGCGAACTTATCTTCGACCTCATTTCGCATCCATACTTTCAACGGCTTCGACATATAAAACAATTGGGCCTGACGGAGTTTGTATACCCTGCAGCACATCACTCGCGCTTTCAACATGCCCTGGGTGCCATGCACCTGATGGGAAAAGTATTGGACACGCTGCGTTTGAAAGGTGCGGAAATTTCTGCCGAAGAATATGAAGCTGCACAGGTAGCGGTACTGTTGCACGACATGGGCCACGGGCCGTTCTCGCATGCACTGGAATATACTTTGCTGCCCGGTGTAAAACATGAGAGTCTCTCCTACCTGTTCATGGAAAATCTCAACGAGAAATTTAGCGGAGCATTAGACCTGGCAATGAAGATTTTTAGAAACAGCTATGAGCGAAAATTCTTTCATCAGCTTGTATCAAGCCAGTTGGATATAGATCGTCTGGATTACCTGAAGCGCGATTGTTTTTTTACCGGTGTGCATGAAGGTAACATTGGTGTTGAGCGGATCATCGCGATGCTGCGCATTCACCAGGAACAACTGGTGGTAGAAGAGAAAGGTATTCTGAACATCGAGAATTTTTTAAATGCCAGAAGGTTTATGTACTGGCAGGTATATCTGCACAAAGTATCGGTTAGCTCGGAGCGCATGCTGGTAAATACCATTCGCAGAGCACAGACACTGATGCGTGCCGGAGAAACGTTGGATGCGAGTAAATCGCTTACATCTTTTTTGCAACGCGACTATACATTGGCAGACTTTCAGAACGACCCGTTGCTGTTACAGTCATTCGGAAAACTGGATGACAGCGACATCTGGGGAGCGATGAAATGCTGGCGCGATCATCCTGATGAAATTCTTTCGATGCTCTCGGAAATGTTACTTACCCGTAATCTTTTCCAGGTGCGCCTGAGCAACGACCCTATACGAAAAGATACTATAGAAAAAATTCGCGAAGCTATTGCGCAAGAGTATAAAACGCTGCGTGCCGAAACTTCCTATCTATACTCTTACGGCACCGTTACCAATGAAGCGTATGCGGAAGGACAACAGATCAATATACTGATGAAGAGTGGTGAGCTGCTGGACATTGCGCGTGCTTCTGATCTACCGAACATTACCGCGATCAGCAAAATCGTCAAAAAAAACTATCTCTGCTGGCCCAAAAATGTATCTTTGTGAGATTCGTTATCCGCTACCTGTTAACCGTTAATTGTTTGCACAGAAAGTTTTTTGATCATTCAATCTGCTGAACAAAAACGGATAATGAAAAACGGATAAACACCACCACTAACAATAACGGAACACATGGAATTTACCATTAGTCAAATAGCAGCCATGCTGGGCGGTTCAGTGCAGGGAGACGGCAATGAGAAGATAAATATGCTTGCCAAGATCCAGGACGCGAAGAAGGGACAGTTGGCTTTTCTATCCAATCCTAAATACGAGCAGTATATCTATACCACCCAGGCATCAGTCGTAATTGTTAAGAAAGATTTTGTTCCCCGCAGGGAGATAAACACCAATTTGATATTAGTAGATGATCCGTATAGCAGCTTTACAGCATTGCTCGAAGAGTATCATAAAATGATCAACTTCCAGAAAAGCGGTATAGAACAGCCAAGCTATATAGGCGAGAACTCTGTCGTTGGTAAAAATATATACCGCGGAGCCTTCTCTTATATCGGCAACAATGTAAAGATCGGTGACAATGTAAAGATACATCCACAGGCATTTGTAGGCGATAATGTTGTGATCGGAGATAATTCTATACTACATGCCGGAGTAAAGATATATGCCGATACACGCATCGGCAGCAATTGCGTGCTCCACTCGGGCGCTGTGATTGGCAGCGATGGTTTCGGTTTTGCTCCGCAGGAAGATGGCACCTATAAAACCATTCCGCAATTGGGTAATGTAATACTGGAAGATAATGTGACTGTTGGAGGAAATACGGTGATCGACTGCGCAACCTTGTTTGGCGATTCTACTATTATCCGCCAGGGAGTTAAGCTCGATAACCTGATTCAGATTGCGCATAACGTAGAGGTTGGCAAGAACACCGTGATCGCTGCACAGACGGGGATATCCGGCTCAACCAAGGTTGGTGAGAATTGTTTGTTCGCGGGACAGGTTGGACTTGCCGGACACTTAACGATTGCCAACAATACAAGTCTGGGGGCACAGTCGGGCATTTCAAAATCAATTAAGGAAGAAGGATTGAAACTTATCGGGTCTCCTGCTTTTGATGTGAAAGACTATTTCAAGTCGTACGCAGTATTCAAAAAGTTACCGGATCTCAACGAGCGTCTGCGAGAGTTGGAGAAAAAAATTCTCACCAAAGTAGAATCGTAACCTTTTTGGACACATTTCAAGCATTATCGTAAGGGATTCTCTTCCTGATTTTATCCGGACTGAGCTAATCCTGATATGGAATTGGATTATCTGGAGAATGGAATTAACTTTGCCCACTTTTCCAGATCATGCTTAATATAAAACAGCAAACAATTCAAAAGTCTGTGACCCTTTCGGGGGTTGGTTTACATACGGGTGTTCAGACGAACATGACTTTTTTGCCCGCCAAACCTAATCACGGAATAAAATTCCAACGTATTGATTTACCGGGTTCACCGATCATTGATGCTGACTGCGACAATGTTACGGATGTATCGCGTGGTACTACCATTGAACAGAGCGGTGCCAAGGTGAGCACGATCGAGCATACGCTGGCAGCACTCACGGGTCTGGAAATCGACAACGTATTGATTCAACTGGATGGTCC
>NZ_DATCSD010000021.1:0-7897 GCF_036568665.1 Ohtaekwangia sp. | reverse complement strand
TTAACGAAGCCTATACCTGTAAAGTATAGCCCATGCTCTATTATTTTAAGGCTATAGTATATCTCTGTTTTTACTATACCCGGCATAATCTATAGGTAAATATCAACTGCCTCCCAATAAAAAGAGGAATACATATATGTACTCCTCTTTTATTATCCTTTTATTATCCTTTTACAATTTATCTACCAACGGTTACTCAGTATCCCACCAAACTTTTGCGCTGCCTAAATCCTGTCCTCCTGCTATAGTACTTACGGCTGCGTCAACAGCGTTTGTATTCGTACTGTATTCATTCGGCACATACGTGAGTCTTTTCATAACTCCTCTTCCAACAGCAGCATTTTCTGTTTGCAATAGAGGATACAAGATGTTAGCATCTGTTCTTCTCAGGTCAGACCACGTTTCCCATGACTCAGGGAAAAGTCCAAGGTACTTCTGCACTGCTATCTGCTTTCTTTGTTCACTCTCAGTACCTGCCCATGATACAGGCACATCAACCGGAGGAGTGGTGCTAAGTCCGACAGCTGCATACTCACTCACCAAAGTCGGTTCTGTTGCATCGGTAGTTCCAGCTATATATGTATCGATTTCATTTGCATCGGTAACTCCCCATTGCTGCAGAGACAAGCGGATACCTTTTTCGTAATTAGCCTGTGCTGTTCCACCACCCATACTCCAACCGTTCAGAACACCTTCTGCAAGATTGAAGTAAGTCTCAGATGCCATCATGATTTCGATTGGCTTTGTATTAGGATCTCCGAATGTGGTAGTTTGATTCGTTTGACTTAAAGTAGCAGTGTTCCAGTTTCTTACCGTTCCACCACCGTTTGGCTGACCTATGAAGTTGCCATCTGCATTGGCCGCAAACCATATTGAAAGCCTGGGGTCATTGTATCCTTTCAGGATGCTTTCCATATCGGCCGACATATAAAATCCCCAGTAACGAGCTACATCTACAAAGTCATTGTATGCATTCGCGCTCGTAGCAAAATAAGCACTTCCATCATTAGACTCGATAACACCTGCAGCTACAGCAGCTTCAGCCTGAGTCTTGGCTTTAGAAGCATTCACATCGGATATTCTTAATGCGAGGCGCAGCCTGAGTGAATTACCAAATCTTCTCCACTTTTCAATATTGCCGCCATATACTCTGTCGAAGCTTCCAAATATACCTACGGTAGTTTCTGAAGAAGCGCTCAACGTAGTGTTTGCCGCATCCAGCAATTTGAAAAAGTCATCGTACATGGACTCCTGAGAATCATACGCTATCGATGCACCGCCAATCCCTGCTTGTGAATATGGCACAGCTCCCCAGGAATCAGTAAATCTATGGAACATAAAAACTTTCCAAATATCAAGAATGGCTAAAGCTTCTGCATTTCCTTCTGATGCCGTATAGGCGTTTCTCAGAGAAGGTACAGCAAGAGTATAAAACCTCGTCCATCCGCGGGCTCTCCATCCGTCATTGATACCATTTCTTTCTGTTTGCCAACTTGTTGGACCACAAGAAAAATAGTGAGAGAAAACCATTGAATGGAGCATCGTACTTAATCCATAAGTACCATAGTCATCTCCCGGAACAGCCCATGAAGCATTACCAATTCCTTTGTATAAAGCATTGGCAAATGATGGACCTGCCATGGTCGCATCCAGTTGATCTGTTGTAAGGGTATTAGGATTGGTGTTAATATTATCAAAGTCCCCGGTACAACTCACCGACAATATCAGAATGGTCAGTGTGATATATTTTATACTATATTTTTTCATCACGACTTTCTTTTAAAAATTTACTTTCACATTAAACCCGATGTCTCTGGTAGTAGGAATGTTGAATGACTCAATACCCTGAAGGTTTCCTACCCCTACGCCTTGTTCAGGATCAAAGTATTTAGCCTTGTTCACGATGAAGAACAGGTTTCTTCCAACAATCGAGAAGTTCACTGCTGTGAATGGACCATCTCCTAAAAGTTTCTTTGGCAACGAATACCCGAGTACCAATTCTCTCAGGCGGACGTTGGTTGCACTGAACACAAAATCTTCAGCAGATCTTGGATCACGACTTGCTACCTGTGTCCAATAACTTTCTGCAGTAATAGACTTTGTATTTGGTGTAGTAGACGTGATGTTTCCGTCAGCATCGCGAGTAGCAACAACGCCATTTACTACAAAACCATCTGTTGTTCGTCCGTTAAGTGTGATGTCGCTTGCTCCGGTACCAGCCAGTTTTGCCTGAGTATAGGAAATTACTTTACCTCCGACTCTGGCATCGATCAGGAAGCTAAGAGAAAAGGCTTTATATGACAGTTTGTTTTGTATACCGCCCAGCCAGCTTGGATTGAAGTTACCTGCTTTGATATCAAAGCCTGAAGTAAATTCCGGCAAACCTGTGGTTCCATCTACCAAGACTTTTCCATCGGTAGTGCGATTAAAACCTCTGATATATAGATCTCCATAGCCTCCTCCTTTTTTAATAAACATCTGGGCCAATCGTTCATTTCCGGTTGCGACTGACAGTTCATCACGACCTTCCATGATGCTAAGTACTTTCGTTCTGTAGCTAGAGAAATTGACGGTTGCATCCCATTTGAAATCACCCGCTTCGAGAATACCAGCATTCAGTACTACTTCGATCCCTTTGTTCTGAATGGTACCTCCGTTTACTACCTGGGTAGCATACCCGGAAGTTTCCGGTACATTTATAGTAAAGATCTGGTTATCAGTTTTGGTTTGATACAAGGTAACATCCAAGCCGATTCGGTTATTGAAAAATCTTGCATCTACCCCCACCTCATTTGATTTGGAAATTTCCGGTTTAAGGTTCGGGTTATTGAGCACGGTTGATGATTGTACAATACCACCATCGGCTCCATAGTAAAGAAGTTGTTGACTTAATCTATAAGGATCTGTGTCGTTACCCACAGAAGCATGTGAAGCTCTTACTTTCAAATAAGTCAGTACTCCGGACTCTACGTTAAACATATCCGTCAATACACCAGAGAGACCTACCGATGGATAGAAGTAAGATCGGTTGTTCGCAGGCAGAGCTGAAGACCAGTCATTACGCGCGGTAACATCCAGGAACAAAACATCTTTGTAACCTAACTGCGTGAAACCATAGAATGAGTTGATTCTCTTTTCATAATAATCGGAAGTTGGCGTGTTCGTAGTCAGGTTGCTGATCGCAAAGAAGTTTCTCTTACTGAGCGTACCACCCGCACTTAGAGTAGATCGTTTTTGCATCAGGGAGTTACCACCCGCGCTTACATTAACCGATAAATCTCCAAACTTCTTGTTGTAAGCCAACAGGAAGTCTGAGTTCAACTCACGCGTAGTTCCTCTTGATTGCGAATAGCTTCCGAAATCATTAGCAATTACTGAAGTCGAAGCATACTTTGAAACGTCTGTTGAAATCGCTGACTGATCTAATCCTGAGCGTACCTGTAAGCTAAGTTCATCGGTAAAATTATACTTCAATGATGCAAATCCGAGGAACCTGCTTTGCTCGTCTGTTCTCAGGTTTCGGTGTGCAAGCCACGCTGGATTTTCCATTACTCCATTTACAGCGTTTGGATTAGGCCAGTTATACTGAATCTGTCCTGCAGGATCTATATACTGATATTGCTTGTATTGGCTATACTGCATACTTCTTGGCATGGTATAAACACCCTCACCAACTGATCCCTCACCCGTATTCAGTGCATTGTCGATTTCCTGATAGATATAGTTTGTCTTTACATCCAGTTTCAGCTTATTGCTAAGGTCACTGGTAATTCGCAAGTTCAGGTTATGTCTGTTCAGTTTGTTTCCAGGTACTATACCTTGTGAATTGGTATTGGTATAGGAAAAATATGCCTGGGTAGTTTGACTTCCCATGGATGCAGAAACGGTCTTGGCCCAGTTATACCCTGTTCTGAAAAAGTCCATGCCATTGTTTGGCTGTGGAGTAAGTGCATAGGTTGCCGGCCCTGAGTAATTAGGATTAAATGAAAGTTGCCATGCTGCTACTTCCTGACCAGTCATCTCAGGTCCCCAACTGTTTCGGGATGTAGGATCATACACTCCGCCATTACCTTGCCCGTATTTGTTTTGAAGATTGAGCATGTTATACGCCTTGGAGAACATCAGATTTGAAGAAACTGATATATTGGTTTTCTGTCCTGCCGCACCTTTTTTAGTTGTGATAATGATAACCCCATTGCTTGCGCGTGTTCCATAGAGCGCTGCTGCGGATGGACCTTTCAATACGGAGATAGAAGCAATGTCTTCCGGGTTGATACTGGATATACCATTAAAGCTGGTAGTTCCCCCTATATCTGTTGCTGGCGTTGAGGCCACGTTGTTATCCATCGGCACACCATCAATAACGAAAAGCGGCTGGTTGTTTCCGGTCAATGAACGGTTACCTCGAAGCGTAATTCTTGAGGAGCTACCCACACCGTTTCCAGTTGTTGAGAAGCTAAGACCTGCTACCTTTCCTGACAGTGAGTTTGCCACGTTCAGCGAGCGTGCTTCTGCAAATTCATCCGTTGAGATTTTCTGTGCTGAATAGGTTATTGCTTTCTTATCCCGCTCCAAACCAAAAGCAGTAACCACCACTTCACCAAGCTGTGCAGCATCTTCTATCATCACAACGTTCACTTCGCTTTGATTACCAGCCGGTACTTCCTGAGAAGCATAGCCTATAAATGAAAAAACCAGCGTTGATGAACCACCTGCCTTGATAGTATATTTACCATCTGCATCCGTTGTTGTTCCTACTGTTGAGCCCTTTACCAATACGCTCACGCCAGGCAACGCGGAGCCATCACTTTTGGAAGTTACCGTACCACTGATCGTTGCATTCTGACTTCGCGCGGCATACGCAAAGCAAAAGCAGAAGATAAAAGCCATTACAGGCCTTACCTTTTTTCGTAGATGTTTCATCATAGGTTATTATTATTAAAATTAAAAGGATGCAAAGAAGACTTCTGATTTACCCTGCTGACAGCGGGCACGAGGGGGATGTGAGCAAAAAAGACTATACGCACCGACAACAACGCCATTACTACTGAATGACAGATCGTTGTAAAAAAAATGCACACGCTGTGCAAGCGCGGCAACACTATATATAGGCGAGGGAAAAACGAATTAGCGTAGCGATGCTTCATGCTGGTGGTTTCGTCCTAAACGGAGAACCACCGAAAATCTAATCGCCCTTTTCAGAAAAAAATTTTAACACACCGAACACACTCCGTTAAATCACATTTGGACGAGTGCACAATTGAAATATTATTTTTAAGACAACGTGTTCAGACAAAATCTCCTGACAGAAATAGTTATATTCTATTAGGGGTATATAATTACGATTAGTGTATATCCCAGAAGATTCTCCCATCCCGTGTGTCTGTAGCCGCAACGCCACTATAATTACTGTTAAACGTTTTTTCGCTGGCCGGATATTGCAATCTGGTAGGTGGTAATTCATAACCCGAAAGCGGTGAGGGATAGAAGTCCAATTGCGGATATCCGGTTCGTCTTACTTCAGCCCAGCTTTGCACAGCCTGCAGAAATCCAAAATGCAACCACTTCTGTGTCCATATAGTTGCGAGTTTTTCTTCCTGTGTTCCGGTATATAATGGCGATACCGTCTGCGCTATAAATATATCCTTCTCGTCTTCCGCAGGAGGCGCTAATAATTTACCGGACGATTGATTTACATTGTTGAGGTAATAATAGAAATCAATGGAATTTCTTACTGCCTGCGTATAGGCCTCCCGTGCATCACCACCACCCCACCGCTCAAATGCTTCTGCTCTCAGAAAGCCTACTTCTGATGTAGTCATCACAACACCGGGTAATTTTGAGTTATATAAAAAAGTAGCAGAATCGATAATGGCATAACTCTGCAAACCCAACTGCTGCTCAATCAGCGATTCGTTAGTAGGCATGCCGTTGTATTCCTTATTGGGAATAAACTCACCGTTTATCGTTTGGCCGTACTTATCAAACAGCACAGGAATGCGCGGATCATTCCATGGCTTCAATACCTGCTCCAGCATAAAATACGGTGCCGGGTAATTAGTCCAGTCGGTAAAGGCCGCATGCAGATCATCGGTATAATTGGTGAGCGGCTGTAACAATACATCGTCTTCTGTCGGGATATATCGTGCATCGGCATCGCCCAGTAGCGGATACGTTGCAGGATCATTCAGCATCGTCTGTACCTCCTGCTTAGCGCGGGCTTCATCTGCATACGAAATACGCATCAACAAACGCAGGCGCAGCGAATTGGTATAGCGCTGCCATTGCTTGAGGTTACCTGCCAGAAGTATATCCTGTTTGGAGAAGAGTGCTTTTGATACCGTTGATAAAGTAGCGGATGAAAAATATCCGGCCGCCCCTTCCAGGCCGTCAAGCATAGTATTATATATATCTATACCTTTATCAAAAGCCGGATATACCACTTCACCTGTTTTGTTCAGCATACCCGCCTCGCTAAAAGGTATATCTCCCCACAAGTCAACCATCTGCGCAGTCTGTTCATACAGTACTACACGGGCGGCATGCACAAACACATCCATATCTTTCTGCTCATCGGCCGATAAAGCTTCGTACGCTTTTTCTATTTCGCGAAACTGCGCCATTACACCAGCACCATTGTCGCTGGGTCTGTAATAGTCATCCCAGCGATTGCCGATATAGGCATCGTTCTGCTGGTATACCGACTCGGTGTTCAGATAACCAACGGACTGGGTATATACTCCTATGTGCCAGTTTATAAATGTACTCACTTCCCAATACGAAGGCCTTACCCGATTGTTGTTCAGCATCTCGGTAAAGAACTGATCAATGGTTGCATTAGCTGTGCGATCAGGGTTGAGGTAACGATCATCCAGTTCATGCTGACACGCACCAATAGTGAACAGCATTAAAAGTAAAACCAGATAATACCTCCTGCACAGGATCATAATCGTGTTGTTAGAAACTCATATTAACAGAAAATCCATAACTCCTGGTAGCTGCATTCGAGCCTTCATCAATTCCCTGGTTAAGCCAGTTCGTTCCAATGGTTGACTCGGGGTCCAGATTCTCCAGTGTTCTCCATATATAGAACAGGTTGCGCCCGATCAGCGAGAAACGTATACTCTGAAAATGTAATTTATTGGCAGCACCCAGCGGAAGATTATAGCTCAGTACTACTTCACGCATTTTTATATAGCTGTTATCATAGATTGCCCCGGCTTCATTCCACGCATTACTTCCCCAGTCGAATGTATTCAGGTAATAAGTAGCAGCATCAATCACGGTTGTGTTCGGAGTTCCGTTCGTAGTAACTCCTTTTATTACTACGCCATCATGATATACTGTACTTCCATCGGGCGCACCGGTATTATTATCAGGCAACAATATTTTTGTTCCATTACCATTTATATAGTAAGGAAGGCCACCGGTATCGGCAGACCGGTATTGCAGTGTATTCTTATACATACCTGCTGCCATACCATACTTCAATGGCGGTGAAATGATCTTTCCTCCCAGGCTATAATCGATCGACAGATCGAGGCTCATATTTTTATACCGGAATGTATTCACAAAGCCACCGGTAACTTTGGGCAACATATTACCGGCTTTTACATATTGTGTTTTATCAATAATGTATAATCCCTTATCGTTTATGATGAAGTTACCATGTTCATCTGTCTTGCGGGGATATACATATATATTTCCGATAGACTGTCCGGGCTCTGCCACTACCTGTATCGCACTTCCCTGCAAATCGCGAAACACGAGTTTGTTGATACCGTTTCCTAACGAGTGAACTTTCGAGGAATTTATAGCCACATTTACTCCGCTATTCCAACTGAAAGTGCGCGCTACTAAAGACGAAGTCAATCCCAGCTCCCACCCGTTGTTTTGC
>NZ_DATCSD010000020.1:0-10493 GCF_036568665.1 Ohtaekwangia sp. | reverse complement strand
CAGTCGGCTTCCTTCTGCTTGCTGTCCTCTAAACTGGTGGATTATAAAGTTGCTCCTCATCTGTTCGCTCAGGTTGGAACAACCAGCAAATCATATCCGGATATATTTAATGGTAAGATGCAGGTAACGAATTTCTCAGGCGGACTTGTGCCATATGATATTCGTATCGAACTGGATTCTGCCTCTGTGCCAGGACAATCTTATCAGACAGATTGGGAGGAAGTATTGTTGAACAGTAACCTGCAATATGAGAAGAACTATAGCAATGTTCCGGCAGGTCGTTACAAGGTTCAGGTAATGGATTCAGTGGGCTGTGCGATCGAGATCGTTGGACGTGTTCCGCTCGATACAGACATCTTTATACCGAACATCTTTACTCCGAATGCGGATGGTGCTAACGATGTATTCTTTATCCGTAATCTGCCTGATGCAGATGCTAAACTGGTGATAACCGATCGTTGGGGTAAACAGGTTTATTCAACGAACAGTTATCAGAACAACTGGGATGCAGAAGGAGTATCAGATGGTATATATTACTATCGTCTGAAGGTAGCGGATAGTTCACCGATCACAGGATGGGTAGAAGTATTACGTGGAGCGAAACCGTAACGAGGTCTACTCTTGGAAATAGAAAGCCCCGGAGCACATGGTGTTCCGGGGCTTTCTATTTATAGGTATATTTTAAGAGACTATATTAATCAAGGTAACGATGTGAGGAATTGAAGAGTATTGACCTGGTCGGCATAATCCCAGAGCTCCGGGCATTGTGCTTTTCCGAAAGGGACAGTGGCGGGTGTACCATTACCAACGATACATTGAATTTTATCACCAGCTATGGTTAGCTTTTCAGTCAGCTCATTCTTGTCTTTATAATACTCGTAGTATACCACAGAGATAGGTGATACCATCTTTGAATTTTCCTGAAGCATGACAAAACCATTATCAAGAAAGGCAACACCGTTTATAAGCATAATCGATTTTTGATAGTCGTAATTGTTACAATACTTGTGATGATGAATAACGGGTTGATAAGGCTCCCAGCTTTTGAACAATGTATCAAAAGTATATCCTTCAGGAACATATAGCTTGGAGATGTTCCGACAACCCAACCCGAAGTAACTGAATACATCAATTCCTAATGTATGCAAAGTTTCGGTTTTCTCATGTCCGGTCAGGATCGCTACAGATGTTCTGTTCTTCCGGATGATATTGGGATACTTGCCAAAGTAATAATCGAAGTAGCGAGCAGAGTTATCGCTGCCTGTAGCAATAACGGCATCGAAGTTTTTCAATTGTTCTGCAAATTCAACCTTCGAACGAAAGGAGGGTTCTAGTTCAAAAAGTTTGTTAAGTATATATTTCAGAAGAACAGAATCTTTTGAGCTCAATTTTATCAGAGCGCTATGCCCGCAGATCAATACAGAGAGCAGATCATGAAAGCCAACCAAAGGAATATTGCCCGCCATTACAAGGGCAACTTTTTTTGACTCCGTTGGAATGATATAGGGAGCAGTCCATTGTTCAAGCTTATCCTTCTGAAGGAATTCTACAATTCCATCCAGGGCCATGCGAACGTTATCCTTTGTAAACCACGGATTTTCTCGCGCTGCCTGCTCGGCTAACGATTGAAAGTCAGTGAAGTTAAGGCCTTTTAACGATTGCCCCAGAGCGCTGAAGGCATTTATTCTTACATGTACATTCATTCGTAGTAAACTTTTATAGAGATGCGACCGTTTTATGATCTGATTCGATTATTTTTGTATTGGTAAACGGACCAAAATTAGAGAAAGCATGGCAATAATTATTACGGACGAATGTATCAACTGCGGTGCATGCGAACCGGAATGCCCCAACACGGCAATCTATGAAGGCGGCCGCGAGTGGAATTGGGCCGGGGGCACTAAATTGGAAAAAGTAGAATTGGAAGACGGTACGGCTGTTGACGCAAAGTCGTCACAAGCACCTGTATCCAATGAGTTTTATTATATCGTACCCGGAAAGTGTACAGAATGTACAGGATTCCATGAAGAGCCTCAGTGCGCAGCTGTGTGCCCTGTAGATTGTTGCGTGGCAGATCCGGATTACGTGGAAACCAAAGAAGAACTTCTGGCGAAGAAAGCTTGGCTCCATCAGGAAGTGGAAGCGTAGTAGTATATTCGTTAATCGTTATCCGTTAATGGTTATTGACCCTTTGCTTTATGCAAATTCAATAACCATTAACGGATATTTTTTTAATGGTACTCAAAACGAGAAGCCTCAACTCTTCATCGCATCTTGGCACGCTTGATCAAGTACGTCTGAAGTACTACATCAAAATCGCTTTTCACATCGGCTTCTATAAAATCGATCTTGTATTGATTGCATCGCATCTTCAGCGCTTTATGAAATTGCTCAGCCTCCTGTCTATACGATTGCTTGATATCAGCAGGATTCAATTTTAGTCGATCGCCAGTTTCCAAGTCGATAAATTCCATGGGGCGATCTTCAAAATTGAAGAGCAGCTCTGTCTGATTATCCATCACGTGAAAGACAATCACTTCGTGCTTGTTATGTTTCAAATGCTGAAGTGCTTTGAAGAGATCATCTGCATTCTCGGCAGAATCAAACATATCACTAAAGATAACCACCAGCGAGCGCTTGTGAATTTTCTCCGCGATCTCATGCAACACCTGGGCTACCTGCGTTTTGGTTTGAGCAGGCTCACGTGTCTCCAGTTGATTTAACAGCCGGAGCATTTTATCGAGGTGAGTTGGCGATGACTTTATAGGAGTAAATTCCTGGATCGTATCCGAGAACAGGCACAGTCCCACAGCATCACGTTGTCGGTTCAGCAGGTAGGAGAGCGCAGCTGCGGCATATTTTGCAAAACGGATTTTGGCTTTCGAGTCAGCCGGATAGAACATCGAAGCAGATATATCTAATGCAATCAAACACCTCAGATTGGTTTCTTCCTCATATCTTTTAGTAAATAACCGATCGGTCCGGGCATATACTTTCCAGTCGATATGCCGTGTACTTTCTCCTTCATTGTAGAGCCGGTGTTCTGCAAATTCAACGGAAAAACCGTGATATGGCGACTTGTGAAGGCCGGTAATGAACCCTTCTACAAGCTGGCGCGCGAGCAATTCCAGGCTGCTATTTTGAGTAATTTGGGTGAGGTCTGTCTTCACGTATTTGGAAAAGCCGAATATTGTTGATTATTTGGAGATAGTAAAGCTTTATTTCCTGATCCTAATGGAGCTTTACTATAGTATAAACCGAAAACGTTAACGAAATAGTATTTGGTTAGTTTGGAATGAATGACCAAAGTACTAACTTAGTTGGAACCAAACTTTAACCTAACCCTAAAACTGAAGGATTGTGGAAGAGAACAAAACAAACGGCAGAGACGAAATTTACTCCGCGAAAGTAAAGGCCGGCAAGAGAACGTACTTCTTTGATGTTAAATCAACCCGTTCGAATGACTATTATCTCACGATAACGGAGAGTAAGAAACGTTTTAAGGAAGATGGATTTTCGTATGAGAAACACAAGATCTTCCTCTACAAGGAAGACTTTAACAAGTTTCTGGAGGCACTGACGAACACAGTAAACCACGTGAAGCATGAACTTATGCCAACAGTGGATTTCAGCCAGTTCGATCACGTGCATGAGCCGCACGAAGCAGAAGAACCGGCAGGCGCAGCCAAGCCTTCTTCGCTCGATACTGAGCTCAAATGGGATTGACCTTTTACCTAACCCAACCTATACCTAGAGTTGAAAGCCTTTAAGAAATTTAGAGGCTTTCTTTTTTTGTCAGATTTTTTTCACTCCTCGCGCTCTCACTTTCAGCGACATACTGACATTTACTCCCTCCATTGAACGACCGAAGGTATATTTCGAGGTTACATTCACGATTATACGATTATTTAACAGTGATAAATGGTAACCCCTTTAGAGGGAATGACTATTTTTATCGTAAGCATTAATGCTTACTTTCGGAGTTTAAAACCTACTATTCTATTGAGATGAAATTTTTCTACCTGGCCAAGGTTGTTATTATTTCTTTTGTCTTAAGTGTTGGATTTTCTGGTCGCGTTTATTCTCAATGCGCTGCACTTCCACCTATCACAGGATTGGGAAGTGATAAGTTTCCTGATAAATTATGTTCACCTGTTACGGCCGATGTAAACTATCGAATCTCCTTTGCAGGTACCACAACGATTGGTCCTACTTATGAACTGATATTCAACTGGGGCGATGGAAGCGCGCTTACCGTTGTTCCTCTTACTGCCGGAACGAACTCGTACAACATCACACAAAATCACGCTTTCCCCGCCAACAGTGATTGTGAGTATCAGGTAATTATCGTTATGCGTATCAATGGTGTATTGTGTACCAATACGCGGCAGGTGCAGGTGATCTCTACCTGGCGAACGGATGAATTTAACGGAGGTGATGTACGATTGCTATCGCCAGCCACTGGTACTCCTATACATGAGGTATGCGAAGGCGAGAACATTGATGTAATCTTTGAAGACCAGACAAACTGGAACTGTAACGCGAATTTTGCTTCGAACTATCCGCCCAATGACCCGGTGCAGTTTCCCAATGAACAGTATCGTTGGCAACAGATAGTATATAATACAGTACCCATCACGTTGGATAAGATCCCGAACATTTCAGTAAATGGTGTACCAGTAACCGGTGCAGCAGGAAGTGATATACTTCTGAATTATCAAGACCCGCGCGGGGTACATTATCTGCCACCCCTGGTTGTGGTGAATGATGGCGACAGACGCGATGCATTACGCATACAGGCTCCCGGAGGATTTACCGCAGGCTTCCCGAAAGTAGGAGATGAATTTCGGGTAACAATACGCTATTGGAATATCTGTAATCCCTATGATAACAATTTCGCTGATGGTAATCTGACACCTACTAACGGTGACCTGATCAACGGTGATAATCCTCCTGTTGAACGAACTGCGATTATCCGTATTATCGATGCTCCTGACAGACCAGTTGTAGCAGACCGGGTGGTGTGTTATGGAGATATACCCACCACAACACTTACTGTAACCAACGTACAGGCCAATATTACCTATAGATGGTATGCAACACTGGCTGATGCGCAGGCCAATGTAAATGTTATTAACACAGGAGCTACATTTACTCCCAACGCAGCGCAAGCTCCCGTAGGAGTAAATGATTACTATGTTACCGGCACACAAACAAACAACTGCGTTAGTGAAGCTGAAGAAGTAATCCTGACGCGAAGAGAAAATATCAGCACATCACCGGCTGCGCTCGTATTGCCACAGACCAATGTATGTCCAAATACAACCTATATATATTCACTGCCGAGTGATCCGGCTACCGAACCAACCGGAGGCGCTACAGAGTATATCTGGTCTGTTGTGCCGGCTGCAAATGCTACCATTACAGGAGGGCAGGGCACTAAACAAATTACACTGCAAACCAACGGTACACTAGGAGCTTTTACGCTGCAGGTAATACGCAGATTTATAAATGCACCACAATGTCCTTCAAATCCACGCAATACAGTAATTACAGTTCGCGCCAATCCAACCGCGAGCATCACACCATCGCCATTGGTATTGTGTGAAGGAGCAACTCCCATGCTGGATGGAAATCCTTCTAATCCTTTTGGTACGATCGTAACACATACGTGGACAGGTGCTATAGCAATCATCGATGATCCTACTATACAAACACCTACTATACTGGCAACCGCTACATCAATCGGTTCTCCTTTTACACTGAACTATACCGTTACCAATGATATAGGATGTACTTCCGTACCGGTGAGTGTTTTAGTAACGATCAATGATAACCCGGCAGTGGCAAGTGTAGGAGCCGACCAGGCTTTGTGTGGTACACTCACATCACTCACGATGGGAGGAAGCGATCCGACTCCCGGAACCGGTACATGGACTTTTGTATCCAGCGTGCCGGCACGACCAGCACCAACGATCTCAAACATTCATGATCGCAATGCTACCATCACTATATCTTCGGGAAATGAAGGCGCCTATACCATGCGTTGGACGGTGAAGAACGGTGCATGTCAAAGCTCAGCAGACGTAGTGATTGACCTGGGGTCGAATCCAACTGACCCGGCAGCCGGAACAGATAAAGCCGTGTGCGGAGAGAACTTTACACTCGAAGGAAATACACCGATCATCGGTGCGGGTAAATGGACCGTTGTAAGTGGCCCCGGTGGATGTGTAGGCGCTGGCTGTAATATTGCCATCGTTGATCTTACCGATCCTACATCCGATATTCATTTAGTTGGTCCTCCCTATACATACGGAGCCTATACACTTCGCTGGACAATTTCCAGTGGTACCTGTACTCCGGAGATGGATGATGTAATCATCACCTTTAATCAACCCGGTATAGCGAATGTTCCTGCCGATTTTGTTTCATGCGTGGATCAAACCGTGCTGGCCCCCATCAATCTTACCGGTGCAACAGTAGGCGGTGGCGCTACACAAGGAAGATGGGAGATAGCCACAGGTTCGGGTATATTTACCAGCAACAATGCCAACCCCGGGGCTACACGCCCGGCTGCTAACACAGATGATCAGTACAAGCCATCAGCAGCAGATTTTGCAGCAGGTTTTGTACAACTGCGTTTTGTAGCGCTCGATCCGGATGGGATAGGTCCATGCGGAAATGTATCCAGCGCGATGAACCTGAAGATCACGTTCGATCAGAAGCCCGCGAATGCGAATGCCGGTACTGACTTTGCTATCTGCGAAGGAGACGATGCAACACTCGCAGCGATAGCCGTAAATAATGGAGGCGTAGGTACATGGTCGCCCGTTACAGGAGTAACCGACATCAACGATGAGAGTGCTGTGGTAACAGGATTGACTACGACCACTACATTTACCTGGACAGTAAAGAGTGCACTGGGCAATCTGGCAACGCCTCCGAATGGATCATGTGCTGCTACAACGGATGATGTGATTGTAACAGTAAATCCATTACCGGAAGCTATAGATCCAACACCGAGTGATCTGTGCGAAACGATAGCAGGTACATTAACCGCGACAGGCGTTACACTGTCGGTATATGATGATGATGTGATTGGTGCTGCAACTCCGGCCGATCGCCAGGTGAAGTGGTATGCAACAGCATTCGATCAGGTAAATGATATCAACCCGATTACAACGATAGATGTTCATAACAATGATAAACTATATATCCGTGTTATCGACCTGACGACAGCTCCGCTGAATTGCGATAAACTGCAAGAGATAAACTTTACCGTAAATCCGAAACCGGTAGTGGCAGCACAAAGCTTTTCGTATTGTGAAGAAGCTCCTGCCGGAACTGGACGTGTGGATGATATTGATCTTACATTAACATCGGTAGGAGATGCTATAACCGTACTGCCAGCTGCCGACAGAGTTATTACCTGGCATACAACGCAGGCAGACGCAGAAGCAAATGTTAACCCTCTTGCTACTCCGAATGATATTGATATTACCACCAACACAATCTACTTTGCCCGTGTACAGAACATACATACCGGTTGCTATAATGTAGCGCAGATAGATCTGATCGTGAAACCATTGCCAAGCGATCCGATTATTGTTGGTAAAGCAGATCCCTGTAAAAATGGCTCGGAGCTATTCCGCGTAACGCAGATACCGGGTGCAGTATATACCTGGTCGTATCCGGCTACTTTCCAATACCTAGGTGGTGGTGGACCAAATGACTTCTATATACTGTTGAGTTTCCCCAATGCAGTTACAGATAATATATCAGTAAAAGTTTCGGTGAATGGATGCGAGAGTAATGTTGTTACCAAAGCAATCACCGTATCAGACGATCCGCAGGGATACTCGATCGTTCCACCTAATGTAGATATATGCGAGAATGGTATATATGAATTTAAAGTATCGCCTAACAACTCCGGAAGTTCTACCTATAACTGGCAAGTGCTGAAGCAAAGCGATGGGCTGCCAGGCGGTGGTATAGTAGCCGATGGCCAAACCACAGGTGTAGTACAGATACAGTTTTTGAGCCAGGATGTTTTTGTAAAAGTATCCGAAAGCAATGCATCCGGATGTACGGGGCCTCCTACACAAATTCCGGTGGCGGTGAACAAGCGCCCGTTGATGGATAACATCACAACTTCTATTTGTAGTGGCGATGTAATAGGTGTAGTATTAAAAGAGAATGCATCGAGCCCGGTGCAGGCCGCAACCTTTAATGTGCAGGTGCCTTCTGTGCTTCCGGGAATTATACCCGTCAGCGGACCAACACAGGGTGTGCTCGGCTCTAACGGTATTGAGAACGACAGCTATAAGAATCAAACAGTAGCCCAAACGTTGTCTATACTGTATCGTGTAAAACCAATCAGTGCATTGGGATGTGAAGGTGAAGAGAAGAGCGTAACAGTCGACATCAAGGCTGAGCCGGTAATGGATATAAGTCTTGGTAAAGCGGTATGTAGCGATAACCCGATAGAAGTAACGCTCCGTTCTGCCATCGGATTTTTCCCGGCCGATAAATTTGTGATCGAATCTATCGTATATGACCCGACCAAGCTTACACCGCTTGATCCGCTGCCGGCAACCGGCACCCTGGCACTCTACGATCCGAATGTAATTTACTCACATCGTTGGGAGAATGTTACCAGCGCAGATGTAAATGTTACTTATAACATTCGCCCTTATAGTACTACAACAGGTTGCTATGGTAATCCGTCAGTACCGATCGTGCTGGTTATCCAGCGCAAGCCATTGGTTACTCCGGTAACATTGGCCCCTATATGTAGTGGCGATGTATTAAATATTCCGCTTACATCACCAAATGTTACCAATGCTACTTTTGTGTGGTCGGTATACCAGGTAAATGGAAACATCACAGGAGCAACAGGTTCTACTACCAATGTTATTACTGACAAACTGGTGAACAACAGCCTTGCATTAGGGTCTGTAGTATATGAAGTGCGCGCTACCAATCCGTCATCATCACCGGTATGTAGCGGTCCTCCGGAGTATATAACGGTTACCGTACGTCCTTCACCGGATATTACAACACCACTGAGTCTCACTTCTTGTTCGGATGGTTACGGAGGTAATACTATTGTAAAAGATCTTACTTCACTCAATGCGCAGGTAAGTACAGAAGCAGGAGTGACCTATACATGGTTCACCGATGCAAATGATTTTGCCAATTCACAAATTCCACCGGTACAGGTAACAGCCTATACATTAACGGATGATGTTCCGGTATTTGTGCGTGTTCTCAACCCGGCTGCTTCAAGCGGTTGTTATAAAGATGCAACCTTAACGTATGATGTAAGACCAACACCACAGTTAACAGCCGATCCGGTAGAGACTACCGATCCACGCTTCAACATCACCTGCAACGGTCTGGCTAATGGTCAGGTGGTTGTCTCTGCGCAGTATGGAACCAATCATACTTTCAGTAAAGACGGAACTACGTTTGTACCTACCGTGCTGTTTACAAATTTAGCAGCCGGTAATTATACCATCTATACCCGCAACGCCGAAGGCTGTGTGGATTCAGCTCCCATCAGTATCATTCAACCCGATCCTATAGTACCGGGTACACCAACGGTTACGGATGTAAGTTGCTTTAATGATCCGGCTCCCGATGGTATCATTCAGATATCAGCGATAGGAGGTACATCAGCAGGAGGAGGCGATCCGTTGATCTTCTCTTTACTACAAGATTCCAATGCTCCTTACGATGCCGTGAATCAGCAGTTCACCGGTCTGCGTGCTACTACGTATACAGTTAGAATAGAAGACAAGAACGGCTGTACGAAGTTTGTACCGAACGTGGTAGTAAAACAACCGAACGATCTGTCTTTCTCTATCGATATAACCTCGGATTACAACGGATATGATGTAAGCTGTGCGGGTCAGACAGACGGACAAATCAGTGTAGATGTGGCAAACATCACTGGTGGAAATCCCGGGTATACCTATACATTGGATCAGGACCCGTTGAATCTTACCGGCCAGACGGACGGGAGCTTTGAAGGGCTTTCTGCTAATATACTCTATACGATTACAGTAACGGATACAAAAGGTTGTAAGAAGACATCATTGCCCGAGTTGCTGATCGATCCTATACCGTTGTTTGCCGGTGTAATTGGTTTCGATAAAGATATATGCGAAGGAGCAGATCCTACTGCGTTCCAGGAATTGTCACAACCCTTCGGAGGTATAGGTAATTATGTATACCGCTGGGAAGAGTCGTCCGATAACATCAACTTCGTTCCGGCAGCAGGTGTTAACAACAACCCTATATATGATCCGCCATCGCTCACAGACCTGACATATTACCGCAGAGTAGTATCGTCCGGAACGTGTGCAGAAGATATATCTGATGTAGTGAAAGTTGTAGTACACGCTTTGCCGCAGGCAACATTATCAGCACCAAGCGAAGTTTGTGAGAATGGATTCTTTACACTGGATTTCAAATTCACCAACGGACAG
>NZ_DATCSD010000019.1:0-47903 GCF_036568665.1 Ohtaekwangia sp. | reverse complement strand
GCTTCTACTCCGTAAAATTCTTTCTTCGGTGGTTTGGAGAACTCAACGCCTTTTGCTTTCAGCTCTTCGTAGGTGGCATATATATCTTTACATTCAAAAACGCCAAAGCCAAATGTACCTCGCTGCACGAGACTGCGCATTTGTTCTGCAGCTTCCTTGGAGAACATCATACCTTCTTTCACGGGCATCAGTGTAATTTCCAGTTCGGGTTGATCGGGAGGAGTTACCGTGAGCCATCGGGTATCGGGCCCCATCGGTGCATCGGTGGCAACCTTGAAGCCAAGTTTGTTTACATAAAAATCATAAGCGCTGTTCTGGTCGAGAACATAGACGCATACGTGCGACATTTTGCTGATCATATATATTCCTGTTTATTAAATGAATCTGGCTCAAAGGTCAGACTCATAAAGTGAAGTCACTTCTCGAAAATTGCTTTTTTATTCCAGCCATTCTTTCCGGCAAAGCATCCGGGTACAAAACCAAGCGGTTGCTTGCGCAGTTGATCCTGCAAGGCACGCTGCTGCTCCGCATATACAGAAGGAGCTATACCAACCATGCGTTTAAATAATCCACTGAAAGAACTTATACTTTCAAAGCCTACTTCATAACATACATCGGTTACCGCTGTACCGGAACGTAATAACTGTGTTGCTTTTTCTATCCGCACAAAAGTGACGTATTGATGTGGCGTTTTGCCATATATTTTTTTGAACAACCGGATGAAATGAAATTTCGAGAAGAGTGCTTCATCGGTAATATTATCGAGGTCTATTGCTTGTGCGTAATGTGTATCGATAAATAGTTTAGCGCTTACCACGCGCCTGTATAAATAAACTCTCGGGTATTCCTCTTCTGCCATGGCAGTAAATATTTACTCGCGCGTTAAAAATACAAAAGCCCTGACGATAGTCAAGGCTTTGGCATCGGTTCACTTTATCAGCAACCAGATGCAGTATTTCTACAATGCCGGCTGAGCGAGCATCAACCCGTCCTCATACATTCCCTGTTCGGATCAGGCTGTAAGCACCAGCAAACCATAAGTAAGCAGTGCCGATACTACAATTTTCAAAAATGTTACGATGGCTTTCATACAATTTATAGTTAATGTTTACAGCGAATCCAGAAACTTGATCAGGTCAACCAGTGCCTGTCTGCTTTTTACAACACGATTGTGTACGGAAACATCATCCTGGTTTACCGATTGCACTGCGGTGCGTTCCGCTTTCTTTTTCTTGAACAGGTTACTCTTCTTTAAGAATATCATAGGCTCTAACAGGTTTGCGTAATAATTATTTTTCAGGATCGTTAACCTTTTACACCTGAATTGTATCTAAGGGTGGCATAAGAATTTAACTTAAAAAGTCTTTTAAAGTATCTGCAATGAGAAAGCAATTCAATCGAAGATGTATCTGGATAGGGTCAGCCTTTACAATCATTATTTCACTGCTTCTATATTTTACAGACGATAAGCCTTCCAGAAATCATGCGCAGGCTGCTGCCCACAAACTATATCAAAAAAGCCTGTATATTCCTTCCAAGAAATAATACTATATATACATCTCTCATCGGCATGAAGTGAAGTATATATTATATACCTCTGCAACAACCAGCCTTATGCCATGGCTTTC
This sequence comes from Ohtaekwangia sp., assembly GCF_036568665.1. Lineage (GTDB taxonomy): Bacteria > Bacteroidota > Bacteroidia > Cytophagales > Cyclobacteriaceae > Ohtaekwangia. The sequence goes on along the minus strand of NZ_DATCSD010000019.1, from coordinate 46,275 downwards.
GTTACCATAATTTTAGGAGAAGCATTCGCTACTACCCGCTTGCGTACAGATCTTAGATGAGAAGTGTTTCTGGTATTCTGATGATTTCTTACCCTTTTTGGTGAAGTATCTTCCATAGGGAAGAAAAGGCGTGCAAGCAGATACGTAGCCGTCATAAAGAGTGCGTAGGCCAGTATAAATGTTAGGATTATTGTTAAAACATTCATAGACAGTAAATTTGAAGTCTATAAACGAAAATAGAGTGCCAGAAATTTCAACGCGTTTCCTATAGTAATTTACAGGGGTCTGTTGAAATACTCCACAAATCTGCGGACTCAGTTCCCCAATTCGACACACATTTGTTACCCGTTTAGTATCGATCAAACTTTTCAACAAGTATATCTTTCCTTCACCTTGTGGCATTGGTTTTTATACTTCTTCCGGCAAAAACGCTATAGTATGGGAGATCTATTGTATATCATAGCAGTTATCCTCATTATCGGATGGCTGCTCGGAGCATTTGTGTTTAGTGCAGGAAGTATCATTCACTTGCTGCTCGTAATAGCCATTATAGCTATACTGCTTCGGCTTATCCGAGGCAGAAGTGTTTAGCGGTTATTCTGGATTCATTTCTATGGGCAAGGCCTCACGCATCACGTGGGGCCTTTTTGATTATTTACACACGCCTGTTTTTACTCCCGGAAGCAAGAATAATTCGTTATATTTGTTAAGGGTACATGAAGGCTCATTCATACATTATTTATTACTTAACATTTTGTATCATGAACATTTTTGTTGCAAAACTAAACTTCAAGACTCGTAAAGAAGACCTCGAAGCTGCGTTTGCAAAATTTGGTCAGGTAACATCTGTCAAGATTGTACGCGATAAAGAAACAGGCCGATCCAAAGGCTATGGCTTTATCGAAATGGCAAATGATGACGAGGCCAACTCTGCGATCGCTGCATTGAATGAAAGAGAATTAGACGGGAAAGTAATTATTGTGAAACCGGCTAACCCCAAACCTGCTGCTTCCGGTAATTACTGATTACATTATTGAAACCTTTTCGGGTTGTAAGTCCTCCGATAATTTCGGAGGACTTTTTTATTTATACAGTATATATCTTGTCGGAAGAATGATATTTTTATACTCCATGTTTTATTAAACCTGAGCCCCCCGTGAACAACTCCTATTTCTCCGCCCGTGTTATCGGCTTCTTTCTTGGTCCTATATTATTTTTCGCTGCCCTTCTATTTATACCGGCCGATTTTATAACACCCGGTGCTGACAAAGTATTGGCTGTTGGTGCGTGGATGATTACCTGGTGGGTAACCGAAGCCGTTGCTATACCTATAGCAGCATTGTTGCCGTTGATCTTGTTCCCCTTTCTGGGAGTAATGAAATCAACCGAAGCAGCATCGCCTTATGCAAACCCGATCATCTTTTTATTTATGGGCGGATTTATGATCGCGCTCGCTTTGGAGAAACACCGCCTGCACGAACGTATCGCGCTAAATCTTATTCGTATTACCGGCACATCCGGCAATGGAATTATACTCGGCTTTATGCTTGCTACCGCTTTCATCAGTATGTGGATCAGTAACACCGCTACTGCCATGATGATGCTTCCTATAGCTTTATCGGTAATCAACCTGCTCAAGAAAGATAAAGATCAGCAACCACACGAGCTACCGAAAGCTGAACGCAACTTTGCCTTGGGACTTATGCTGGCGGTTGGCTATGCTTCTACACTGGGAGGGCTCGCCACGGTAATCGGCACTCCGCCTAATGTTGTATTCAAAGGATTACTGGAAGACTTCTATCACCAGAAGATAGACTTCGGTGAATGGATGCTGGTAGGTGTACCAGTAGCTGCTATATTATTACTGATGACGTACTGGATGGTAACACGTTTACTCTTCCCGAATCATCTCGATAAAATTGAAGGCTCGGATAAACTCATTGGAGAAAAGCTTGAAACATTAGGCAGGATCAGAAAAGAAGAAAAGTATGTGATGATCATTTTCGCGATCACTTCTTTTCTCTGGATCTTCCAGGAAGCGATTGATACCTATATAATCGGTAAAGATACTTTTAACGACACCAACATCGCGATGATCGGTGGCATGGCCATGTTTCTGGTGCCGGTAAATCTGAAGGAGAAGAAATTTTTACTCGCATGGAAAGACACGCAGCAAATGCAATGGGGTATATTGATACTCTTTGGAGGCGGCCTGTGTTTAGCGGAGGGTCTTGAACAAGCTGGTATCATTCAACTGGTGGGCGATTATATAGCGGCACAAAGTACATTTAATGGCTGGCTCATCTTTATGCTGATCACAGTAACCGTAGTGCTCTCGGAGTTTATGAGTAATGTAGCATTGGTACAGATTTTTGTTCCGGTAATCTTCGGTATAGCCAACGGACTAAAGATAAATCCGATCCTGTTGGGCTTGCCGGTAACATTTGCTGCCAGCATCGGGTTTATGTTTCCGGTGGCTACTCCTCCCAACGCGATCGTTTTTTCGAGCGGCTATATCCGCATGAAAGATATGGTGCGCGCAGGATTTTTGCTGGATGTATGCTCGATCCTGATTATTCACATAGCATCGATCACATTAATGATGTGGATATTCCGTTAGCACATTGACAGATTATAAAAACAATTTGACTGAAAAGAATATAGGTTTACCAGATTCGTTTTAGCAATCATTACCTTTATGTTGTTGTATGCAGAGGGTCGGTACTACTGATCTTCGATGAGTTGAACGGATATGCCATATTACCAAGATAACCAGGACCCGGCTTCGATGAAGCAAAAAGTACTGGCAGGTTTCCTGCTGGCATTTGTTGCTATTATACTTGCATTGGGTATAACCCATTTTTCGTTTCGCGAAATGCTCGACACCGTTGATGAACTTTCGGAGCCAAACGAAAAGCTCTCCATCCTGAACAGTGTATTCGAAGAGATCACTACACTCGATCAACTACAGCGCGCAGAAGCGATACAAAATCCGGGCAAGCCCTATAAAACATTTCTTAATCAATCGAAGACAGTTTCTAACATGATTGACTCACTCATGCTATTGCCGTGGGATAGTCTGCAATTGCTACGCCTATCTTCTATGAAAGAGATATTGCATCAGCGGAATAAACTTTTCTTCTCATACCTCAAACTCAAATCGCGGTATGCGGAGAAGAAACAATTTACCAGCCGGCTCGATACACTCTCTACCATTATAGAACAAAGTCAGATCGATACCAGTGTAGTAACAACACAGAAAAAAACAATCACAACGTTTACGGACTCTATCGTTCAGCAAAAAGAAAAAGAACGCTCGGGGCTCGCCAAATTATTTGGCAAAAAGAAAAATACTACGCCTATACCTGAAACACACATCAAGGTACAGGAAGAACTGAGTGTAAAAGTAGATACACTCGCATTTGCGCGGCAGAACAAAGCGCTGGAAGAAGTGGAGCGCATTATGCAGGAGCTGGAAGCAAACCAGGTGTCGCAAAACAAAAGACTTCAACATCGCGAACTGGAGCTGATACATGCCAACAGTCTTTTCATCAACCGCCTCCTCAATACACTGCACGAAGTGGAAAATGAAGAATTACAGAAGATGCGCAGCAATAACAATCGCGCAGGTGTACTCTTCAATCAAAATATATCGCGCATCAGTATTCTTGTAGTGGCATTCTTTCTCATTGCGGCTATACTGGTATATTTTATCTGGATGGATATCAGCAAGAGTAATTATTACAAGGAACAACTGGAGCAGGCGCGCGATGAAGCCGAAGAGCTCAGCAAGATCAAAGAACGTTTTCTCGCCAACATGAGTCACGAGATACGTACGCCATTGCAATCCATTATCGGCTTTGCCGAACAGTTGCGTACACAGGGAGGCCATCATAAAGAAGCAGCAGAAGCCATACACAGTTCGTCCGAACATTTACTGCATATCGTAAATGAGGTGCTGGACTATAGCCGCATTTCATCCGGAAATTTTTCCATTGTGCAAGAGCCCTTTCAACTGCTTCGCCTGGTGCAGGAAGTAGAAGATGCTATGCGCGTGCAGGCTGATAAAAAGAGTCTCACCTTTTTGCTGGATACAGAGCAGGCCAATGAATATACGGTAGTAGGAGATCCGTTTCGTTTGCGCCAGATACTCTATAACCTACTGGGTAACGCTATCAAATTTACCAGCAAGGGCTATATCAAGCTCATGGTAAAAACAACAGAGCAAAACAATCATATAGCCTGTACATTTGAGGTGACCGATACCGGAGTGGGTATACGCAAAGAAGATATAAAACGCATCTTCAACCAGTTTGAACAGGCTGGGTCTTCTGTTATGCAACAACAGGGTGGAGGTTCAGGGCTGGGTCTTACCATTGTTCGATCGCTGGTGGAAGCACAGCACGGAAACCTGGAAGTATATAGCGAGCCGGAATCAGGTTCTACCTTTACTGTAAAGCTTACCTTCGAGCGTGCCGAAGATATACAACCGGTCACTCCCCTGTCAACCGAGTTTGTTACGAGTGTCCCTTTCACCGGCAAGGTAATTCTGGTGGACGATGATTCAATGATTCTGCGACTGGGCGCGCTTATACTGGACAAGCATGGTATAGCCAACAGTATATATCAGCAGGCAGAGAAACTCCTGGCACAATCGCCCGATCCGGAAGTAACACATATACTCATTGACATTCGCATGCCGAATATAAATGGTATTGATCTATGCAAAGCGCTGCGAAAAAAATACGATGCCTCCACATCCTTTATAGCGCTCACCGCACATGTGTTTCCGCAAGACCAGCAGAAGTTACTCGATGAAGGATTTGACAAAGTATTATCGAAGCCGTTTCACGAATATGAATTGTTATCGTTACTGGGTATATCTTCTGCGGCTTCAACAGCATCGTTAGCCGAAGAATCGGTGCTGGATTTTTCTGCTGTACGCCAGATGACGTTGGGCGATGAAGAACTTTTTCAGGCGGTTATCAACCAGTTTGTAGAAGAAACCTCTTCTGATCTTCAGCTGCTGGATGAACACCTGCAGCACAGCAATGCTGCGTTACTTCGCGATGTAGTACATAAACTTGCCGGCCGCATCGGCCAGATGGGTGCCCTAAGTCTCAGCAAGAAACTGCGCGATACAGAACATGCATTGATCAATGGCGAAAAAGTGGAAGACCTCTCTGCTCGTATAAAAACTTTAAAAGAAGAAGTCGATCGATTGGTAAAAAATGTTCGTGTAGTGGTAGAGTAACCGTATAGCTGTAAATGCTATACTATATATTTACTCAATACCGTACTTCTCCATTTTAAGATATAGCGTTTTGCGGTCGATGTTCAGTATACGGGCTGCTTTTGATTTGTTATAGCGAGCTTCCTTTAACGTGCGAACAATCATTTCTCGCTCCTGTACTTCCTGCAATGCTTTCAAATCGTAGATCGGAATTTTCGGTTGTCCTTTTACCTGCATTTCTTTTATAGCGGTGAGCATTTCAGCAGGTATAGCATCTACCTGCACACGATCGCCCGTGGTAAGCAGCACTGCACGCTTCACAACATTTTTCAGTTCGCGCAAATTACCGGGCCAGTCGTACGAAGTAAAAATAGACATCACTTCATCATCAAAGCCGATAACATTTTTACCGAGCTCCTTATTGGCACCGCTTCTGAAGAAGATAAGAAATTCTTCCAGGTCGCTGCCACGCTCGCGCAACGAAGGCACGCGCATTTTAAATTCGTTGAGGCGATGGTATAGATCTTCGCGGAACTGACCTTTCTTTACACTCTCTGCCAGATCATCGTTGGTAGCCGTAATGATGCGTACATCTACTTTTATCTCGCGATTGCTGCCGACAGGCTGTACGATGCGCTCCTGTATAGCACGGAGTAATTTTACCTGCACTTCATACGAAAGATTACCTACCTCATCCAGGAAGAGTGTGCCACCATTGGCCATTTCAAACTGTCCTGTTTTATCTTGCGATGCTCCCGTGAAAGCACCTTTCACATGACCGAACAATTCGCTGGCGGCAAGATCTTTTGAGAGCGCACCACAATCAACTGCTATAAAATTCTGCTTGGCACGTTTACTCTGCTGATGTATAGAACGCGCTACATACTCTTTTCCTGTACCGCTTTCGCCTTCAATGATCACCGACATATCGGTGGGTGCTACAAGACGTATATAGTCGTGCAATTGTTGAGAAGGTATACTTTTACCTTCTACAAACGAACTATTGGTAACAGGTGCAGCCGTAACTTCCGGTATACTGCGCTTTTCTTTTTTCTTCAGTGCCTGCGATACGATCATCAACAGTTCATCCGGATTTACCGGTTTCGTTATATACTCAAATGCACCAGCCTTGATCGCTTTTACTGCTGTGCGTATATCCGAGAAACTGGTCATCATAATTACCGGTGTATCGGGCGATGCATTTTTTATATCTACCAATATATCCATACCGGTAGCATCGGGCAGGCGGTAGTCCAGCAGCACCAGATCGAACGAACCCGAAGTAAATGCCTTGAGGCCGTCCTTTGCTTTGTGACTGAGTTCTACGGAATATTTATGCTTCTTCAGGAATCCTTCCAGTATCCGCGAAAAAGTCAGATCGTCTTCAATTACTAAAATGCTGGTCATAGAAGGCGAAAAATAAAAAAGAAAGCCGGAATAATTTCCGGCCTTCTTCTAAAATAACAATAGGGATTGTTTGGAGGGGCAATTAGTCTATCTTTTTACCTTCCTTGTCAAACTTCACAGTTTTAGTTTCAGCACCGTTCTTCAGCTCAACTTCGTACGTATTTTTTGTTTTATCATGATACGCAGCGTTGATCAACCATCCACGGTAGTCTTCACCTTCCAGAGCTTTTTTAACGGTTTGTGGAAGTTCTTCAGCTTTGATCTTTACTTTATCACCTTGCAATTGTGTAGACTCTGTAGCAGCCGGAGCCGGTTCGCTTGCAACCTGAGCATTAGCAAATCCAACACCTGCAACCAAAGCGAATAGGACGAACATTACTTTTTTCATGGTTTTAAAAAATTAAAAGTTAAACATTTGATTTCTGAACCATGAAGGATACAAAGCTGTGCCAGCCAATAGGATGATTGAATAATTTACTGCACACCAACTACTTACAGATTATATACAACATACTACATCCATGGCAGGTGTTGAATAGTTCTACAACCTGTTGGAAATCGGGTACGATGCCCGAGGTACTCTCACACAGTTTTTATAAAACATCTGTTGCTATAGTTAACGCATACCGCATGCTTACAGTTACGGTATAAAAAAGGCCGGATATATACCGGCCTGTGTTATGACATGCATAAAAATATAGTACTGTATCTGCTACCTGTTTACCCTATATATTTACTCTTTCCGTTTCGCATTTTTATTTTCTTCAATGATATAGGCAAGACCAAGCCCTATACCGCCAAAGATGAACAGCATAGAGAAGTAGGCTACTTCTTCCTGCATATCGAAATTGCGTTCAAGGATGTGGCCCATCAGCAAACCGAGGCCGGCACCAATCAGCAGCAAGGCTGAACGCAGAGGGAAAGAGGTATTGCGCGGCTTCCGGATATTCAGAAATTCAGGCCCCACACCTTTCTCGATCATAGCCATTCGTTCGGTGTTTTCGTACTTGCGCAGATAGATGATCATAATGAAAGCACCTACAATCGATATGATCGGTATCATGATAGCGAAAAATTCAACATTCATAGTCTTCGTGATTTATTGTTTTGCCCCTTTGACGCTGCCGAATTTGAGTACGTTACAGGTGCGCATAAAATTTGTGAGGAAGTTTTTTATTCCGGAAATTCATCCCACTACCTGTAACCACGGCTTAACATGGTGCGTCAAACGCGACAACATGATAACTGATCCGGATCTTCCCTTTATCGACAGGATTCTGTCGGGCGAGCAATCTGCGTTTGCAGAGCTGATCAACCGGCACAAGAGCTATGCCTATACCATAGCGCTGAAGATACTACAAAACAGACCTGAAGCAGAAGAGGCCGCACAGGATGCTTTTATTAAAGCATTTCATAACCTGAAGAACTTTAACCGGCAGGCAAAATTTTCTACATGGCTTTACCGGATCGTGTTTAACACTTCCATCAGCTATAAAAGAAAGAACAACAAAGTTTTTCAAAGTATAGAAAATACGGTAGTAGTATATAACCAGGAAGGTGAAAGTTTGCTGGAAAAAACGGACAAGACTAAATATCTTCACCAGGCCATGAGCAAACTGAACGAAGCAGACCGCACAGCCCTCTCGTTATTTTATCTGGATGAGTTTTCGCTGGACGAGATTGCTGCTATTACGGGTATACCGCCCAATACTGCAAAGGTGCGCATTCACCGTGCCCGCCTGCGACTGGCAGATGAATTGAAAGTATTATTAAACCACGAAGCATTAACTTTGTAGGGATATGAAAAAAATATCACAGGCACTGGAAGAAAAGTTACTGGATTACCTCGATGGTAATCTGAGTGATGCTGAAGTGCGCGCACTGGAAGCTGAGCTGCAACACAACACTATATTACGCACACGACTGGATGCATTGCGACTGCTGGATAAAACGCTGCATATACCAGCCGAGCAACCATCGCGGAATTTTACAGAGCGCGTTATGCAAAATCTGCATCAGGCACCGGCCTCATCGCCCTGGTCTATTCGCAATGCTATATTTCTGTTAGCCGGTATACTTACAGCAGCAGGTATTGGAGCCTGGCTGGTAACGGCCGGTATATTTGATGGCACGGCAACGGTAAATCTCAACCAATCTGATCTGCAGAAAAAATTCTTCGAGGTAAATCTGCCTTCGCTTACACTGCAGGGCAAACGCATCGTAAATGTTATTATCATGCTCAATATTGTGCTGGCCTGGATTGTACTAGACCGCACTATACTTCGACCTTATTTTCACAGGAGGATGGAATCAGGCGCGTAGAATTTTTCCGTGACGGGGATCTTGCTATCTTACATAACTAACCAACGCACGATGCCCCAGTCTAATACCGCTTTCCGCAACGCTATTGTAGCCGCCCTGGGCGGTTTTCTTTTTGGTTTTGATACAGCCGTTATATCCGGTGTCGAAAAATCTATACAATCGCTCTGGCAACTTACCACCGCGCAGCATGGCTTTACAGTAGCCTCTGCGTTGATCGGTACAGTGATCGGTTCACTCGCAGCCGGTGCGCCCGCTGAAAAGTATGGACGCAAAAAAGTACTGCAGGCTATAGGGTTGCTATATTTGGTTACATCGCTTGTTACAGCACTCACACCTTCGTGGCCCTTGTTTATTGCATTCCGGTTTTTGGGAGGTATAGGGGTAGGCGCTTCATCGGTAGTAGGCCCGATGTATATATCCGAAATATCACCGGCACACAGACGCGGCCGATTGGTGGCGTTATTTCAATTTAATATAGTAAGTGGTATACTGCTCGCATTCATTTCTAATTATTTACTCTTTGGTATAGGCGAACATGCATGGCGCTGGATGTTGGGTGTGCAGGCATTTCCATCGCTGTTGTTCTTCATCTTTGTATTCTTTGTTCCGGAGAGTCCGCGCTGGCTGGTAAAACATCAGCATCCGGAAGAAGCGAAAAAAGTATTGAAAGAAATTGGTGAGCCCGATGTACCAACTGCCTTCAACACCATTCGCGAATCGCTGCAAGCCGATATACATCATGTAAAAGAAAGTTTGTTCAATGGGCAGTTTAACAAACCTATACTATATGCCGTGGCACTGGCTATGTTCAATCAGCTCTCCGGTATAAATGCCATTATGTATTACGCTCCTCGGATATTTGAAATGACGGGGCTCGCAAAAGATACTGCACTGCTTCAGGCCGTTTCGATTGGTGTAACGAATATGATATTTACTTTGCTGGCTATTTCCGTCATTGATAAGTTCGGACGAAGAACGTTGCTCGTTATCGGGTCAGTAGGTATGGTTATATTCCTGGGACTGGTAGCCCACGCTTTCTATACCCATCAGTTTGGTGGCTATGCGGTGATGCTATATTTGGTGGGCTTCATTGCCTTCTTTGCTTTTTCGCAAGGCGCGGTGATCTGGGTATTTATATCGGAGATATTTCCGAACAAAGTTCGTTCACAAGGACAGACACTCGGCAGTTCCACCCACTGGGTAATGGCCGCTGCTATATCGTGGACGTTTCCTATTCTCGTAGAATCATCCGAGAACGGAGGCTTCTATTCATTCTTGCTGTTTGCCATTATGATGCTACTCCACGGCATCTTCGCCTGGAAAGTATTACCGGAAACAAAAGGTAAATCGCTGGAAGGTATACAGCGCGATCTCGGTATTCATTGATAAGCTGTAAGCGTAAAGATTAAAGCAAAAAGCTTAAAAGGAAAGTATATATAGCTTTCCGCTTTAGGCTTTCTGCTTTAAGCTTATAAACCTTGTGCTTTCTGATCTTCCTCTTTCACTTCGGGGCATTCGATCTTCCAGTCTTTCGAAAGAGCGATCGTTCCTTCTTTCGCTTTCTTGATGATCTCATCGCGTTTCTTGCTGAACTTACAGCCTATATCTACATAGCGATATTTAGCGCCATCTACTTTAAAGTTAAAGTGACAAGTGTTTGATGCCTTGTGCGTTTTCATACAGGCGAACTCAATGTTATCGCCTTGGTCATAACTTTTAAATCCGGTAATGGCCAGGAATGATACCAGGATGCCATAGAAAATTACTTTCATGTGTCTGCAGGTTTTTAATCAAGAAGGTTTCAAAGATAAGGAACCACTGCGAAAATCAATGTGCACCATGTCGCGCAGGTAAACAGCTTGTCGCGGGCATTATACTTCCTGTCGATATATTTCCAATAAAAAAGCCCGCAGGATAACTGCGGGCTTTGTACAGGCTTGCACCTATAACTATTAATATCTGTAGTAGTCCGGTTTGAACGGACCTTTTACTTCTACACCAATATACTTTGCCTGATCGTTTGAAAGAACATCGAGTTCTACACCGATCTTCTTCAGGTGAAGGCTGGCAACTTTTTCATCCAGGTGCTTCGGCAGCATATATACTTTGTTCTCATACTTATCAGTATGATTCCAAAGTTCGAGCTGAGCCAATGTCTGGTTCGTGAATGAGTTCGACATTACAAATGACGGGTGACCCGTAGCACAACCTAAGTTCACCAGGCGTCCTTCAGCAAGAAGGATTACCTGACGGCCATTCTTCAAAGTATAAAGATCAACCTGAGGCTTCACTTCGTCCTTAGAAGCATTCTTGTTCAACCAGGCCACATCAATTTCATTATCGAAGTGACCAATGTTACAAACGATAGTCTTATCCTTCATTGATTCGAAGTGACGACCAAGCACGATACCGAAGTTCCCTGTTGCTGTAACAACGATATCAGCCTCTTTCACTGCATCGTCCATTTTCTTCACAGCGTAACCATCCATTGCAGCCTGCAATGCGCAGATCGGATCGATCTCGGTTACAATAACACGCGCACCTGCACCACGCAATGACGCAGCAGAACCTTTTCCCACATCACCGTATCCTGCAACAACGGCTACTTTGCCAGCCATCATAACATCTGTTGCTCTGCGGATCGCATCAACCAATGACTCCTTGCAACCATATTTGTTATCGAACTTCGACTTCGTTACAGAATCGTTGATGTTAATAGCCGGTAATGGAAGTTTGCCTGCATTCATACGTTCAATCAAGCGGTGAACGCCAGTAGTAGTTTCTTCAGATATACCACGTATACCAGCCACCAGTTCAGGGAAGCGATCCAACACCATGTTGGTAAGATCACCACCATCATCGAGGATCATATTCAAAGGCTTGCCATCTTTAAAGGCATATAGCGTTTGCTCAATACACCAGTCAAATTCTTTCTCGTTCATACCTTTCCAGGCATATACCGGAATACCGGCAGCCGCTATAGCAGCAGCCGCGTGATCCTGTGTAGAGAATATATTGCAAGATGACCATGATACTTCAGCACCGAGCTCAACCAATGTTTCGATCAATACAGCGGTCTGGATCGTCATGTGCAAACAGCCAGCAATACGCGCATCTTTCAATGGCTTTTGCTTGCCGAACTCCTCGCGGAGGGCCATCAGGCCGGGCATCTCAGCTTCTGCTAACTTGATTTCTTTACGTCCCCAGGCAGCCAGGGAAAGGTCTTTAACCTTGAATTTGAGTTTTTCGTCTACGGTCATTTTTGTAAGGATTTTCTTAACTGGGAACCCAAAAGTACAATAAAGGTTTGACATTCACAGGCTTTAAAGTACAGATATATAAGCCCGGCCGCTTCTCCGAACTATTGAAAGTATATTCCTGTTAGGCCATTGAAACGAAGCAATAGAAAATAAATAAAGCCATGAATAAGCCACTTACAATTCTCAATAAACCAGTTGTTAAGATCGATGTCGTATCCGATGTAGTTTGCCCCTGGTGCTATATCGGCAAGCGAAGACTGGAGAAAGCGTTGAATGAACTTTCATCCGAATACGATTTCGAAATTGAATATCATCCCTTCGAACTCAACCCGAACATGCCAGCATCCGGTGCCAACCACCGAGAATACCTGATTGAAAAGTTTGGCAGTGAAGATCGCTATGAGCAGATCACCGGCCAGACTGCACAGGTAGCAGCAGCGGAAGGACTCAACTTTAACTTCTCTGAAAAAAGTATATCGCCCAACACCCGAAAAGCTCACGCCATCGCCCAACTCGCCAAGGAAAAAGGGTTGCAGTTAAATATAGTGGAGTCTTTATTCAAGGCTTACTTTACCGAGGGCCTCAATCTCGCTGACGACAAGAATCTCGTAGCGGTAGCCGTAAAGGCCGGCCTCAACCAGGATGAAGTTGAACAATTATTGAAAGATGAGAATGCGCTTGTACAGATAGCGCTGCATGAACAAGAGATGTATAAACTTGGCATCAGCGGTGTACCGTTCTATATCATCAACAATAAGTACGGTGTATCCGGAGCACAGGCTTCTGAAACATTCGTGAAAGTACTACGCGATGTAGGACAGGAAATAGCCGCGGCCAATGCTTGTGATGTTGACGGGAAGAACTGCTAATGCGGTTGTGATTCGTTAAGTGTTACTCGTTATTCGAAAGAAGAATTCAGGATGGTGTCAGTTGTTCTCAACTGACACGCGTGGAAAGGAATCCTCCCTTAGATCTATGGATTATCGTTTCCTGATATAAAAGTATATTTCCTTTTATGGTGCAGTCGGATGGAAACACCCGACTGAACCATAATTTGCCTACACTATATATAGCATTGCTTTCGAATAACGAACAAGGAATATCGATCAATGAATGTTGAAGTATAATGCACGCTTGCTTTTTACTTTCAGCTTTGCTTTTAGTTTGTATTCATCTGCGTAAATCCGCGAGGTCAGCGGGAAAATGGCTGTTTATTCTGTAAAAATCTGTGAGGTCCGTGGGAAATTTTCTGCATTTTGAATATCGAACAAGGAACACCGATCAACGAATGTTGAAGTGAAAAGCTATTAACGATTAACGAAGCAGCTACTTCTTCCCCACGGGCTTTGCACTATTAACAGGCACCAGCTCTTCCTGCTTAACGGTAGCGGTTAACAAGCTTGCTTTGCCATTATCCCATCTCGTCCAGGCAGCCACGATCACACCTTTGTTAACTGTTATATAGCCACTCACTCCTGCATTGTTGTTCGACTTGAAAGGTGTTTCGCTGATCTTAATGTTTTTAAAATTACTGCCACCATCAACAGAGTGAGCGAGGTATACATCGGTATCTTCATCGCCATTCCGGGCGAAGTATAGTATATAGATATAGCCGGTTGCATGGTCGATCGTCATCCATGGATTATACTGGTGTACATCCGGTATATCTTCATTTACCTTTAGCAGGCTAGACCAGTTATCGCCATAATTATGCGAGCGCAGAAACCAAACATCGGTGTCGTGCTGCAACAAGTCGCTCCAGGTTATATAGAGTGTTCCGCGACTCCCGTTTTTATTACGATCCACCACAAACACCGGGGGTGTAAAACAACGCTTGCTGCCCGCTACTTCTTCATCACACGACTCTGACTGACGCGCTATTGCTATATCATTAGTAAGCCATTGTCTGCCATCGAAGGAACGATCCATAAAGATCTTGCTTTGATTAGACCATATACAATATTCTTTTCCATCCGGACTTTCAATCGCCATCGGTCCTATAGCGGTGTTACGATCATCTATACAGTTACCGGGCGTTTGTGAGAGCTCCATCGATTTATCCCACTTCTTTCCGTTCGATGATTTGGTGAGCTGTATCGTAGAAAGACAATTCGGGTCGGCATTGCCAAACTTATCGAACTGAGTATAGGTAACGTACAGATCATTCTTATCAGTGAGACTGACATTGGGATTCACCTGGTCTTTTGTTGACTCTGCATTGATAGCATTACCACCATCCCATTGTTGTCCGCCATCATCGGAGGTATAGCACCATATCCGGTTCACACCGCCTTCTGTCGCCTGCAGTAAATAGTAAAGATTGCCCTTGCTGTCGGATACCAGCACGGCATTGCTACCCTCTTTAAATACAGCTGCCGACTTCTGCCAGGTCTCTCCGCCATTGGTAGAGTAATAGACTATATTTCCTGCTGCGGCTGTGCTCAGTTGTATGTCTTTAGGATTGATGGCGATACTTGCTCGAACCGGTGCACCTGCTAATCCCGCTATAGTAGTATTTTTTATCTGGCCTGTAACATGGATGGAGATCGAAAGGAGAAAGAAAGCAGCAATAACCTTATTCATACGACAGGGCAAAAGTATAGCCATAAAAGTAAGGAAGCCTCTGTAACTAAAACAGCCTTTACATATAAGATATTTAGGATTTTATCTATATCTGTCCCATTCCAGCTGGCTCCCATCACCCTTCTTCCTGCTATAGGATATAGTATAGAGATGCCAAACCTGCCGTTATTCGCTTCATTCTTATACCCTGATCCTGGCGGATGGCTCCACCCGGGACTAATCCAGCCCCTTTGTTCTTCCGGATATACTATCGATATACTTTTCATCCGGAAATTCAGACCTCCACGTTGAAACAAGCGTATCGGGTTACAGGGCTTCGAATATGGATCTATAGACCTATAAATCAGCTTTTTATACGGATATAGGGATGGCTTGGCGAAATATAGTTATTCCGTGATTTACCAGGGGCGTCTGCCGGGTACGTTGTGAAGAAAATAACAATTATTTGACAGAAGATTTATTGTGATAAATACAGAAGTTTGACTTTCTTCATGCCTTAAAATCTAAAGTTATGATGAAGAAAATTTTTACGATCTCGTTACTGGCTCTGTCCCTGGCCGGGTATGCTCAGAAGATTAAAATCGTTGAAGGTAGCCTTGCACCTTTAAAAGGTCAAAAGTCTGTCAACACACAGTTTACGTATGATGACATGCTGATTGGCGGGAAAAGTATCCCTGAGAAAGAGTACATTGAAAAAAGAAAAAAGGAGCTTGACGAAAAGGAAGCCGGCCGTGGCGATAAGTTCGAGCAAGCCTGGTATGCAGACCGCAAAGAGCGCTTTGAACCACAATTCCGTGAATTGTTTGCCAAGCACTCTGAAATGTCTTCTGTAGATGAGAAAGCTCAATATACCCTCATCTTCCACACCACCCGTACGGAAGTTGGCTTTAACGTAGGTGTAGCCAGCAAGCCAGCCTATATCGATGCTGAAGTAACAATAGTTGAAACTGCCAATCCTTCTAAAGTGATTGCCAAGATCACTATTCTGAAAGCATTGGGTTATCAGGCAATGGGTATGGACTTCGAAACCGGAGTTCGCCTGCAGGAAGCTTATGCTAAATCCGGTAAGGAGATCGGCAAGCTGATCGCGAAAGAAACCAAGTAAGCTATACGCTATACTATATATAACTTTTATAGGTTAACGAGGGCAGCCTGTGTGGGCTGCCCTCATTTTTTCTCAGGATTTTCCCCAATGTGAGGAATGTTTACACAGAATCCGTAAAGTACACTTTTTACCGTACCAGTCGCTCAAGGCTACCAAAGCACCTGTCATCGCTATAAAACGCTGTTTATCTCTGATTCGGCCCCTTGCCAAAAAGTTTGTGCAGGAAGTTTGAAAGAGGGAGACTCAGAAACTAAACAATATGGCTATGATCAAAAGAATAGTATTTGCGCTACCCGTTATAGGTATGCTTTGGAGTTGTGGTACCAAAGAAAAGGAACAACTCCGGGCTCAGGTTGATTCTCTCCGTACAGAACTGCAAATGAGTCAGCAGACTGCAGCAACGCTTGATGAAGTAGGTGCACTCATCGACTCTATCGATGCGAGCCGTCAATTGCTCCGTACAGATGTAGTAGAGGGTACATCATACAAAGATTACAAGAGCCGTTTGCAAGGCATCAATCGCCACATTCAGGAAACTGAAGCGAAGATTGCAGAACTGGAAAAAAGTGTGAAGACCTCCAAGAATGCTTCAGCAGGTTACAACGCTACCATTAAGCGTTTGAAAAACGACCTCGAAGTAAGCACACAACAGATCGCATCACTGCAGCAGGAAGTTGAAAAAATGCGCGGTGAGAATCAGCAACTGGCTATGACGGTTTCTCAGCGTGATTCAACGCTCTCTGAAAGAGAAGGCGTGATAAAAATGCGTGAGCAGGATGTTGCCAACCTCGAAAACAAGGTGGTGGAGATCAATGCTCAGGCAAACAAAACGCAAGCTGATATGTACTATGCTCAGGCAGCAGCTTTAGAAACTGCCGCACAACGTACCAAGTTTGCTCCTAAGAAAAAGAAAGAAACACAGCGCGAAGCTTTAGAGTTGTACAAGCTCTCCTTGTCGCTCGGTAAAACTGAAGCGCAGGCTAAAATTGACGAGCTAGAAAAAGTAGTAGGTTAGGTTAAATTGCTCAGACAGGTAGGTTAGAGTAGAGTTAAGGTGGCACCCAGGTGGGGTGGCACCTTTTCTTATTTTAAGGCTGTTATCAGTTAATGTATATTCTACCCGCTCACTTCAACATTCGTTAATCGGTGCTCCCTGTTCGATATTCAATAACACAGATTAAACAGCCGAAATTATCTCCCACAGATTTCACAGAATGAACAACCTTTTATTTCCCTCAGATTAATGCAAGAGTCGTAAAGTCAGTGTATACTATACTTCAACATTCATTAATCGATGTTCCTTGTTCAATATTCAATTTTTCCGTTATCTGTTAATAGACTCTTCACGGATAACAATTAACGATTAACGTATAATTTACTTACCGGTTATCAATAAACTTCCTGATCTTGCGATCGATCTTGCCAAACTGAAGTTTCTCCAGCTCCTGTGGTGTAGCAAAGTATATTTCCGGTACAACGCGAAGTCGCGATTGGAAAACAACGGAGAGTCGCTGGCGGATATCGTCTTTCATATCCTCACTCACCAGTATATGTAGTCTTAGTTCATCTGTACCCAACTCGCCTGTAGAAGCCTCCACCACGTAATCGCGTATGGAAGTCATATCGTTCAACAGCTCAAATACTCCCGGTGGATATATAGTGGTACCTTTCAGTTTTATCAACTGTTGCTTACGACCCAGCACAGGTCCTAATCGTAGCGTTGTTCTTCCGCAGGCACAAGGCTCTGTATAGGCTATTGCTATATCGCCAGTTCTATAGCGAAGCAACGGCATGGCCTCTACCCCGAGCGTTGTAATGGTTACTTCGCCCGGCTGACCTGGTTTTACCGGCACTCCTCTCTCATCAAGCACCTCTATGATCAGCAACTCCGGATGATGGTGCCCTCCGTTACCTTGCGTACACTCGGTAAAAGCTGTCTGCATTTCCGTAGAAGCATAGGTGCTATAGAGTTTTATATCCCATGATTCAGTAATGCGTTTACCAATCACATTCAGCTCAAGCGAATCTGTACCGGTGCGTAAGCCCTCCCCTATACATATAGCTTTCTTTACCGAGCTCTTGTTCGGATCTATTCCATTCTGCCGTGCATATTCAATCAGCTTTACGATAAACGATGGCACCGCTACCAGCGTAGTAGGCTTCAACCGCTCAATAGTTTCCCACTGCATAGCAGGCAACCCCGGGCCTACACGCACAAGGCCTGCACCCAGTTTTCGTATGCCTTCATAATACGCTATACCGGCCATGAATTGGCGATCGAGTGTTAACATCAGTTGGTATAGATCATCGGCAGTACCATCAGCACAGGCAAAAGATATACACTCGTTATAGGCCAGGCGATGAAGATCGTTATCCGTTAATGGAACTGTAACAGGCTTACCTAACGTACCCGATGTACTGGCAAACTCTACGATCTCGCTTCGGGGTACACACAGAAAATCCCAGTTGAACTGCTGCAAATCATCTTTGGTAGTTACCGGTATATTTACCAGGTCTTCCAGTGTTTTGATCTTCGCCACCGCTACACCGTGCTGCTGAAAATGACGCTGATAAAAAGGTGAATGCTGCTGCAGGTATTGCAACAGTTCATTCAGTTTCTTTTCCTGAAAACTCCTGATCTCTTCTTTCGACTTAAATTCAATTTCCGGTGCGTGTTTCATTGCTCGATAATAACTACTGCGCATGCCATGTCTTTAACATGCGAGAGTGATACATGTATTTTATTCCAGTTGTTCTGTATAGCCTGTTCACGAAAGTTACCGTGAAGTTTAATAGCGGGCTTACCTAATTCGTCAGCGACAATTTCAATTTCGTGCAGGTCATGCCCTGCGAGTAATCCTTTGCCTGTTGCTTTCAGAAAAGCTTCCTTTGCAGCAAAACGTGCTGCGTAGTGTTCACCTTTATTTTTCTTTGCTTCACAAAAGGCAATCTCCGCTACAGCAAATACTTTCTCCGTGAAACCATTCTCCCGGCCTACACGCTCTGCCACACGCGCTACTTCTATAATATCGATGCCGGTGCCCAGGATCATTTCTGTTTTTCTTCTGCTGTTTTCAGATTACGCTCCATGTGTTCCTTCTCCTGCACCGTGGCAATTTCTTTCGTAAGTCCGCGCTGGTATGCATCGATCGCTTCTTTATACTGCTCGTGATGCAAATAATAATCACCGGCCAGCATATAGGCGTGGTACGACTGTGGATTCCATTTCATCAAACTATCCGGCTGCATATCGGTTCGCGGATTGAACGGAAACCGGTATGGATGAAATTTACTATAGCTTATATAGTCCGGAGTATGGAGGAACGAATCGGCTGGTATAGTAAGCGAAGCTTCATATACCTCTTCGTTCTTCGTCATCTTGCGCGCAAACACCTTGTTCAGATCATAGCATACAAATTTACCCAACTGCCACGGAGCGGTAGAGATCCACACGCGTTGTTTCTCTGGTTGAAAAATTATACCATGATGCGCCACTAACTGGTTCACCAGTTTTTCATTGCCCATGCCTATATCGGCATTGCCCAATCCTTTTTGATTGCGAAGTATAGCAGCGGTTTTCAACACAGAGTTCTTTCCGTTTTCTTTCAACAGCTCTTCAACGCGTTTATACCGATAGGGCGAAGCGCTTGTTCTCATGTGCTCCTGGTTGAGCTCCGTTTGCCCGAGAACTTTACCCTGAAAGTGATTCGTACTCACAATCTGATTGCCTGTTACTTCATAGAAATCTATACCCTCCGGTGTTTTCTCAATAAGCGATGCTTTACCATCTTTCGCTGAGCCAATCAAAAAAGATTCTGCTACAAACATCTTGTGCTTCTCTGCTATAGCATACGCTTCCTGTATAGTAGAAGCATACTGCAATATCTCGCGCGCTACCAGCGACACCGGAGTGGCTGATGCGGATGGTACATTGGATTTGGCTGCATTGATTGTTACGGTAAGTCCCGCCACATTCATTCCGGAAAGTACTCCGGTCATACCACCGAAAGTTATCATCATGAATTTATAGCCTTTCTCCGGGTTATAGAAAGCTACAATTTTATCGCGGGCAAAATCATCTCCTACATAAAAATCAAAATTACGACCGATGATGAGTGTACTGTCTTCCGAGAGTGTATCCCATGTAGCGAACGATGTACATCCTACCAGCGACATATTCTGTAACGCGTGCCCTATATCATGGGCAGCATGATAATTCAGAATGCGTTGATAGGGTGGTGCTATATCATCAAACTCGTGTGATGCCACCTGCGATATACCATATATCTCCAATTTATATTCATCTGATACATGCTTGTCGAGATCGCGGTTAAACCATCCTACAAAGTACTTCAGTATATTCAGGTAAAACGAAGACGGTACAAGTTGATGCAACTGATGCGTAAATACTTCTTCCTGGTATTGCACCAGCTCGTGCGTAAGTTTGCCATTTACAACACCACGTTCAAACGGTGCTCCCTCTACATATAGCTCATATAACCCGCTTTCGCTTTTACGAAACCAGTTGTTGCCAATCGTATATAATCCCGAATCAGGCTGCTCTACTTTAGCATCGAGTATAGCAAGCGATGTAGGCACAGGCTCATCTACCCGGGCTACACTGCGCACATATACCAGCAGGATCAGGATGATCGCTACGAGTATACCTGCCATCCATGCCAGTATCTTAGCTAACCTTTTGAGCATCTTTTACTTTTTGAATAATGTTTTCCAAACCGATGAGTTGTGCGCAGGTCATGATCGCACTGATCGTTACGCCCAGCACTCCGTGCATATTTATATTCTGTCCGGTTAGCAACAGGTTGGGTATTTTTGTTTGAGGCGCTATAAATGTTTTCAGCGGTTCGCGATAATCTTTGGCAAAGCCATAGAGCGATCCATCATCTGTGCCGATATAGTCGCGGGCCGAAAGCGGAGTAGCGCAGGTATAGGACTTGATGGAATCCTTGAAGCCCGGGAAGTGTTTCTCCACCATATCAAACAACTTTTCCGCTTTCTCACGTTTGAAAGCTTCGTAGTCATCGCCACGACTATCTTCATGAGAAACTGTATTGAACGTATTTTTCCATTTCTCCACATCCTCGATTTTCATATAGGACATAACCGTTATCCCTTCTGAATGATGTGGTGAGCGCGATGATGGCGTAAAGAACAATGCATATCCGCGTGGCCACGTCTCGTCAGTATATTTATCGCCGCACCACGCGTTCTCTTCAGCAAAGTAGTAATAGTTACTGTTTATATAGGGGAAGGACTCTTTCTTCATTACCACGTTGGCATAGAATACTGATATAGTACTCTCCAGACTTTTCAGTCGGGTACGATAGGCATTCTTAATCATGTGGCTGTCTGTCATCTCCACTGTTTTCAGCGGATGTACATTCGAGATGAAAGTCTTTGCATAGTATCGCTGGCCTTTATCATCTTCAGCATATACGATCCTGCGATCCTCTTCTTTCAGCTTTACGATCTTTACATGCTTCAGCACTTTACCATTGCGCGAAGTGATCTCGCGGGCCAGCAGGCGTGCTATCTGCGAACCACCATCTACAAATTTCCACGAGCTCTCAACATAATGGTTTACGATAAGTGCATGAACGAACAACGGCGTTTTATAGGCATCACCCGCATAGAGCAAATTTGTTCCGGCTAATACGGTCTGCAATTTTTTATTGTCAGTAAGCGACTCCAGGAACATCTGTGTATCCGTCTGGTAAGCTTGTGCCGAATCGGTATATGATCCAGCCTGTACGTTGTATAGCGGAAAGTTCTTGCAGATGGTCTGTATCGTTTCGCAGTACTTATTGATAGCAGCTTCTTCGTCCGGAAAATACTCCAGCATCTGCCGGATAAAATTATCGTAGCCCTGCGGATATTTGTAAGTGATAGGGTCATCGCCAAATATCAACCCGTCCACAAAGTCTTCATCCATTTTGCGCAGCTTCAGTTTATCCATAATACCGAAGTACTTGAAGAACTGGTAAAGGTTCTGGCCTTCACTCAATCCGCCTACATAATGTACACCCGTATCAAAAATTACTTTGTCGCGCGCAAAGGTCTGGAGCATGCCCCCGATCTGCTTGTTCTTTTCAAGCACACAAACTGAGTACCCTTCCTTCGCCAGGATAGTACCACAGGCAAGTCCGCCCAATCCGCTACCGATAATTACTACATCGTATTCCTGCATCATCTGCTTTTTCGTATATACTAACAAACATTTTAACCATTCGCGTGATCAAATGTTCACGACACCACCTGTTTCGCTTCAGGCAGTTTTCCGAATCACAAAAATAACATTGGAAGTAAACTTTGTATCATCTACTTCATCTACTTTCATCCCATAATCCTGTGCTAATTGCCGTATTTTCTTACCTGAAATGAAATTGAGTGCATTTTCGGATTTATTGAACTTCATTACTTTGATCGAAAAGAACTCCGTAAGCTTCGTGCCCTTGTGGCGCTCCTGCAGATCGGCATTACCATCGCGAAGAATCAATACACCTCCGGGATTGAGTGCCTGAAAACATTTGACGAGTAAGGCATCTTGTGCTTCCGATGGAAGGTAATGCAGTACATCGCTGATGATGATCACATCGTACCCATCTACCGGAAACGTGGTGGCATCGCCACAGAAAAATCTCAAACGCTCACTCTTCAGGTAACCGTTGTTCGCGGTGGTAATTTTGTGTTCATCATAATCCACACCGGTAATGGTTCGCTCTTCCGAGAGAAACTGCAGCATATAGCACAAAAAGCCATAGCCACAACCGAGGTCGAGTATATTTGCTTTGGCGGGGATCAGTTTCTCAAAAGGTGCATAGTTTTTCTCCAGGCGCAACTTCACCCGCATATACCACTCCAGCACCGGCCCTTTGTAAATATAGTTTGTATACAATCGCTTCACAAAGTAATCGGGTGTTTCAATCTCACGAGACAGCGATCTATACGCTTCTTTAAAGTAACGACTGATCTCTTTGGTGCGCTGGGAATATTTCTCACCAAAGCGCATATCATCCGGTTCTATGGGTGGTAAAAATTTCAGTGTAAGCTGACCTTCATTCAATATAAAACTTCCCTTTGGTATAGCATCGGCCGCACCATGTATCAACAATGGCCGGATAGGAATCTGAAATGTTTCTGCGAGATAAAAAGCGCCTTTATGGAATCGCTTGATCCTTCCATCAACAGAGCGGGAACCTTCGGGGAATACAACGATCGAGTATCCTTCCTTTACGCGCTCCTTTAATCGATCTACACTATCTTCTGCTCCTTCGCTTACCGGGTAATAATCTGCGAGACGAACTACGCCACCAAACACCGGAGAATCCCACACCCATTGGTTGGTGAGCAGTATAAGTTTAGGGTGCAACATTACGGTGAGCAGTATATCCAGGAACGATGTGTGGTTGGCAATGATCACACTCGGCCGCGAAAAGGTTTCTTCTGTTATACCGATAATGCGTTTCTTCACATTTGGCTCTACATAAATTACAAACCATGCGCACGCTCGAAGCATGGAATGATATACCAGCTTGATCTGATGTTTTCCTACGGGAACCAGCTTTAACACGAAGCCAATCACAGTAAGTACAAGTGCCCCGCCTACAAAGAAGCTATAGGTAACAAACGTGCGAAAGAAACTGAAGAAGGTAATAGGTGTAAAACCTTTAGCTGTGCGATTGGTAATGAGTGCGCGGAACAGGAAGGGCATTATAGTTTGTGCCATGATAAAGACGCATACTATACCAATGATCGAGATCGCTGCGATCGACTTCAGGGCCGGATGACTGGCAAAGATGAGTACACCCAAACCGCAGATGGTAGTTACAGCCGAGAGAAATATAGAGGTGCGGATAACCGGTAGTACTTTCTTGTTTGCCTGATACTCCTGCTGCAACCCATCCATGGTAAAGATGGAATAATCATCTCCTAAACCAAAGATGAATGTGGAGATCATTACGTTGATGATGTTAAACTCTATACCGGCTAATGCCATAATACCGAGTATCCATATCCAGGTGATTAGCATGGGCACAAAGGTGATCAACGTAAGTTCTATGCGCCCGTATGAAATAAGCAGTGCTACAAATACCAGTATAGAAGTAAACGTAACAATGAAATTGAAATCGTTGTGGATATACTCTACAAACAGGTTAGTCATCATCTGGCGGTCTACACCTTTAGCGGGCGTCCTGGCCAGTTGTTCATATACGGCTGTTTTATTTTCGGGCTTAACATTGGCAAGCGTTATCACGGTGGCTATGCCATCTTTTTCAATAATAAAATCATCGAAGAAAGCCGAGCGCAGTGATTGCGTTTCTTCCGGTAAAGCCGGTTTGAATTGTCGCGTAATGAGTGTATCAAAATTCTGCAATACACGTGGAGAGAAATGCAGCTTCGCTCCTTCTTCGTATACCGTTGTGCGCAGTGCGGCTTTTCGCTGATCACTCCAGAAAGTATTCCAGCGGGCAATGCGTTGTTGTTGCAGTGAATCGGAAATCAGGAACGATGAAAGAGAAGATACTTTTGTTACCAAACCGGCTGTTCGCAGTTTATCCAGCACCGGTATAGCCTGTTCATTTTTTCGCAACGCTGCCTCTAATGAATTACCATCCGATACTACATATACTGCGGTTAACGATGACTTGCTGATGGTTTCGAGTCGCTGCTGTGCCTCTTGCGTTTCCGCTTTCATAAAGTTCAGCTTACTCATATCGGAGTTAAACTGCACTTTACCGGCAAAGTAAAAGAACACCGGTGTGAGTATAAATATACCATACACCAGGTACTTGTTTGTTTCAAACGAAAACGAGGTGATACGTTCAATACGACTGTTATCCGGCTGGTTGATAAATATAGTCTCACGAACCAGGTGTGGTAAGAAAATAAGTGAACACAACGCAGCCCCTACCAGACTTAACCCGGCAAATAAACCTATATCTCCCAACACGGTAGCATTGGTAAATCGCAGACACAAAAACGCCAACACCGTAGTAGTGCTTCCTATTGTCAATGGTTTGGCCAGCTCTTCAATTACCTTCTTTGCATTATGCTCGTGCTTTAGTATAGTGAGATAGTGTAGTGAGTAATTTACCGCTATACCTAACACGATAGCACCAACGGCCAATGCAAGAATGGAAAGTGTACCCTGCATTATGGCGATCCACGCCAGCGAGAACAATGCTCCAAACACTACGGGCACCATAATCAGCAACGGCACGCGTTTCTTGCGGAAGAAACCGAGTATAACAACCATCAGCAATACCAGCATAATGCTGAGGGTAAGTATAGTATCGCTGCGAAGTTGCTGCGCATTACCTACGGCCACAATAGCCGCACCGAAGTATGAGGCCTTGATCTGATTATGACCGGTTGATGTTTGCTCTACTATACTTTGCAGTGCATGAACAAACTCCGAGTTATGTTTTGTTTCTGCCGGTGGATAGGCTGGCTGCAAAAAGAACAGTATATGCCGATGATCTTTGGTGATGATATAATTATCGTATAATTCGAAATTTTCATCGTATTGAAGCTGCTGTAATTTTTTAAGCGCGAGGAAAGAAAACCCCAGCGGATCTTGTACAATGATACGCTTGGTAACAATGCCCGAAGGCGAGATCAACTGCTGATAGTTACGCTGCAGTACTTCGCGGGCAACTTCCGGGCGGGTAATGGAATCGAGGTATATATAGTCTTTTTCATCCAGGTATACCGGCAGGGTTTGCTGCACAGCCTGGAAGACTTCCATTATTTTCTGATCGTCTACTTTGGCAGCAATTCGCTTTACATAAGGTTTTAAGTCGCGCTCCATGCGAGACACAAGCGAATCGGCAAACACCACCAGACTATCCGGCTGCGGCTGTGCAGTGCTGTCTTTCATAGACACCATTACCACTACGCGCTCTACAAATTTTGAATTGCGAAATATATAGTTCAGTTTCTCTACACGCTCATCGTCCGGAAAGAACTTGGTAATATCTTCCTCCAGTTCAACGCGCGAAGCGCCCCACCCTACCAGGGCCAGTGTACTGACAAAAACGATCCAGAAGGCAGCGCGCTGTCTTTTGAAAAAATCGTAAATGGCTATAAATACTTGTTCCATAAAACTCTCAACCCGGTTGCTTCAGCACAGTCATGATCTGCGCGGATCACCGTTCCTGTATCACCAATATCAATATATACTTTAATCCCTTCACTACACGCACCGTTATACCTCACCTGTTCCATGCGTTGTACGCTTGCCTAATATCTTCAGCAGCACATACGTTGCTACCCCAAACGCTATACCGGCTATAACCGAGAGCGTTACAGCACCTACTACATACTGCATAAAATTATTGTGTACCATTTCCAGTGTAATGCTGCTGGTAAATAGAATCTCTTTTGCCTGGTCGCCCATCCAGATCGCTCCCGTCCGGTGACTGAGAAAAAGTATAATCGGTATCATGGGAGGTATACTGATGTTGGCCGCTATAATCACCAATGCCTTGTTGAGCTTCAGGGCAAACGACAACGCGATGGCTATAGCAAGCTGAAATCCCCACAGCGGCACAATACCCATAAAAATTCCGAAACCGACAGACGCTGCTTTTATAGCATCCGACTCATTTGGATTGAAGAGCTGCTCGCGAACTATCTGCCTGAAGTTTTTTTTTTTAATGCTGCGAAAAAGATCGCGGGGTTTATAGTATAAAAGTGCCAGTGTTACCAAAACCGTATTGAGAATGCTGATGCGCGTAAAGTCCTTGAACGGACGGAAGTGAGAAACGCGCTCACCTTTCTCGGCATAATATACTCTTACAGGAACTTCGGTGATCTCTATACCGCTCCACACAGCACGCACCATCACCTCAATTTCAAATTCAAATTTCTTTGTAATGAACTTAAAGTCTTTCAATAAAGATATAGGATATAAACGATAGCCGCTTTGCGTATCGCCCATCTGTACACCGGTTTCCACTTTAAACCAGAAGTTGGAAAACTTATGACCGAAGCTACTTTTGCCGGGCACGCTCGACTGGTTCATGTTTCGTGCGCCCATAATGATAGCCTGTGGATGCTGCTTTAATTTTTCAATAAACTTCGGGAGGTCTTCCGCGAAATGCTGTCCATCAGAATCTATCGTTATAGCATAATTATACCCGAACTCTACAGCCTTCTTGAATCCCAAACGAAGTGCGTGGCCTTTACCCTGGTTCTTTACATACTGAATGGTTTTCAGCGATGGATATTTACCGAGTATATCTGCAGTATTATCTGTAGAGCCATCGTTTACTACTACAATGTGCGAGGTAAAGCGCATCACATCCTGCAACACTTTCTCCAGTGTGCGGTTGTTGTTATAGGTAGGTATCAATACACAAACCTTATGCTGCTCAAATATCTCGTTCATCATGCGGCTTGTAATGTACCTTTGAATTTGAAAAATGTTACTGCCCCGGCAAACAGCGTTGCGTTTACTATATATATACCACCCTCTTCTTTCCAGTTGAGTGTTACATCTATCTCGTTGTTTTGACGCGGATCGATAATGGAAAGAAACTTGAGGTTATCGCCTTCGGTTATTCTTAACTTCTTCGCTACAAATAATTCGGTAAGCTCGCGCACGATCTGCATCATGCAAACACCCGGCACTACTGGTTGCCCCGGAAAGTGTCCTTGCAATATTTTATGCGAGGCGTTGATTGCTATTACGGCATTACCTCCGCTTGCTGCAGGTTCTTTTTTTACGATGCTGTAGAAATTATCCAATAACATTTAGCGTTCAATTTTTTTCAAACCAATCACCATGTTGAAAGTATAGTGCTTTACCTGTATAGAATCGGGAGCAGACAGATCATTTCCCCACAACGCCACCGTTACTTTCTTCTTACGACTCGACCCCAATTCCATTCTCCGCAAAGAAGCACAATCCGGGGTTGTAATAAAATAGGCCGTTTCCTTTTTTTGAGGTACGCCATAATAAACTTCGCCATCCTGCAGCCACGCCTCTGTTATACTCTGACGAAACGGAATGCCGAGCATCAACTCAAAATCCTTTCGCAAGGTTTGTATCACAGCTTTCTTGTTCAACTGTTTGATCACTTGCTTTACCTGGAATGATCCATCGGTATTGAACTGAAAATCGAGAAACGTTACTCCCGCTTCATTGGTAAATACAACACGTCTGGATGAATCCGGCATTTGCTTGATCAACAACAACCCGCTGATATGCCTGCCTATAACATCGATATAAGTAGTATACCACGAAGTGTTCACACCCGTTGGCCGTATCTTCTCGATGCATGCCTGATCCGGTGTCACCGGCTTGCGCGATTTATACTCGGAAGCGCAGCCGACCAGCAAGAGCAACGCCAGACTATAATGCAAATACTTCATCTGCCACTTGTGCATTGAGCACTTTGTTAGAAAATGTTATAGTCGTTTTATCGCCGGCAGGCTCGTTCATATCAATGGAGCGAACTGAATAATCTTTCTTCTCTACCGTTAATACAATCGTCTGGAAAAATTCTTTCAGTGTTTTTGCCACCGGTGTCATTTCCAGCAGATAGCTTTTATCATTCTCGAATATACGCGTAGTAAAATCCTTGCTGTCTAATATAGTGCCCTGCACACAGTCGATCATAATCTTGTTTACTTGCTGAAATAACTTGTTCGACTTTACATTGATCCTGTTTTCTTTCTGATCATCCTTCACCAGCATCTTATCACCATTCATTACCATGCGGTAGGTGAACGGTTTGGTATAGTCTATCCGCACGCGGTTGCTGCGCTTGAACCAGAATTTACCAGACGAAGTAATAGTTTCTGTTAAGGCCAGCAATTCTTTGTTCTGCACAAAATCGCTGGTAATGGATTGTACTTTGGCCGACTCGGTGGCAAACTGTTTTTTAAAAGCTGCCAGGTCGCTCACAGATTTATATCCCGGATATTGTGCGAACGCTGTCGCGGATATACATAACAATCCGATGATTGCTATACCTATATATTGACTTGCTGATTTGCCCGGTGTTTTAAACATACGCCTTCTCGTTTAACAATTCATCCACTCTTACAACTTTCAAACCAAGTTTGGAAACATGATTTAGAAAATCCGATAATATATCCAGGGTGCTTTCGCTGTAATCGTGAAAGAGCACTATATCACCACCTTTCAACGAGCGGGTTACACGCTGAAAGAGTTTCGCCCGATCTTTTATTACCGTATCGAACGAGCGCACACTCCAGCCAATCACGGTATATTTTCCTCCCCGTTTTATACCCGAGGCTACCATCGGGTTGGTAACACCATAGGGTGGGCGAAAGAATTTCGGTTTTACGCCAACCGCTTTTACTATAGCGTTATCAGTATCTGCCAGCTCTTTGGCAATGGTGTTGCCCGACTGCAGATCAAACGTTGCCTTATGCCAGTAGGTGTGGTTTCCTAATAAATGTCCTTCTTCATGTAATCTCTTGGCCAGCATGGGCTCGCGCGCCACGCGATGACCTATACAAAAGAAAGACGCTTTTACATTATGCTCTTTTAGTATAGCGAGTATCTTGTCTGTCATGCCGGCAATCGGGCCATCATCAAAAGTTATAGCGATGGCATTAGCCGATTCACCTTTACAACGGGTAGGTATAAAAAACTGGAGTGAGAGTATAATTGATCCTGCGGTGTGAAGTGCTACCAGCGCAACGATCAACACTATATACCATACAACGGACAGGCCATACTGCACATCGAGCAGATATAATGCGATGAGCAGAACGACAAAGGCAATATTTACTATCCAGAATCTCGACATGACTTCAGCAAGATAAAGGAATGGTGTGTGCCACCGTATTGGTTATAGATGAGTATATTTTCAGGTGCAGATGCAGCCTGAACACCCGGCATGAGTATAGCACCGGGAATTGTTTGTTCCTGCAATATTTTTACTCCCAGCCAAAATGCAAAGGCAGAAGCTACAGGATGCTCTCCGCATAAATGTTTATATCTTCCGACAGTGCTTTGCGGGAAAAGCTGATCGGCATGGTCCAGTAAAACTTTATCGTGACGTTCGTTACCACTGGTGCCTAACAGTAAACAACCTATATCTTTGGCAGTGAGTCCTGAGTTGCCAAGCAATTCATTGATAGCTTTTCGCAGTGCTGCGTCATCGGCTTTATATAGTGTCGCTACAGACTCCACGCATACGTGGTAATCTTTCTTCGCTCCTGAAAGAACAATGTAGGTTGAGCCTTCTCCGTTTACTATACCATTCTCGTTCTTGAAAAGATCAAGGTTCGAAGTATTGTCGCTGGTAAATTTACCGAAGCGTCTTTGTATTATATGACTGTAGTCAGTTATCTCATCTACACCACCGGTAAGCACGTTCAATGCCGGCTCTTCCTTAATCATCAGTATAGCATCGAGCAACGAACTCTCAAATGAGAAAGCATCCTGCGTATAGGTCTGGTTATATCCCTGGCATTGCAACTGCAAAGCTATGAGTGAACCAATTGTATTATGTGTCGACTGAATGAATGGTGTAGGATTGAGTGCCTCCTCATGATTCTCTACCAGCTTCGTCAGAAATATACCAGTGTCTTCTAGGCAGCCATAGCCTGTTCCGGTAATGATCGCATCGGGTACCGCTATACCAGCTTCTTTCAAGGCTATCGATCCGGAAGCTACCCCCATTTTCAAAACGCGACTCATTCTTCGTAACTGTCGCGGATCGAACCACTGTGAGTAGTCGGGCTCAACACACGAGAGTCGGTCGGTAGTATACGCGGTTATCTCCGCCAGCAATGTTCCATCGCCCCAGGTTTTCTGTGGTGATATATTGCCCATGCCGGTAACGAAGATGCGAGACATTTGCTATAAGGGATTTAAGAATTACTGGATATACTATCTAATTGAATCTACTTCGAAAAAATAATCGATGAACAATTTCCGCCAAATCCAAAAGAGTTACTCATTACATGATTCACGGTAGTCTCTTCAAATTTTTGCTGCGGCACTATATCTACTTCCGGCATAGCCGTTTCAAAACGGAGATTCGGAAATACACATTGCTGTGTTAACGCCAGCACCGAGAACACAGCTTCTATACCTCCGCTGGCTCCGAGTGTATGGCCGGTAAATGCCTTGGTTGAACTCAGCTTTGGCAAATGCTCGCCAAAGAATCGTTTTACTGCTGTACCTTCCGAAGCATCGTTGTTCAAGGTACCGGTGCCGTGCAGGTTAATATAGTCTATCGCTTCCAGCGAAAGTCCGCTCATCGCTAATGCTTTTTGCATCGCTGCATACGAGCCTCTGCCTTCCGGTGATGAAGCTGTTTGATGGTAAGCATCATTGGTGTTACCATACCCCGCAACAACGGCCAGTGATTTTTTCTTCTCCTGCTCCAGCACACGCTGCGAAACGATTACAACAAAGCCCGCGCCTTCTCCGAGGTTAAGTCCCTTGCGGCTCGCATCAAATGGTCTGCACGGTTCGCGATCGAGGATCATCAAACTGTTGAAACCATTCAAGGTAAATTTTGACAATGCGTCAGAACCACCGGCTACTACTATATCCAGCATGCCGTGGTTGATTAATCGCGTGCCGTATGCTATAGCATTTACAGAAGATGAACACGCTGTATTAATGGTAGAGATAAAGTGATGTATACCGAGATCGTCAGCGATCAGTTCGGTTGATCTTCCGCATGCGTGGTTTACTACATCATGCAGTTTACCTTTCTTGTTGTCTTGTAAAAAATCCGGAAAGAAATTTTCTGTGCGGTCCATCCCTCCTACCGTTGTAGCAGAGATCAGACCCGTGCGCCATTTGGCTATATCTATACCGGCACTGGCAACCGCTTCGCGCGCGGCTTGTATACCAAGTAAAGCTGTGCGCGATATATACTCCGGCTGCCCCACGTTAGCGGCCAGTGTTTCGTTGGTGGCCTTTACTTCACCCACCGGCAACACTCCGCGATGGATCGAATCGAACAACGTGATAGAACCAATACCGGAAGTATGCTGCCGGAAAGAGCGCATGCACTCGTCCACCGAGTTACCAATGGCGGTGATAGCCCCTATACCTGCAACATGAACAGAACCTTTCAAAACGATCAGGCAGTTTGGTGTGCGCGGATATACTCTGCTATCGTTTTTACCGAGCGAAAAATCTGCGGTCCATCCTGCGGATTATCGATCTTCACCTTATAACTCTGCTGCAGGAGCACGATCAGCTCCAATGCATCAATTGAGTCGAGTCCTAAACCATCACCAAACAAAGGCTGATCATCGCCTATATTTTCAGGTTTAAGATGCTTCAGGTTCAATGCTTCAATGATCTGCTTTTTCAGATCGGACATCAACTGTTCCATATTCCTACTGGTATAATTTTACTAATTGCTCCGCTGTGTGTGGCAGCGCAAGGCCTCGTGGCGATTGCTCTGCCAAATATAAGAAAACATCGTGGTGACTGTCCATCACCTCTACCCAGCCGGCTATACATGCCTGCATAGATGATTGTGCCATCACCTGCTCTGCGTACGCTGCCGTAAGTGCTGCATCAAATGCGGGTGACACAAAAAATGTGTTCTCGCCTTTGATGCGATGCCGTATACATATTTCGCCCGAAACGATGTTCGGTAATGTATATACAAACAAAGCAGGGCTCGAAGATGTTTTGGCTGCCTCGTGATATCGCACATCAGTATCAAGACTTGCATGCGCATTCGAGAGTACCAATGAAACTTCTTCCGGTGCATACTGCTTTATCGCATTCTCTTTCAGCAATACTTCTGTTGCCAGGAAGCCAAGCTTTGCGAGCCGATCCATCTTATAAAACTTCGGATATTCCGGTGCCAGCGAATCATATAGTCCATTAAGAAAATCATCCAGGGAAACAGTTTTATTTTCCCACAATGATTTACCGTTGTGAACGACTGTTTGATTGCGAATAACACTGGTGGCCGATATATACATAGTTACCCTTGTGAGATACGCTCGTTCACATCAATCAATTTCACAAGACGTTTCAATGCCACGCTATGCTCGCGCACATACGGGTTGGTCTGATCCCATACGTAACCTGCCAGTACAGAACATACCTGGCTCTTGATTACCGGATCAGGATTTTTTGAGAAGAATACTTTCTCCAGTGTTCCGTCATACCACGCCATTACATACGTGCGGAATACATCTACACCTTGTTGTATAACTTTTGTATAGTCGTTATCCCAATCAACGGATTCGCCTTTCAGTTTTCGTATCACTTGCTTGCTTGCCATGTGACTGGATACTGTAGCGAACATTACTCCGGATGAAAATATAGGATCCAAAAATTCTGTTACGTTACCGGTGAGTACAAATCCTTTACCATAGAATTTATCGGTAGTAGCAGACCATGCTTCGAGTTTGCGTGGCTCATCCCACACCCACTTCACCCCGCCAAAACGTTTATTCAGATACGGATGTCCTTCGATGCAAGCTTTATACTGTGCCGAAAGATCGCCTGGTATAGCATTGAAATAATCGAAGCTGCCCACAAAGCCCAGTGATGTTACACCGTTGGAGAATGGAATGATCCACGTCCAGAAACCCGGTGCGTACATGATCGCGATGATACGATTCGGCTCATCAAAGTTATCGCGGTTCACATCCTGCACGTGAGCAAATACCGCTTTGCGCGGATCGAGGTTTGAAGGTTTATCGAGGTTGAACAGGCGCGGTATAACACGACCATATCCGCTGGCATCTATAATGAAGCGTGCTGCGATTTCTTCTTTCGATCCATCGACACGCTCTACCGTTGTTATCGAACTCTCATCATCAAAGAACTTTATAGCCGTAACCGTTGTCTCAAAATCTACCTGCACACCTTTACGTTGTACTTCCGTTGCCAGAGCAAGATCGAACTCGGCACGTTGCACCTGCCAGGTCCAGTTCCATCCTTTCGAAAACTGATCGCTGAAATTGAAATCCGATACCTTTTCTTCCTTGAGGAATTTAGCACCAAACTTCTGCTGAAAGTTTTTGGCTTTTATCGCATCCAACAGTTCGGCATCTTCCAGCACTTCCATACAGCGCGGCAATAAACTTTCTCCGATAACAAAGCGCGGAAATTTTTCACGCTCTACTACACGAACTTTAAATCCTGCCTTGTGCACCATGGCTGCAGCTATACTTCCTGCAGGTCCGGCACCGATTACCAAAACATCAATTTGCTCTTTCATTTGCTCTGACAGCTTTGTGGAATTTTGTTCTTCTAACTATAGGTTGGTTTACTCGGGCTTGCACACCAGCAACGTGTTGCCTACACCAAGCATATCTTTTTGATCTGCTACAGTAAATCCGGCTTCTTTGATAAAGCCTTTGAAAATATCAGAGTGATACATCTGGCTGTTTCCGTTGGCCATCGCAGTAAAGTATATAGATGTTTGCTGCAATGCGAACGCTCCTACCTGGAATCGCTGGCAATCCCAGAACGGCTCCAGTATATATACACTTCCTCCCGGGTTCAATGCTTTACGACAACGCTTCAGAATAGAGATGATCTGATCATCGGAGAAGCAATCGAGGAACTGACTCATCCAGATAGCATCAAAGCCTTTCGGGAACGGCAGCGATTCATCGAGTATATCACTTTCGTGGAAGCGTATACGATCGCCAAAGCCCCGCTCGGTTATATTCTTGTTAGCCATATTTACCTGACCCGGCAGATCGAAAATGGTAACGGTAACATCTTCATCATATTGAAAACACTCGAGCGCCCACTTGCCTGTATTGCCGCCTATATCTAACAATGATTTAGGCTTGTGTTGAAATACAATAGGAAGTACATCGGCAAAAGATGCATCGGAATAGTAGTGATCGAATGCCAGCCAGCTCTCTCTTACTTTCGGAGGGAAGTGTGCTAACGCGCGATACAGTGTTGGCCAATCGCCAAATACTTTTAAGCCTTCCGGTTTTCCGTTCTTTATACTTTCATCGAGTGTGAACAATCCGTTATAGCACACATCGTTCATAAAGTCGAAGTTCACCTGCGTGAGCTTGTCGTTCAGAATAAATGTTGCTGTCTTTGTTACTTTGTAAACATCATCCTTGCAAGTAAGCAGACCTATGCCTAATGCTGCTTCCATCAATACACGTACACCATACTTGGATACGTTGACCTTCTCCACTACCTGCGCCTGCGTCAGGCCATCCGGATGTGCTTGTATTGTTTTCAAAATTCCGGTTTCACGCAGTACACGCGTAGTCTGAAATACAGCAGGAGCAAAGGCAATCCATTGCGCCTTTTCGATTGATTGTAAAGCAGTGAGTTTGTCTGTCTCGAAAAAATTCATGGGTAATTGTTTAATTAACTTTTTCCACAACAAGTGCGGCATTACATCCTCCGAAACCGGAAGCAGTTTTCAAAATTCTTTTTAATGGTTTTGACTGAAGTTCCTTATATACATAGATCTCTTTCGGAACGCCAAAAGTATCAAATCCCCGAGTGGGTATCAATTCGTTTTGCAGCAGGCTGCGTATGGATATAACCGTCTCTATAATTCCCGCTGCTCCCAATGTATGTCCGTAATATCCTTTTAAACTATTCAATGGAATGGAACTCATCCCCGCAGTATAAAAAGCTTTCGATTCCATTTCATCATTATATACTGTAGCCGTTCCGTGAGCAGATATAAAATCAATCTCACTTGTTGAAAGACCCGATACTCTCAATGCCTGTGTTACTGCGTGCGCCAACTCTTCCCCTGTGCGTGAAGGGCCTGATATATGGTTGGCATCGTTGCTCACACTTCCGCCCAGCAGCCGTACCGTGGCTGCCGCTCCTATAGCTTGTGGCGCTGCAGTCAAAACCATTACACCTGCTGCTTCTCCAAGGTTAATGCCGGTTCGATTGGCATCGAAGGGTTTGCAGTGTGATGCACTCATTGCCTGCAAACTTTGAAAGCCGGAGACTACAAATTTACTCAGTACATCTGCTCCCAACACAACGGCATGATCGTATTGACCTGCTTCCAGAAAACGCTTTGCTATAATCAGCGCCAGCACTCCGGATATACAGGCGTTTGATACGACTATATTTCGTTTGAATCCAAATTTACTTCCCAGGTAATCGGCCGCAGCATGCAAGTGGATACGTGGATGATTGCGCTCTTCGCCATCCAGCAACTCTATATTTCCCTTGGTAGTGGAGAGTATAAATAACGTTTTGTCTGCTGGCATTTTTATACCGGCCAAAGCATTCTCCAATGCTTTTACAGCGATCTGTTCAAAGCGTGTAGCCTCGTCCGTTGCCTGTATGGTTTCAATCGCTGCAGCCATAAACGGCTTGTCGTTCCAGCGTGTATCGCTTACCGATTTTATACCGGATTCACCCTGGCGCACGCGTGCATAGTTTTCATCGCTGGTGTTACCCAACGGTGAGACTATGCTATCGGCTATTGACCATACCTGCCGTGCCATTACACTTTATACTTGGTTCTCCAATTCTGAAAAAACTCGGGCACGCTCAACTGCAACTGAAAGTTTTTGATGTCGACAAATACCTGTACCGTTGAGCCGGTTGCTACAAGCTCTTTTGTTTGAGATTCATACATCTTGTAACTGAAGTTCAGTTTGGCAGCCACCGTTGGTTCATAGGTTGATTCTACGATTACCGTATCGCCATACCGCAGCGGCTTTTTATAGTCGCACTGCACCGATACTACCGGCACAGCGAGTCCATTCTTGTAAAAATCGAGATAGGAAATTCCATAGGCAGTGCCGAATGCCTCGCGGCCGTCTTCAAAATAGCGGAGATAGTGGCCGTGCCATACTATTCCGAGCGGGTCGGCCTCATTGAATCGCACAATAACTTCGGTCTGATGGATCAGCACGCTTCAGGGGTGTTAAAAAGAAAGGCACAAAGCTAAAAGCTTTCTTCGATAAACTTTCAGCTTTGTGCACTTGTAATATTACATTTTAGGGATTGATCTTACGGGCGATAGTATTTTTTTCGCCACATGGAGTACTCTTTTTTCTTGATACGTTCTAACGCACCGAAGATGGCACCACCCCAGAAGTTACGCATACCAAATCCGCGTGGTTCTGCCACCACGCGTTCGCTGAAGAGTACTTCTTTTGTATCGATATTAATGAACGTTACCCAGAAGGAAGCTTCCTCGTTCATTTTGCTGAAGCTCTCCACATTGAACATAAGCCCGATGCCGGATGCTCCTTTAAAATCGTATGATGCTATGATTTCTGCTACACCATCGCGGTTAAGATGTATATAGTCTTTCTCAGCATTCGACAACATGGAGAGTACATCCAGTGTAGCGTTGTGATCGAGTGTAGCTTGAATGTTCTTCTCTATTTTCTTTTTATCGATGGCAGCGGCTACATCAAATTTATCGCCTTCAGAAACGATGAGGTTATTCCACGCTTCGATCAGGTGGCGAATGTCTGATTCTGATCCCAGCTTTTCACGGTCGCCAATAAGCTTGGCATCCGAGAAATCAAGGCCGAGCCAGGTGATCTTGGCATCTTCTTTAAAAACATCACTGCGATCCTGTGCAACAGTAATAGACGCAACAAACAAGAGGATGATGAGTGCATTGAGTTGTTTCATAAGCGGATATTCATGTTAAACTTTAGCAAGCTATTTCAAAAGTATATATAGTATATATTAAGCGGTTTGTATCTTGGCAAAGATCCTCATTTCGCACGAACAGAGAAGTTGTCCGTCCTGCTCTACTCTGCCCTGTGCTATGGTCAACTCAAGCACCTGGTTTACGATGCGAATGGAAGTTGTTATGGTCGAATTTTGCTTCGGCAAACTATGAATCTGCAAATCGCGCACGGCTGCTATATATCCGATGGGCACCGGTATATTTTTCTGTTGACATTGATAGCCTACATGCACCGCTGCCGTCTGTGCTATATTTTCCACAAGTCCCGGCTCTGCAAAATATCCATCGGCCACAAATACATTATCCGGAGCTATAGCCAGTTGCGTAACAGCATGTTCATCGCTTACCTCCACCAGGTTGTGGATCATCACGATGGGGTCGCGCTGCGGTATATATTGGGTAATGGTTTGTTTGGTGGCCAGCATTTCGGGTTAGGAATATTTTAGGGTTCAGGGTTTCAAGTTCAGGGGTTATTTATCCCAAAAGTTATAATAATTAAACCATTGTATCGGATAGAGATGTACTTTTTGTTCGAGATCGCCTACAAAGGCGTTCATAAGCTTGGAAGTAAATTCCTGCTTCGATTCATCTTCTCCGCGTTCGTACAACTGACTTCCAAAAAAGTGATAGTGTGTTGCTGATTCTTTAAAGGCAAACACAATGGAAACCGGAACTTTAAAGCCGGCTGCGAGCTGGAAAGGCCCGAGCGGAAACAGTGCATCGTCTCCAAGAAAAGGCATCAACTGTGTTTTGTTACCTTCCAGGAAACGATCGGCATGTAAACAGATCAATTCATTTTTTTGCAATGCCTGTCCAATGGCATATACGTGCGAGATATCATTCTTGATAACGATCACGTTGAAGTTATGACCTCCGGTAACCTGCTCGAGGTATTGTTTGATGCGCTCATGTTCACCATCAAACATCACCACATTTACCCGCGTGTTAAGACGTTTCAGTAAATGACCGGCAGCTTCCCAGTTGCCCACGTGGCCACTGATCAATATACCTCCACGTCCACCTTTTACGATATCGCGGAGGTTCTCTTCACCATCAAAATCATACGTGAATTTATTCTCGATGCCAGCCATAACAATCACCTTGTCGAGCAGCGTCTGCCCGAACACATAGTAATTGCTATAGATCTTCCAGAAGGATGAAAATTTCCCGTAACGCAGTCGCTTCCGGAAATAAGCATATATATGCTTTGACGAATTCCAGGAAGCAACAAAGTAGTAACCGGCTACAAAACGCAACAGAAAATACGCGGGCTTTACACCCAGGTATCGTATAACGTAAACGAAAATTCTGTAGCCGAGCTTGTTACCCTTGGATTTACCTTGCCATTGCGGCATTGTATCAGGAGGTTACTTTCTCACCTACGCGATTTGTCACGTAGTCATAAAAATTCTGAAAGGTAACAATGTTAACAAAGTCTTCCGGCTTTACTTTAAAACCGAAATTACTTTCGATAACTACCACCAGGTCGATGTAGTCGAGGCTGTCAAGCTCCAGCGTTTCGCGCAGGTTAGCTTCCGGGGTAATCTTACCGGGCTCTACCTCAAATTCTTCTACTAAAAACCCATTGATCTTTTCAATGATTGCTGTTTGATTCATTGCTATTACTTCCACTTTTTAACAATTAAGGTCGAGTTTGTTCCTCCGAATCCGAAAGAATTAGACAAAAATACGTCAATATTTTTATTCTGAGCTTTCGTCACAATGTTCAGATGCTCAGAGTCTTCGTCTGGTGTTTCAAAATTAATGTTCGGTGCAATGAATGAATTTTGCATCATCAGGAGAGAATATACAATTTCGCTCGCTCCTGCCATCCAGCACTCATGTCCTGTCATAGACTTGGTAGAACTTACCGGTGTTCCGGCTGTACCAAAAACTTCAAATATAGCTTTCGCCTCACTGGCATCGCCTGCCGGTGTTGAGGTAGCATGTGCATTGATATAGTCTATATCGGAAATCTTCAACCCGGAATCTTTCATAGCCATGCTCAGCGAACGTGAGGGGCCTTGTACAGTAGGATTGGAAATGTGTTCGCCATTGGAAGAGAATCCATAACCGATCACTTCGCCCAGTATAGTTGCACCTCTACGCTGGGCAGACTCAAGACTTTCCAGTATAACCGTAGCAGCACCTCCACTGGGTACGAGACCGTCACGATTCTTATCGAAAGGCCGTGATGCCTGGGTAGGATTGTTTTCACGAATGGAGAAAGCACTCAACGCATCAAAATTCCCCATGGAATATTTATTGGTTTCCTGTGCACCTCCGCAGATGATGCAATCCTGCATGCCGTTCTTGATAAACATAGCCGCTAATCCAATAGAATGCGAACCACTGGCGCACGCTGCACTTACTGTAAAATTGATTCCTTTTAAGCGGAAGATGGTAGCCAGGTTCATGTTTACCGTAGAGTTCAGGGACTGGAATACAGAACCCGAACCGATAAGCATGGTGTCTTTCTTTTCGCGGATAATGTCGGTAGCTTCAATAACCGGCTGCGCAGAACTGTCGTTTCCGAAGATGATACCGATCTCGTGTTTATCGAGATAGTCCTGATCAAGACCAGCGCTCTTCAGGGCCTCCGTTGTAGACATGAATGCATATTCACCCTGCTCTGGCAGCATGATGCGTGCGCGTCTGTCAAGCACACCTTTCAGGGAAGGCTTTTCAACTTTACCGGTGAGACCGGAACGATAGCCCATTTCTTTACGGGTTGGATCCAGCCAAATGCCAGACTTGCCATCGTAAAGAGACTGTCTTACTTCTGCCAGGTCTTTGCCTATGCAGGAATAAATGCCGATTCCGGTAATTACAACTCTATTCATAGAGGAGGTCAGGGGTAATTTACGGTATAAATACCCAACTAAGAGTTAGGCATGCATACCAATTTATTCGCAAAAATAATTTTTTAATTCCGATTGGCCACTG
Source organism: Ohtaekwangia sp. (assembly GCF_036568665.1). Taxonomy (GTDB): domain Bacteria; phylum Bacteroidota; class Bacteroidia; order Cytophagales; family Cyclobacteriaceae; genus Ohtaekwangia. Next base: position 5,754 of record NZ_DATCSD010000019.1, on the reverse strand, counting down.
CCAATTCGCTACTGCACTATAAAGATTTATCAGTGGTGTACCTTTAACCGGTAATTTTCAGGAATAAAGGCCTCCATTAATAGACAGTACAGTTGCCGTTATATAGGATGCTTTGGGCGAAGCCAGAAAAGCAACTGCTTCTGCTACTTCATCAGGCTCACCAAAACGCTGCATCGGTATAAGGGCTTTCAGCTCTTGCTCGTTGAGATCCTGTGTCATATCCGTGCGGATAAAACCAGGCGCCACAGCGTTTACAGTAATGTTTCTGCGCGCTACCTCTTGCGCCAATGCTTTGGTAGCACCAATAACACCTGCCTTCGCTGCCGAATAGTTTACCTGCCCGGGCATTCCTTTTATACCCGAGAGTGAAACTATGTTCACAATTCTTCCATAACGTTTTTTGAGCATACTGTTTACTACGAGGCGGGTTACATAGAAGAAGCCATCGAGGCTCGATCCCAGCACACCATCCCACTGCTCATCGGTCATCCACATCAGCAATGTATCCTGGCGGACACCTGCGTTGTTTACAAGCACCTCTATGTTCTTGTCTGTATTTTTTTCGATCCAGCTCCCCAGTGCAGTTTCAACGTCTGCCTTACTGGACACATCGAACTTCAGGATCTCACCGGTAACATTTTTCTCTTTGATCAACTCCAGCGTTTTCAAGGCTTCAGCTTCATTGCTTTTATAGTTGATCAGTATATTATATCCCTGCTCGGCAAGTTTAATAGCAACAGCTCTGCCTATACCACGGGAACCTCCAGTAACGAGTGCGTATTTCATGTTGAACGGAAATAGGGTAAAGTAACGCGATACAATTAATTAATCGGGAACGAAGCGCCCAGATTCACCAGATACTTTCTGATCGTCTGAATGTCGTTATACCGGGGCTTGTCTTCCAGCACAGGGCCTACCAATGCACGAAACTCTTCATACACTTTGGTAGTAAAGGTTGATAACCTCGCCTGGCACTTCAGGAAATCAATGGCCTGCACCACAGCAAAGAGCTGTATGGTAAGCACATCAAAACTGTTGTCAATAACACGCTTCGTCATGAGCGCTGCGTTACATCCCATGCTTACAATATCCTGATTGTCGTTATTGTTGGAGATACTGTGCAAGTACATCGGGAATGACAGTGTCTGGTTCTCGGCTGTTGTAGAGGTAGCCATGAATTGCATACCCTGCAAACCGAAGTTAAGTCCCAGCGTACCAAGGTTGATAAACGGAGGAAGCTTCTGATTGAGTTTATCGTTGAGCAGGTAGTTCAACTGACGTTCGGAAAGCATCGTGAGCTTGGTGATCACGATCTTCAGTTTATCCATGGCAAGCGATACATAGTCGCCATGGAAGTTACCTCCGTGATAAACCATCTCGCGCTCGTGATCGATAACCGGGTTATCGTTCGCTGAATTTACTTCATCTTCGAGCACGCGCTGTACTTCTGCCAACGTATCGTATACTGGTCCGAGAATCTGCGGTACACAACGCAATGAATAATATTCCTGAACCTTATCGGTAAATACAGCTTCTACAATTTTACGATGGTATAAATGCTCCGGACGCTTACGGACCAGTTTGCTGTCTGACAACACGTGGCGAATGCCTGCCGCAATTTTGCTCTGGCCGGGGTGGAGCTTTACGTGATTAAGTTCTTCCGAGAAGTGATCATCAAACGACTTCATCAATTCGTTGGTGATAGCCGACAGAATAGTGGCGCATGACAAGAGGCGTTTTGCCTGAATGATGTTCACCATACCTACACCCGTCATGGCCGATGTTCCATTCATCAAACCAAGTCCTTCGCGTAAGTAAATATCAAGGGGTTTTAATTTGTGTGCAGCGTAAACTTCTTTCGCAGGAAGTAATTTACCTTCTGAAAAGAGTTCTCCTTCTCCAATGAGATTCAACGCGAGGTGCGCTAATTGTACCAGGTCTCCACTGGCACCAACACCACCACGTTCAAAAATACAGGCGCTGATTTTTTTATTGAGCAGTTCGCAGATAAGATCGGCTGCATCTACATGCACACCGGATACTCCCTGCATCAGACTGTTTAGTCTGGCAAGCATGGTGGCACGTGCAAGCTCTTCCGTGAACGGTTGTCCGGAGCCAGCACTGTGACTTCGGATGAGGTTGAATTGCAACTGACGCTGATCTTCCTCACTGATCTTATACTGCGCCATGGGCCCGAAGCCGGTATTGATACCGTAGATAACTTTGTTCTGCGCATAGTGCTGCAAAAAGTCAAAGTTTACCTTTACTCGGTCACGTGCATCTTTATTCAACTCAACCTTACCATCCTGGTAAAGCAATTTTTCAAAATCGTCAACAGACAATTTTCTGTTCCCAACAGTGATCATACAAACAGAGATTTAGGCAAAAGTCGCGCAAAATAGCAAAGAGATAGTAATATTCACACGCATGTGTGCCTTATGCTACAATTTTGTTCAATCGCTTGCCTTTAAAACATCCTTTGGCCTCAAAATCTTTAAACAAATTCGGCACACTTACAAGAATGTTCTGATTGTAGATGAAATGACTTCATGGTTATTGTTTGGGCGTGTCCACGAGCGCACAGCACTGTATACTTTTCTGTTACACAGGCCAGGGGTCGCGAAAAGATATACCCGCCTGAAATTGTTTTGCTTCTTCGTCCGTCACCAGGCATCGGGTAAGATCGCGGGTAACTATTTTTTTATCAAGTTGTGTACCGATGATCACCAACTCATTTAAACGATCGCCCCATGTAATATCCCACTTCTTTTGGATGCTCGTCTGATCTTGTATAAATGCAGGGTGCTTCAATCGCTTTTCTACCGGAACAGACGCCCACCATTTACCATATACTTCTGCTTGTGATGATCCTCCCGCCTGACTCCATATCATCGCATAGTCAGGCCGTGATGCCAGCCAAAATATACCTTTGCTGCGCACTACATTTCCGGGAAACTCCATCTGAACATAATCCCAGAACCGCTCGGGATGAAAAGGTCTGTGATCGCGAAATACAAATGAGTTGATACCATACTCTTCAGTTTCAGGTACATGTTCGTTGTTAAGCTCCTTTATCCATCCTGCTCCCTGCGAAGCTTTCTCATAATTAAAGGCATGTGTATTGAGAATGCGCTGCGGATCTACTACACCAAATTCAGACCGGATGAGGTGGGCACCTGGGTTCAGTTTGGCTAGTATACCTTCCAGTAATTTCAACTCACGCTCTGGCACCAGATCGGTCTTATTCAGAATAATAACATCGGCAAATTCTATCTGGTCGGTTAGCAGGTTAACAATGGTTCGCTGATCTTCTGTATCAGCGGTAAGTCTTCGCCTTAACAAAGTATCGGCACTGCCAAAATCTTTAAAGAAGTTGAAGGCATCCACCACGGTTACCATGGTATCGAGACGTGTTATCGTTGCGAGATCATACAACGCTTCGCCTGTATCAAAACTGAAAGTCTGTGCTACAGGAATCGGCTCAGATATACCTGTGCTTTCAATCAGCAGGTAATCAAACTTATCTTGCTTTACTAGCATCTGCACTTCACGGATCAGATCTTCGCGCAGCGTACAGCATATACAGCCGTTACTCAATTCTACAAGCTTCTCTTCTGTGCGCGATAGTTTAACTCCGTTTGCCACCAGGCGCGCGTCTATATTTACCTCGCTCATATCGTTTACAATAACAGCCACTCTCAGTCCCTGGCGGTTGTTCAGCACGTGGTTCAGCAGCGTAGTTTTACCAGCTCCTAAAAAACCAGACAATACGGTAACCGGCAATTTACTTTTGCCTTTACGTTTAAACAGATCCATCATATATACTATAGATTTTTAGAACCACCGTTGTATAACTATATATTTACTTTATAAGCGTAGCATCTTTCAGAATAAAATTCATGTGCTCTATATCTTTATCATTCAATTGCAAAGTGCCTTTGATGGTAATAACCTGATCGGCTTTGAATCGCGGAGGTTTAGTCTTCATATATACCTCCACCACCGATGCCGGCCCGGCACCTCCGCAAAAGAAACAGGTTGAGGAAGGAAACTTGGAGAGTATGATTAGTCGTGCGTCATCAAAATCCATGGGCAGGTAATGTCCTTTCAATTCAAAATCTTTCCCTTCATACGCACGAATCCTGCTATCGAAAAAAGGATAGAGATAATAGGAGTTATCTTCTTTATTAAGCTTCTCGGTAAATTTCACTTTGGCTAATACATCCCATCCATCAGCCTCGGCTACTGGTGAAATGCCCAATCCATACAGCGCGATAAGAATTAGAAGATGTTTCATAAATGCAACTATGTTGCAAATATAATTATACAAACTATAAATGCAACTAAGTTGCATTTATAGTTTTAAGCCGTTTTCGGCTATTGTTGATTAAAATGTTTGAAGCCAGGCATCGGTAGCTTCTGCCAGTTCGGGCACTACATCTTTCTTGCCTGCTTTAAAAGAATGGTCCGCTCCTTCGAATCTTACGAGTTTAGCCGTGGGTAGTGTAGCGCACACGTTGCTGATCAGATCCCACTCTGCCAGTGCATCGCGTGAGCCTTGCAGAAACAACATAGGCAAGTGTATATTTTGCAAATGTTCGGCGCGCTCTATGGAAGGATCGCCTGCCGGATGCAGCGGGAATCCGTAGAATACAATTCCCTGAACTTTATCAAATGATTTCTTAGCGAGTAATTGTGACGTCATGCGGCCGCCAAATGATTTACCACTTACAAACAAGGGAGATGATTTATAAGCATCGGCTGTATACAGGATTACCTGCTCAATTGTTTTGTGGGCAACGGCCGGGGTATCCGGTCTTTTCTTTCCCTGCTCGGTATAGGGAAAATTATAGCGGATAGTACCGATGGATAATTTCGCGAGCGCATGTGCGAGCTTTACCATAAAGATGTGCGCCATGCCTGCACCCGCCCCATGCGCCAGCAGCATCATGGCTTTCATGGAAGGTGGCTCTAATATACTGGCAGATACTTCTCCTATACTTTCGGAGACAACGATCTTAAGATCTGTTTCAACAACTTGTAGTTCTTTCATAAGGGTAATGTACTAAAAAAGAACCATGCGTGATATAGCTATCTACATCTGTCTGAACATCAACTTACTTGCTAACGAGCACAGCATCGGTCAATATAAAATTCACATGATCCATATTTTCAGCATTGAGTTTCAACTTTCCTTTTATGGTGATCAGATCATCCACCTGGAACTTGCGTGAATCTTTAGCAAAGTTTACTTCAGCGATTGACTCCGGGCCACCGCCTCCGCAGAAGAAACATTGACTCATCGGATATTTGGAGATGATAATATAGGTGCCATCTTCCGGAGCAAACGGAACATAGAATCCCTGGATGGTAATCTCTTTACCTTCTAATGCTTTTATATCCGCAGGGAATGTTGGGTAGAATAAATATTCACCGAGCTTCTCGTAATATTTGGGTTCGAACTTGGTCTTGGCAAAATTCTCCCACATATCTACTTTACCTTGTGCGAGTATACTTCCGGCACACAGCACCATTGCTATCAACAAACTGCTTTTCTTCATAAGTTATCTTTTTATCGTCTCTATAATTCTGCTACTAATTTCCTGCCAGTACTTTCGAGATATCGGTGCGATACGCCTGTATAGCCGGTATAACAGCACAGATTAACCCTAATAACAAACTTCCGCCCAAAATTATCCATTCCTGCGGATAGAAAACAAAACCATTTATACCAGCCTTTTGTGTTTCTTCCAC
>NZ_DATCSD010000018.1:0-8948 GCF_036568665.1 Ohtaekwangia sp. | reverse complement strand
CCCCTCAATCCACAGCCGAAACTCCGGTGCAGTCTCCTTGCTCACATGCACCTCTTCCTTCATCTCCGGGTTCAGATATACTCTGATCTTACCATTATCCGGCTTGAACCGCTCGATAGATTTCAGGTTCGCTAAAAACTTTCTATTGATCCGAAAGAAATCTTTACAACTGATCTCCGATTCCAGTTCTCCTATAGTTTTATCCAGGATCAATTGCCGTCCACTAAAATCTTTCGCGAATACAATTTTGTGCTCGGTATAGAAATACGCTATATCACAAAGATCCATTGCTACGAACTCCGTTCCCTTCTTGGCGATGATGCGATTGCGCACCGGCTGCTGCGGTATATTTTGAATGAATTTCAAAAGATTGCCTTGCAGGAAATGATCACGCAGTATAGCGACCTTTTCCAGCGAGCGTTTCAGTTTCTCTTCGGTGATCGGTTTAAGTAAATAATCGATCGCATTAAACTCAAAGCTCTCCAGTAAATATTTATCATAAGCCGTAGTGAAAATTACCGGGAATGATACCGGATGTTTTCGGAATATCTCGAACGAATGATCATCTGAAAGCTGTATATCTACAAATGCCAGGTCGGGCGATGGATTCTGTGATAACCATTGAATGGAATCTTTTACACTGCTCAACTTGGTTAACACTACGATGGATTTATCGAGTGTATATAACATCGTTTCCAGTTTGGCTTGTGCGAGTAATTCATCTTCAATGATAATAACGTTCATGGCAAGTGTAGTTAAGCGTTGATCGGTATAAGCGGAAGTGTTACCGTAAAAGTTTCCTGTTCATTAGCCGTATATATACCTTTGCCGGTAATGATTCTGAAGCGGTCATCCAGGTTCTTCAATCCTATTTTAGAGGAATGTTGTATGCTTCGCTTCGGTTGAATTTTATTTTTTATACGAAGCATACCATCGTGTATGGAAATACATACCTGCAGCGGCATGCGTTCGGATATTTCATTATGCTTCACCGCATTCTCCAATGCCACAAAGGCAGATATAGGGGGAATGAGAAATTCTTTTGTTATCGCACTGCTGAAGTTCTTTTGAATGTTGAGCGCTTCACCAAAGCGAAGTTTGAGTAAAGCTGCATACGTATCCATAAAGATAAATTCATCTTCCAGCACTACCAGCGTTTGTTCTTTCTGCGACAATATATAGCGGTATACTTCGGCAAGATTCTCGGTAAAGAGCTTGGCTTTGTCAGGTGCCGTGCCAATGAGGTAGGAGAGACTGTTGAGTGAGTTGAACATGAAGTGCGGATCGATCTGATTCTTCAAAGCCTCTAATTCGGCCTCTGCTTTTGCGCGCGATAGCTCTGCGTTTTTTACCTGCTCACTTTGCTGCTCCTTTACCATAAACACTGTTTCGTATACATGGATCACAAATAAAACACAGATAACATTTACCAGGGCAACAATAAGAATAGTGTTCCAATGAATAAATGAAAATCCTGCCCACCGATACCAGAGGCAAAGCCAGGCTATAGTAAGTGGCGTAGTATAGAAAATGTTATTCATGAAAAGCAGAATAAGCTTTTCGATTGGTTTATCGAACCACGTAAACCGCTTGCGTGTGCTGAACATCAGGTAACGATTACCCTGCCAGATCATAGCCGCCAATACGATAAAGAATATATACCCCATCCAGTAACGGTAGTCGCGATAGGTAAGCGTACCAAAGATTCCCGTAAGGTTAGGAATAGATATACCGAAGAAAGGAATACCGATCAGTCGGATGAGTTTGTCATTCAACTGCACTTCCTGTGGAGTATTCAAATCAGGATATATATCTTTTCCGGTTGAGGACATAGATCTTCCGTTTCAGTAACACGTTCCGGTTTTGTATCTATAAATTTCACAATTTCAGACCGTACTTCCATACAATGCTTAATTTTATAAGGAAGTAATTATATATAGTAACGCTTTACCTTATCACATGGATTCTATGAAACTGTCTCTCGGACGAATGGTTATTCTCGTGCACGACTACGATCAAGCATTTCGCTTCTATGAGAAGACGTTGAATGCCCGCAAACTATATGATATGACTACCGACTCCGGACAACGTTACCTACATATAGCTTTCTCCGATCAGGATACTGCGGGCATCTGGTTCCTCAAAGCAACCTCGCCTACACAACAGGCAAATGTAGGCAGACAAACACAAGGCCAGCCAACCTTTGTACTATATACCGATTCATTCAATCAACTGCATCAGCAACTACAACAACACAACGTACAGATTATACGCCCGCCTGTAACAGACGCAGGCGCCACCTTTCTGCATTTCCTCGACCTCTACGGCAACGAAATCGTCCTGGCTCAAATCGAACATTAAACCTTAAATCATAAACACTTTGAATTTCTAACCTAAATACATCAACACCTAACACGTAAACATATGGATTTAAATTATTGGTCTATCCTCGCAGCCGCAGCATCAACCTTTCTTATAGGAGGTATCTGGTATTCACCCGCAGTATTTGGTAAAGCCTGGATGCGCGAAAACGGATTCACAGAAGAGAGTATGAAAGGCGCTAACATGGCAAAGATCTTCGGACTATCGTTCGTCCTCGGACTTATTGCCGCAGTAAACCTGGCTATGTTCATGGGCCCTGAAGATAAACCTGAGATGGGAGCACTCTGGGGATTCCTCGCAGGCTTCGGCTGGGTAGCAACATTCATAGGCACTCATTACCTGTTTGAAAGAAGATCGTTCAAACTATTTCTCATCAACGCAGGCTATAGCATCGTAGCACTAACCGTAATGGGCGTGATCATCGCGGCCTGGAAGTAGTTGCGTGTATTTGTACTTCGACATTCGTTGATCGATGTTCCTTGTTAGCTATTCGGATTTCCGTTATTCGTTAATAGTTATTCGTAAAGTGTATTCCTTATTCAAGGTGTCAGTTAAGAACAGCTGACACCACTACCAACTTCAATATTCGTTGATCGATGTTCCTTGTTCATTATTCAATTTTGTTATTCGAGAGCCATTAACTATTCCTGCATTTAATCTGCGTGGTTCTGCGAGATCAGCGGGAAACAAAATTAAATTCCCCCAGATTATTATATCTTTGGTTCGTTATGAACCAGCAATACCTTTCTGCATTCGGTGAAGTTCTTCTTTATATAATAGGAGGCGTTGTCTTCATACTCGTTACACTCCTTGTTTCAAGGATTGTTCGCCCCAACAGACCTAATCCCGAAAAATTATCGACTTACGAAAGTGGCGAAGAACCTATTACCGCAGCATGGACGCAATTCAATATTCGATTCTATATAGTAGCGTTGATATTCCTGCTCTTCGAAGTAGAGATCGTTTTTCTTTTTCCGTGGGCAACTATTTTTGCCAATGAAGACCTGATCCGTGAAACCAACGGAGCATGGGGTTGGTTTTCGTTGATAGAGATGGTGATCTTTATTTTTGTATTGGCGCTGGGTCTTGCTTATGCGTGGGTGAACGGTCACCTCGACTGGATCAAGCCCGATCCTAAACCGACAGAAGTAAAGTCAGTAGTTCCGCGCGAACTGTATGATGCCATCAACGAGAAGTATAAAAGTAAAAACAACGGCTAGCCTACACGAATAAGATCATGAAAGGATTACTGGATCAGAAATTTGAGCAAGGTGGTGTAATCGTTACACAATTGGATGATCTGCTTAATTGGGCGAGGTTATCTTCAATGTTCCCCATGACGTTCGGTATAGCGTGTTGTGCGATTGAGTTTATGAGCACCGGTACAACGGTGTATGATATGGATCGCTTTGGTATGGCGCCCCGTTCATCGCCACGCCAGGCTGATGTGATGATCGTTGCCGGAACAGTAACGTTTAAAATGGCTGATCGCATCAAGCGCCTCTATGAACAGATGGCCGAGCCTCGCTACGTGATCTCGATGGGCTCTTGCTCCAACTGCGGAGGACCGTATTGGCAGCACGGCTATCACGTTGTAAAAGGTGTTGATAGAATTGTGCCAGTAGATGTATATGTACCCGGATGTCCGCCCCGCCCTGAAGCATTGATAGGAGGATTTTTAAAACTACAGGAGAAAATTCGCAATGAAAGTTTAGCGGCTCCTACTGCTATAGAGAAGTTGATAAATAAAGAAACAGTAGTTTAATTATATACTTCTTTTCTTCTGATTTTTCGAAACCATTTTTTGAACCACTGCTTGTGGTACATCTCACGCCACGCTACATGCTGATCTATAACTTTCATGGGAGCGTCTTTTGGCCACAACGTTCCGATGCAGCTTAGTTCATGAAACATCTTTAATATATCCTCTTGTGAGTAGTGTTGCTGGCCATAACCACAATCTATAAAATATGATATGAGTTTTTGTTGATGTTTCTTTCTTAAGACCATAACTCTCCATGGCTATAGTATTCATAAAGTCATGTAAGACTTTTTCTGCAGGCACTTCCAGTAAATGGCACAACATGATAAAATGCGAGGGGAGATTTAACGACATCTCTTCTCTTCTTGAACCTTTCCAAGGTTTATTTTTTTTGTCGGATTCCTTTTTCATTCTGCTCTCCTTTGATTCAAAGGTAAAATGTTTTTTCGTAAATGTGCTTATAACCCCATTTTATTTTTGTTATATAACCTCACTTTTCAGGCTCATTCACATTCTATATGAAAGCCTCGGAATTTTCAGCAGAACTTTTAAAGCTTGGTAAAAGAATAAAGCAATTAAGAAAACATAGAAAGCTTAGATTACTAGATCTTGAGATTCTCTCCAAGATCAACGACAGCGATATTAGTCGTTATGAACAAGGGAAAGAGAACATCGAATTTCAAACAATTTTTAAATTAGCCAAAGCACTCGATGTTGAGGTAAAAGTTTTGTTGGATTACGATGGTCCTTTACCTGACAATATTGATTTCAAAGGATTGGGAAAGAAGGAGAACAGAAAGAGAAAATAGAATTTACTGATTGTATATTAGGTTAGTCTTTAGCGTTCTGTTTTGATGTTTTTTTCGGGATCAAACTCTTGATCTTTATACTTCCCGATTCTTTATATCCTTTTGCCAGATCGTAGTTGAGTTGTGCCTGCATCCAGAATTCGGGCGTGGTATCAAATGCTTTGCTGAGCTTGAAAGCCATCTCTACCGAGATTGCATAATCTCCTTTTAATATAGCATACAGGTTTTTGCGTGCAATGCCCAGCGCTCCCGCTACATCTGTGATGGACAGTTGATGAGGTTTTATATAGAGCTCTTCAAGAATCTGTCCGGGGTGCGCGGGGCTTTGCATGCGTGCCATAGTTATTTACTTTGGTTCCTGCTTATAATTTAACTGGTATATATCACCGTCTGCAAAGCGAAACGTAAAAGTTCCTATACCTTTTACCTGCAGACGATAACTATCGTTATTGGATTCCAATATGCTGACTTGCGAAATAGAAAGATCGCGCGGAGCAGACGCTGCGTGTATAACCGAGAGCCATAGCAACAAGCTATCCTTCAGCTCACGGGATATACCCGTAGCTGTTCCCTTTTCAAAGAGACTTTTCAGAACGCTATGGCGGATCGATACTATCATTTATGTTCAACCTTGCGATTGGGTCACAAAAATAAAATAATTATTGTTACCCTGAAGGTAACATCTCAAAAGTTATCCTATATTTGCATCACAATTAGAAAAACACATGAAACCGGCATTTACCATATTTAACAGCAACCCTTCACGCCAGCATATATATCTGGTAGGAAAGGATTATGGGATATGCCCGGGTATAAATACCGTTATATAGCTATATAACAGTCAGTATTGATAGAACCCCGGGCGAACAACCCGGGGTTTTTTATTTGGTTTATTTTTTTTGAGGGACATATAGCTCAGTTGGCAGAGCAAGGCATTGTTAATGCCTCGGTCGGTGGATCGTGCCCATCTATGTCCGCAGATATCCGGCAGTTGAGTATATATAGTATATATTTCAATAGTTCGTGCACGCGTGCGAATGATCTGCCGGATTGCGTAATGAACGCCCGCATGTACCAGGGAGGCGGAGAGATCTTTATCGGTTTCTCGTGGCAGGTTCAATTCCGGCCGGGTGAGTTTTTAAGCGTGAGTAAATTATTCACGCTTTACGAGGTGTATCGGCTCACGCTTATACCGTGTAAAAACCGTAATGGTTATATGTTGGTTCAAGTCCAGCCACCTCGACATAGGGCAAGCGATGGATTACGGTGAAGTAATATTCCCTGTGTCCGATGCAAATGCCGGTGACGCGATAGCATAGTCGCTGATAAATGCGCTTCATCACAAATGAAGAGATCGAGGTTAAAGCCCTCCGCGTCACAATATATTAGAATAAAAAATAAATGTTACCTAATAGGTGACAAGTAACAAAATCGAAACGTATATTTTCCGTATGAATTATCGATATCCATATTATTCTTGTCTATACCCCACATATACTATACCGGAGAGCGGAGTATATATGTCTGATTAATGCGAAGCAGGTAATGAAGATATATAACGAAGCCTCCCGATGTGGAGGCTTTTTTTATGAATAAATATCAGGACATAGCGAAGCCAGGTATCGCGCCTGCATTGGAAGCAGGAGACCGGAGGTTCGAACCCTTCTGTCCTGACAGTATATATATCGGAAGGTAGACCGTAAGTGGGAGCGGGCCACTCTGTAAAAGTGGTGCATTTATGCCTTGGATGTTCGATTCATCCCCTTCCGACTGAGTGCTAGTCGTTACACGTTAATGGCGGTCGTTAATCGTTATATCGGATAACGATAACGTGTAACAGTTAACGCTATCACAACCACTAACCTAACCACCATGCGCTGCAGTTCTGTTCAGGAAGAACTTACGATGGTCGTTGTGTACTATAGTAAAAAGACTCCCGGAGAATTTCCGCGGAGTCTTTTTCTTTTACTTGTAAACAGGTCATTCCACTATATATTCTACCGAATGGGCTTCGTATGGTAAAGGAACCTCCAGTTTCCGTAGCAATCGCATCAATACATTTTCCGGTACAACATGTTCGCGGTTATAGTTTTGTCGTACCCATTCCCGATGAGGCACCTCTATATATATTATACGAACGCGGGCTTTATAGGTAGCGAACAAATCTATCCATTGCGAACGCATCTGGCGGGTGATGTTCGTGGCGTTCCAGATAAACCGTTCGCCTTTGCGTAGATATTCGCGCGCCTGTTCTTTCGCCATTTGCACCGCTTGTCCCGTAGCAGTAATGTCGTCCGGTTTAAACTTATGTTGTCTGCGAATGTCATCAAGACTCACCACGGGCCAGTCAGCATAATGCTTTTTGATATAGCGGTCTTTGCCCATACCGGGTAAGCCTGATAACATGATCACATCGCTGCGCAGATCGTCAAACGGTATATACTCCGGATGCGATTCTTCTTTATGGAAGTATACGAATCGCGCTAAATCGGAAGCAAAGCTTTTCGGGCCTTGCCAACATCCAACTTCTTCGCAATATGCCTGAAAGAAATCGATACGTTCCAGTAATTGCTGTTGATCGTTGCAGATACGTCCTGATACATCCGCTCTCGCGATCAACGCCAGCAGCGGCATGTCTATCCGAAGCGATGCACCCAGCAATGCTTTAACAGGATCAGTCTTCTCCATTAGCCAGAGCGGTAAGCCGTGTAACCGCACGAGTGCTGCTACTTGTTCCCGTTGTTGAAAGGGCATGCCAAGGTGATATAGCACCTGGCGCGAAGTATACTCTCCTTTACGGGCATGCCCATGAGAAGTAATGCGACCATCTTGCTCCGTTATAGTGGTTGATCTTTTCTCAACATCGTGTAACAAAGCGGCAGTCCATAGCAGCTCTTGTTGTGATGCTGGCAGCGCTTTATAGTATATATCGGAAGTTAAGGCTTCCAGTACCATTTGCGTGTGTACTGCTACATTCCCTTCAGCATGGTACAGCGCATCTTGCGGAACATCGCGCATGGCAGCTACCCAATCGAATTGCTTTTCCAGGTGGCCCCATGTTTTATTGGTTGATAAAATCCAGTTCATAAAATAATTTTAATGTTATACCTGTGGGTATTCCCACTGTAATTTTGCCCTGCGCCAATGGCGCGTCCAATGTTCATCCGTCTTCACGTGACCTTTGCGAACATACTTGAAAACGTTGTTCATAAAATCGTCAACTTTATACTCTTCGGCATTTCGGCTCACGATCCCTTCGCATGTGCAGGGTTGTTCTGTATGAATATCATACGAATCGAACCTGCTGTGCTGCTGAACCAGCAGGAGTATATCCTGCCGGTAAGCAAGCTCGTCCTGAGGTTGTACAATCTTTACTTCCGGCACCGTAGGAAAATCGAACAGGGCTGCATAGAATTTTACTTCTTCCCAGCTTAACCAGGTATCGAGTATGCGTATAGCGAATACGTGGTAATGATGTTCGAGCTTTCGGTATTCGATCGAATGAACAGCATATAGATTTTCGCCGAAGATCTCCATGTCGCCCAGATCATGCCTGATCAGGTTCCAGTGATCGCGGATAGCTTTTGTCCATGCTGATGTCGTTGGTGCTGCATGCGATCGGGCAAACACACCATAACGACTCAGACAATTATTTTCACCATCCAGTTTTTCAGTATGTATCACCGAAGTGATTTTTTGTACGGCCAGCCAGTAGTCGTGATGAATACGGTCATCGCTGGTGGTGCCGGGTGAAAACGGGTAATGGTAAGTTCTTCCATATTTGCGGGAGATACTCATTATCTTGTAATTTAAGTGAATAACGTGAATGAAATTCCCAGGCAATAGCAGAACCGTTGTGGAGTTATACTGCACAAGCTGTTATTGACAAGGAATAGTATAGATAGGATAATACCGATCCGGCTCCCGAACGGGAGTATAAATAAGGATGGTATAGTATTACAAGACGAGCATTTTAAAATCCCTCAGTTAAAGGG
>NZ_DATCSD010000017.1:0-2182 GCF_036568665.1 Ohtaekwangia sp. | reverse complement strand
TGGTTAGTTGTAAAATCGTAGATACTTTTCTACATTCGAATAAGAGCCCATCGTTCTACACATTTGTTGTAGAAAGGTGGGCTTTTGTATTTTATTCTCTTGGGTCGACTCGTTGTTCGGAGTTTGTGTTTCAGATAGTCGACTGCTCTGGCTAACCAAGGTGAACTCTCAGCCTATATTTTCGAAAGTGACTGAGGGTTAATGAAGTCTTTATATGTGGATGTTATTAGATGGGCTCTAATACACGCAAAGCTTCCTCGTGCTTGTAAACTGAGGCATGCATCCTCCAGCATGGAACGTTGGGGCTAAAGTTGGCTATGCAAGAAGAAATTAAAAAAACCTACCCCTCACCAGGTGCCCGGTAGCCGGGCACCTGGTTTTTTATAGCTGCCAATAACAAAAAAGTCACAGGCATCTACAGCAATCGCTGTTTATGGATGCTATATTAGTATATATTCTTGCCGACTTTGTGTTGTCTTTAAGCAGCAGTAGCCATATCGTTGTGTGAACGTTCTGCTTGCCGGCTATACCGGTATAAAGACGTAGAGGAAGCTTTTTGTAAATTAATTTTTTGCATCTACCAGAGGGAGAGGTTAGCTATTGCCTAGATAAGAGAATACATGAAAGTTACTGTTAAAGATTTTTTGCACGTACGGGTAGGGCGCCCGAGCCTCACAGCGCCAAGCTATCAATATCTCGCACCCGGCAGTGAACTGGAGGTTGATGGTAAATTATACAATGGCGATAGCGTTGGTAATGTAAATACCTGGCTGAAAGATGCTGCCAATAATTACTATTGGAGTGGAGGTATTCAGAACATCAACGAAATTATTGCCCGTATAGCATTAACGGAATACTCGGAAGATGATTTCTGGTGGCATAAGGATTTTAACCTCGGGGAACTTTGGAAAAAAGGATTAAGTGGCGAGCGTGTAAAGCTGGCGGTTTTAGATTCGGGTATAGCATTGCCACATCCTGATCTTATTGTCAACGCTAATAATTTGAAAGATGTATCCGATAGCTTGTCAGGTGTAATGGATCAGATGGGACACGGCACGCATGTAACGGGAATCATCAAAGCTTCCGACAATGGATTTGGAGTAAAGGGCGTTGCCTATAATTCAAATTTCTACCTGGGCAAAATTACGAACGACCTTCGCGGAGATAATGTAGTATACCTGGTAAGAGGTATCGAATGGGCTGTTGATCAGGCAATGGATATCATCTCGATAAGTAATGGAGTAAAAGTAAATGACCCTGCACTGGAAGCTGTTATCAATAAAGCTATCGCGAAAGGAATTTTAGTTGTGGCTGCTGCGGGAAATAAAGACTCCACTACGGGTGGTGATCTTTTATATCCTGCCAGATATACTTCCGTGCTTTCTGTAGCCGGTGTTACGAAGAGTAAACAGCCTTTGGTGGATACGATCAATGCAGCGAATACAAACATCTTTGCGCCAGGCGAAGAAATTTTTTCTACAGCCATGAATAAAGCCTATTGTAATCTTTCCGGATGTAGCCAGGCAGCACCGTATGTGGCAGGAGTAGCAGCGCTCTTGCTGGAAGCCGCCAGACATAAAAATGCCAACTATAAAGCGCTTGATCTGAAAGCTCACCTGGTAGACAATGCCGATTCACAACCGTATGGTAAATTGATAAACCCCGTTAATAGCTTTAATAATTTATAAGATGAAAAGAAATATACTATACCTGAGCCTTGCACTGGTGTTATTTATACTTCCCGGTATAGTGCGAGCGCAGATCGCGTATCAGGATGCATGGGATCTGGCAGCATTAAATCCGATAATAGATAGTGGTCGTGTATTGTTCCCGATCATGAACCAAAGCAATGTAAAGGCGGCAGAGATATTGAAGAAGTATACTGATAAGAGTAAGTATGGCGAAATTCAGAAGGAGTTCTCCACGAATCCCTTTTTGAGGTTGCCTGATGTTAATGCCCAAAGCAGCAATACCATTACAGCAGGGGCTGCTAAACTTTTTGCCGGAGCTGCCAACCTTGATATAACCACCCAGGCCGAAGGTATAGCGCTGTTTATGATAAGTCGCGCGAAAGAAGAACTTACTATATCTTTCTTTAACCGATTCAAGAAATGTGTTGAAGAAAATCCGGAGATCGCGGTGTTGTTTCCTAAAACAGCCGGCACACTGGAGCATCTTCTTT
>NZ_DATCSD010000016.1:0-9048 GCF_036568665.1 Ohtaekwangia sp. | reverse complement strand
TATAGAGGTCGTTATAAAATGTATATATAGTATATCAAAGATTGTCGCGCAGCAGGGGCATACTCATACAATGAAATCCACCGCGTGCACGTGAAAGTTCTGCCGATGGCATCAGGATCAATGTATCTCGCAGGTCATCTGTTTTTACTCTTCCGGCTTCGAGGTCTCCGAGTAATTCATGTACATGTATAATGGTAAATCCCTGGGCGCGGAAGGCTTCCGTTGTTTTATCATTGCGATCATAGCCGAGTACTACACCTTCGCGTAATGCGAGCACGTTGCAGGAATCTGTCCATTGTTCGCGAACATCATACGGAAACTCATTGTTACCCGAGTAGATGAACTGCGTTTTATCGACACTGCGCAGATCGACTTCGCTGATGTGCGCGAGCAGATCTTCCAGACCATCGAAATATACCGGGTTCTCCAGATCATCCCTGCGAAACTGCACGATCCTGATCGGGTCGTCCTTCTTTTTACTTTCGAGTATCCGTTCAATCGGGTCAGCATCTTCCTTGCGGATACTCTTGCGCGAAAAGCTTCCGAGCATAACCCATACGTTGCGTTTCACCTGTGTGAAGATCGTATCGATGTGCATATAGTCGCGCTTCTTGGGGATGCGTATTACCGTGATCTTGTCAACGATCTTCTTTTCAAACAATGCATTTACTACCTGGTGTGCCGCTTCAACAGTGGTTCGCTCACTGACACCTACCAGTAAATGATTGGGCGTTACCATCATTACATCGCCTCCTTCCAGGGTAACTTTTTTATCATCGCTCTCTTTCGGTAATAAGAAGTGATGCGATGAATCTTCAATTTCGATAATGTTCTGCCGATACGACTCAAACAATGTATGGTTGAAGAATATATACTTTGTTAACAGGGCTTCGCGTGTGCGGGCTTTTTTGGCAGGCCGGTTCAAAAGTATATGATCGTTGATCACCACCCCTATATCGCGGGTAAAAATAAAATTCGGTATAGGAGCGAAGAGCATGCGGCCATCTTTCAATGTACCGCTGATCAATACTTTGGAAAGCGCTATCGGCTCCAGCTCGAATAATTGTTTTTGTGTATCGTACGAGCAAAACTCTACGGCGCAGACCGATGCTACCAGTTTTAGTTTGATGGTGTTATCGCGAAGTATATCGGCCAGCAGCCATTGCAACTCGATCACCTTATCGGACGCATGAAAGCCTGCGTTATCGGGCTTGTAAAAAGTACGATTGCTTTCGGCAGCATCAATGTGATGAAGTTTGCCCGCAATTTTTCCGGGGTCGAGAAAGTATAGCAGAATACGGGTATAATAATCATATTCCTTCTTGCGAATGGTATCGAGGTGAACAATGTCTTCGAATAACCAGTCTTGTGCTTTGGAGGGAACAACTTTACCGAGGCTGCTGTCAGGGCTGTGTACAAGAAGTCTGCGTAATGTACCGATCTCTGAGCTTACGTGAATCGCATGGTGGCTCATAAAAATAATTAAGCCACAAGGAACGAATGCCTTTTGTGATTTACAAATGCAATATGACTTTTCAGTGGGTAATTATATCGGTATAATCACTTACGATGGTACTGCCGGTTGAAACATGCTTACATGTGCCTCTGCATTATTCAATACGATCACATCGCTGATATCGCCCAGGACTTCATCGATTAGTCCGAACGACTTGGCTTCCGGTGCACTCATAAAACGATCGCGTAAAAAATAGTCTTCAATCTCTTTCCAGGTATGTCCGGAATGTTTACCCATCAGGTGAAAGAGTTGTGTTTGCAAGCGCTCCTGTTCGCGTGTAGCAATGCGTACATCTTCGGTATATCCCTGCGCCCCACCTCCGGTAGGGTGCATGTGTATAGTAGCATGCGGCAGTGCATAGCGTTTTCCTTTTCTGCCGGAAGCCAGTAGCGCTGTTCCCATACTGGCCGATACACCTACCGCTACAGTTGAAACCGGAGCTTGTATCATTTGCATGGCATCGTATATAGCGAGGCCGGCATATACACTTCCTCCCGGACTGTTAATATACAGGTTGATCTCTTTTTTCTGATCAATGCTATTCAGGTATAAAAGCTGCGCGACAATAACATTGGCCACCGCATCATTAATACCTGTGCCCAGGAAGATTATGCGCTCCTTCAATAACAAACTATAGATATCATAGGCACGCTCTCCGTGTGCACTGCTGTCGATCACCATCGGTATCATGTTCGCTTGCATATAAAATGTAATTATTGAAAGAGTTGATAGATCTGTTGTTGAAAAGCTGCGTGAGCCGGATCATTAAAGCGGGCGCGGTGGACAGCCGCGGCTTCTTCCCGGATCTTTTTGCGATGATAACCTTTTACGACTATATATACTTTCCTCAATGCGGCTACATTCCATCGCAGCAGCGGTTCCGTGAGAAGTCGTGCCTGAAAGACTAACGCATCTTCCGGTGACAGTTTGCCTGCTATATATCGCTCGGCCAACGCTATATCATTCAGTGAAGTCCTCATAGGTAAACGCTTTTTCTTTTATAGTGTCTCTTACTTTTTCCAGGCATTTATACTTTTGCACAGTAGCAGAACGTTCGGTAACAAAACCGAATTTGCCGGCCAGCTTTTTCATCGGTAACTTTTCGTAATAAAAAGCTTGCAGAAGCTCCAGGCATTTTTGTCCTGAGCGCGCTAACAGCGAAAGAAGTTTTTCGTTGTTAACAGCAGGGTAGAAGTCGTCCGGTATGGTAATGCTTGCTTCGAGGTGATCAAGCGAAACCTTCTTGCGGTCGTGTGCAAATTTGCGTATCCACAAGTGCTTGGCTATACCCATAATATAGGCTTCGCGCGAAGCAGAAATATCAAATGCTTCATGCTGACTCTTCTCATAGAATATCACCAGGGCATCCTGAAATATATCTGCCGCATCTTCCAGTGTGCCATTCATCTTGCTGATAAACCTGGCAACACCCGGAAAGGCCGTTGTGTAAAGCTCTTCAAAGAGCTTCGTCCGCTCCATAACGGGCGAGACGAGTGTATCGGGTTCCATAATCTCCATGCGTTGCTGTTCTATAGATATGTGCTTTGCTCTGTGAATATATCACCTCTTTTTTGAATATTTTTTTGTTTCCCGCATCCCGATAGCTACCGGAGGAGATTTACGCAGAGAAAACAAAAGCTGAAAGTAAAAGCTGGGATACCTCAACTTCGATATTCGTTGATCGGTTCCTTGTTCGATATTCGTTAGTCGTTATATTTCCTTTGTGAAACCTAGCGTCTTCTTTGTGCAATTTAGTATAATGAATTTTAACCTTTCAAGCAGTATAAGCCTCCAACTTTTTAAATATATTTGATATATACTGACTAACCCCAACGCCCTTTATGAGATTTGTCTTGCTCATACCTGCTATCTTTTTTACTTCGGTTGTTTATAGTCAAAGCCCTGTTGTGTTATGGAAGTATCCTTCCGGTGGTGCTATATATTCTTCAGCAGCAGTCGGTGGTAATAATATTTACTTTGGGAGTGATGATACACATGTGTATGCCCTGAATAAGAATACAGGTAAGATCGTATGGAAATTCAAAACGAATGGCGCAATCAAGTCAACTCCGGCCATCGAAGAAAATAAAGTTATAGTCGCCAGTGCAGACGGAAGTATATATGCGGTGGAGAAGGATAAAGGAAATGTGCTTTGGAAATTCCAGACGAGAGGAGAGCAGCGCTATGATTTGTGGGACTACTATTTGTCATCGCCTGTGGTGGATGGTCATATAGTATATGTGGGGAGTGGTGACAGTTCGGTGTATGCGTTGCAGGCAGCTTCCGGCAAAATGATCTGGAATTTTAAGACCAATGGTACTGTGCATGCTACACCGGTTGTAAAAAATGATACAGTATTCATAGGCAGTTACGATGGATACTTCTACGCATTGGCTGCCAGAAGCGGAAAACTCTTCTGGAAATTTAAAACGGTAGGAGATGTAAACTTTCCAAAAGGCGAGATACAGCGGGCTGCACTTCTATATGGTAACACCGTTGCTTTTGGCAGTCGCGATTATAATATCTATGCGCTTGATACCAGAACGGGTACCGGTAAATGGAATATGAAAGAGATTGGCAGTTGGGTTATTGCTACACCCTTCTTTTATAGGGATCATCTATACTTCGGAACATCGGATACACATCGCTTTTATTGTATGAATGCCTATTCCGGAGAAGTGAAATGGAAACTTCCGCTTAACATGCGGGTATATGGTTCAGCAGTTTTGGCTAATGAAAATATAGTCTTTGGTAGTTTTAATGGTAAGCTTTACTTGGTTAACCCGGAAACCGGGAAGATTAACGCGACTTTTCAAACAGAAGAGAGCGCCAAACGATATAGCACTGTATATGGTGACAATAATGAATTTAGAAAAGGCTTTGAGTTATACGGACAGGACTATATTACTTCCGAGAAGCAGATACTTTCATTGGGGTCTATACTTTCCGACCCGGTAGTTGATGGTAATACAGTATACTTCGGAGACACGAATGGATTTTTCTATGCTATAAAGATAAATTAGGTTCCCACGGAATTCACAGAGTAACGCAGAAGGAAATGCACAAAGAGTAAGTGTAAGGCTTAAAGTAGTACGGCCCCGCTTTAGGCTTTGCGCTTTTTACTTTAAACTTCAGTCCCCTCCGCAACCACCGCTGCATCCGCCACAACCACTGTCGCCACCGCAGCCGCTATCACTGCTGTCGCTGCTGTCACTACTGTCGCTGCTGCAACCGTGACTATGGGCGTTGTCGAAGCTGCCGGAGTAATCGCTAAATGTACTCCAGCATGCAGAGCTGCATTCGCCGGAAGTATCACCAGAACCTGTTTTCATCTCATCGATAAATATTTGTTCCAGTTCTTTTAGCATAGGCAGGCTAAGGCCTTGCAGTAGAAATATATTGCCACCGATCGTGCGCAGTGAGTCGAGGCCCGCCTTGTCATTTTCCTGTATATAGCGTGCAACTGTTTTTTCGAGTTCACTGATCTCCAGGTTTACCTGATCCCGTAGTTGTTTACCAGCGCGGGTATATTCAAAGCCACCGAATAATATATTATGAAAGTGCTTTTCAAACAGGCCGTCCATCGCGCCATTTTTCCTGATTCTGTTGGTATAGGATCGGTGCGAGACGGAATTTTGGAAGCCGATCTTTACCATGTTATTGAAGAGGATGATCCGATCATGATTTTTTCCAAAAGACATAAGGAACACCTCTTCGTGAAATTTACTGCGATGTTTTTTGAAGTTCCTGCCTGCCTTTACATACCGGTAGTTTTTGACAGGATCTTTTGCATTGCTTTGCTGTTGAGCTTCGTCTATTTCAAGCACTTGTTTTATCAGCAGGTCAAGCAAGGTATACTTTAAGAGGTCTTTGAGAGACGAACGGTATTCATGACGGAGTAACAGAATTTCGGCAGGGGTAAGTTTAGATAGATGTTTCACTTGAATGGTTTTTTAATTAGCCAGTATATATCGCGGTTAACACGCTGAAATTTTTCGGGCTTGAATCTCTTTTGGTTAGAAGGCCACAGGTCTGCAGGAGCGCTGTATCCAAAGTATTGTTGGTATAGCTCCAGCGTGCGTGTATACCAGTCGTTGAATTTTGATTTTTCCTGGTTGCCGCCTTTGGTAGGACCGTGGTGAATTTCACGCTGCAATACGGAACCACATAATTCTTTCCAGTATGAATAAGTGTATAGTAAATGCAGGTGCCATACCTGGTCAACCTGGTCGGATGGTGTGAGTGGAAGATTGGAGACGCAGATCAGGAATATAAATTTCTTGTATTCGTCAATAGCGCGTAAGGCAAAATCGAGCGTCCATCCGTTCTCACGTGCCAACCTGTCACTGAATGCCAGTGAAGCCTGTGGATCATCTATTTCAAACGATTTGATCTTGTTCCAAAGCAAGGTTTGGTCAGTTGTCCAGGAAATCAGTTGGGGAGGAATATCAATTTCTTTCATGCGTGCTCTGCAGCAATATAGCAGAAAACATGATAGGGAAGGTATAGATATTTTTGATTCCCATATCTATATATACCAACGGATTTTGATAGGGCGATGTTTCAGTCTGATTGAATTTAATGACCGTATATTTCCCGCAGATTTACGTAGAAAAAATGTAAGAGATGAAAGTCCGTAAGTCAGAAAATTCGGCAGGAGTTGTATGCAAGACTCTTGGGCTCAACCTCCAGCGGCTTGCAGCCATTATTTAATTACTAAAAATATACCAGCTAAAATAAGTGCAGCACCGAGCGCAGTTTTCAATGTGATCGATTCGTGCAGGAATACAATGGAAAGTATAATGGTGAGCGCAACACTGAGTTTATCAACGGGAGCCACTTGCGATACATTTCCTACCTGCAATGCCCGGAAGTAAAATAGCCACGATAATCCTGTGGCAGCTCCGGATAATACGAGGAAGAGTATATTTTGCCGGGATAATGAAGATGCATGCGAGGTGAAGTTGCCTTTAAAGAAAACAATGCTCCAGGTAATCACCAGAATCACCAGCGTGCGTATAGCCGTAGCAAAATCCGAGTCCATATTTTTTATACCAACCTTTGCCAGTATCGCGGTGAGCGAAGCAAAGAATGCCGAGAGTAAAGCGTATATCCACCACATAATTCTATAGTTTTATGCTAAAGATAGTGTATATATCTGAATCAGATTCTTGCGTGGTTGTCTTTCGAGAAGCGCCAGATGAATCCGTCCAGTACATAGTGCGTCAGTTGAGGGAGTACTAACAGTGGGACAATGATGGAGAGCAGCACAGGATTTTCGAGCGGTGCCCATTGAGCAAAGAAAGGAAATATGTCCGTATGATCTTTCCATACAAATATATCCCACAGTGTTTCTTCGGTATAGGCTAACAGGATAAGCACAAAGGCAAATACAGCTATGCCTTTGATGCCAAACGAGAACGTGGTGTTAGCTTTCTTTTCACCATGTATCCAGATGAGTCCCATATACGGTATACCATGTGCTACTACATTCAATAAAGTAAATACTAGGTCTCCATGAAACATAACAATGCCCACATACCAGGAAAGGTACGTGCCGATCATGATCATGTTCTTCGGAATGTTGAATACTCCGTTTCTATAGCTCACAATTCCTTCTTTGATGCTATAGATGGCAATGATCAGAATAAAAATACCTGTGAGTATCGGATCAATGGCAAGTCCATTCAGCGCAATAAAATCACCTTTTACAAACCAGCTCAGTTCCTGCGTCAGGTGCAGATGCCAGTATAGCAGCGGATATAGCGTAGCGTTATAAATGGCGAGTGTATCAATAATGCGTATCAGTTTTGATGATCTTTCCTTGCGGGAATATAATCGCATAAAACCATACTGCTGCCGCACAAAGTGGAACACAGCTATATAAGCGAGCACACGCCAGAATATACCGGCACTATAAAAATGCAAAGTAGCCCCCACTATAAAAGCCACTGCCGGAATAGTGAGCAGCAGATGTTTATATTGATGAAACGTAGGGCGATCCCAATACAACCGAAACAAGGTGCTATATACATGGCTCACATCAATGCACAATACCAGAACAATCCACCAGAGCGAAGTAACTTCGTGCCGGGTAAAGTAATTCTGAAAGAGGAGTACAACAGCTACGGGCAGGAGCGAAGGAGCCAGGATAAGCCAGGTTTCCTTGGCAGGGCTGCTGAGCCAGGCTTGCGTTGTATGTGGCCGATCCGGTGTCATGCTTCTTGGCTGCCTATAGATAGTTTATATTCGATCAGGTACGGGACAATGTTTGCCATGCCTGTTGTGCCGCCTGGTGTCCATGATAGAATGCTTCTTCGAAGATAGAGATTCCGCTGAGATCGGAGTGTGCAAAGTATATTCTTTCACACGGTGCCGATGCTGCTTTTCTATCAGCACCCCAGACAAATCCCGGTGATGGTTTGATCATACCGTGTCCCCATACCCAGGTGTCCAGTTGTTGAATGTGCTGTTCTATATTCGGATGCGGTACCTTCAGGTCTTGCAGGATAGTATCTTTCCATTCATGCCATGTTCGTTGGTAAGCCTGCTGCCGCGATGATTTTATATCTCCCAGCAAAGGTTTATAGTAAGTAATGATCTTCTCTTCTCTCTCACGACTGATCAGTTGATGAGAGGCATTTACATATCCCACAGAGTTGCTTCCGTAGATAACATTGTCCCAGCACAGTCGTTCACCTTTCTTTTCTTCAAGCGATGCATCCAATGAAATGTTCGCTACCATCCACGGTGCATATTGAAAGCGGCTATAGTCTACTGGTCGCTCAATTCCTGTATGTAAAATACGTTGTGCTATAAATTGGGGTGTTGCTATAATAGCAGCACCAGCGTACAGTTTTACAGTATGTTGTTTAATGGCATCGTAGTATAAAACTTCAACGCCTTTTTCGTGCAAATTTACCTGGTATACCAGCGAACGTGTATATATATGTGGCTCCAGATTTTTTCGCAGTTCTTTTATCAACCAGTAATTTCCCTCGGGCCAGGTAAGCACAGTATCGTACGAAGCGTTGGCGGCTTTGCCTTTGCGTGATGCAAAATAATGTATACCGGCCCAGGCGGATGTTTCTGCCAATGAAGAACCATAGTCGTCAGCGCAGCAGTAGTTAACATACCAATGGAGGTAGGAAGAGGTAAATCCCCTGTCGTACAAAAACTTCTCCATTGAGATCGTATCGAGTTGCAAGTATAGCGCATCATGTGAAGAGAGATCAACCGGTATAGCAAATGCTTCACGCCCATCCGAGCCACGTTGATCGCGAAAGTTATGCATCATCGCCATGAAGTGCTCTATCTGTTCGCGATCGCTGGCCGGTATACCTTCGTGTGGTATAATGCCGTCTTGCCAGTAGTGGTTAATATATAGTCGCTCTTTCGGATCAAAACATAAGTGATAATCATTATATACCGGCAAGCCATTTTCATAACCGGTAATAACATTCGCCTCCTGTAAAAATGTAAGCAGTTCCGGATCGTTGTTACCGGGTAATGGTAAATAATGTGCCCCCCAT
>NZ_DATCSD010000015.1:0-18094 GCF_036568665.1 Ohtaekwangia sp. | reverse complement strand
CAGAACTTGCCAGTGCAAAGATATCGTCTACGTTTTCAGATGTATTGATGGTGCCCGGCAGCACAACCAATACCATGCCGGCAACCAAGCAGGGTATAAAAGTGAGCACCCTCAGTGCAACAGCACAGGCAAAAGTGTTAGCGGCTATGGCTCCATGGTTAAATGATATGGATGCTGATGCTACCGCAAAATTTACTTCTATATATAGCAATGAGCTGGCTGATACATACGTAACGTATGCAAGCAACAGCAGTGGTACATCGGGCAATGCCAGCACGTTCTTTACGACCAATACCGACTATGTGCGTATTGACGGACCAAGTGTTTGGATCGAGTTTATCTGCCAGACCGGTGTGGTATATCCATCGGAGATACACTATCACAGTGTGTTCCGCGATCACAGCCGCGATTATATAGGACTATAATTTTATCAACGATGGCCGCGCGAATACAGGTGATCATTACAAACAGTTGCTGCATGCAGCGACTGTTCTTCCTGCTGCTGATGGCAGGTACAAATCTTTTCTGTCAAAGTATATATGCACATCAGTCACCCAACACCATTATGTTGCTGGATGTACAGCCCGATGGTGTGGAAGCAGAGCTTCAGTTACCCCTGAGTGAACTGGAACTTGCTTTCGGAAAAGATCTTCGCACTCATTCAGAAACACTGGTTGCTCGTTGGGGTTCACAACTCCAATCCTACCTGCTGGCGCACATCCGGCCGGAGAGTGATGATCACCTGCCGTGGACTGTAACGATACGCGATATTTACGTAGCACCTGCCGAACAAAGCTATAGCGGACCAATACAGGAACTCATTGTACGCTTGTGGCTGCAACCACCTGTGGGTAGCAGCAGCCGTATATTTACCTTGCGTTACGATGTGATCATGCACCAGGTGGTAACACACTTTGCTATAGTATCGGTACGAAATGATTGGGAGACCGGTATAGATGCCGATCACCCGGTAGAGCTCGGTGCCATTCGCATGGATACGTATAGCGGAATTATACTTCCGCTAAAAATCAATCAAAGCGGTGGAAGCTGGTGGTACGGTTGCAGGAATATGATCGCGCTGGGTATAAAGCATATAGCCGAAGGTACCGATCATTTGTTGTTTCTGCTTACGCTGTTGTTACCGGCTACACTGTTGGCGCAGGGAAAGCGATGGGGCCATTTCGGAGGTATAAAATATAGTCTTTCACATTTACTGTCTATCATCACCGCATTTACTATCGGACATTCGCTTACTTTATTGGCGGGTGTTATCGGGTGGTTGCAGTTGCCATCACAACCTATAGAAGTGCTCATTGCATTTTCTATCGGTATATCTGCCGTACATGCATGGAGGCCGATATTTTTCGGACGAGAGGTATATGTTGCCGGAGGGTTTGGATTGGTGCATGGTCTTGCTTTTGCAGGAACGTTAACCAGCTTCAACCTTGCACCGGGTTACATGGCATTGAGTATATTAAGCTTTAATATAGGCATAGAACTCATGCAATTGACAATGGTGTTGCTTACTATACCATGGCTGATATTGTTGAGTCAGACCAAACTATATAGCGGCTTCCGTATAGCAGGCGCAACGTTTGCGGCTATAGCCGCCCTGGCGTGGATGGCAGAGCGTATACTGATGGTGACTAATCCTGTAACGCAAGTAATTGAAACGATAGCACAGTTTGCTCCGTGGATCGTACTCGTATTGGCGTGTGTAGCTTTGTTTACCTATTGGTGGGAGAGAAGGCGAAGCAGTCGTATTGTGTAATTTATAGGGAGAGCATTGTAAAAAAAAAATAGCTACGTGATTGGCGTAGCTATTTTTCTATGGTTGCGAAAGTAATAAATTAGTCTTTCGCAAATTCAGTGTTAGCAGTGATGGTAACTTCATCGCTTACTACAGCACCAGGAGTAGAAGCACCTACACCGAAATCAGAGCGTTTCAGTGTACCGGTTACTTTGAAACCAGCGATGGTCTTCTTAGTATAAGGATGAACAGCTGTACCGTTGAAAGTAACTTCGAGGGTAACAGGTTTTGTTACACCGTGCAGGGTAAGGTTACCAACCAAAGTATACGTGTTCTTAGCTTTCTTTTTGAAAGATGTGCTCTTGAAAGAAAGTGTACCGAATTGAGCAGCATCGAAAAAGTCAGCACCTTTCAGGTGACCATCACGTTGATCGTTGTCAGTATCAATCGTGTTGACATCAGCGGTCAGTTCGATAACAGCATCAGAGAAATCTTCTTTAGAAGAAGTGATTTTCGCGTTGAAAGACTTGAATGCACCATCTACATTAGAGATCATCAAGTGAGTTACGCTAAAGCCCAGTTTAGAGTGCGCCTGATCGAGTGACCAGGTCTGAGCAAATGCTGACACTGCGAATACGAAAGCGAGCGTGGTTAGTGTTAGTTTTTTCATGGATAATTGATTTTTGTTTAACAGTTTTACTTTATAGTTTATAAATACATACGAGATGTCATACAATATTCGCTGATCCGGGTTGGCTTTCCAAATATATAGTGTACCGGATATATGCGGTTTCTACGGGTTAATGTTCAGTGGGTTTAGTGTTCAAAGTTTACAGTTCAATGTCTGGTGTTGCTGTTCTATACAATTTCTTTGCCAGTATTATAGTGACTCTGTTTTGTATACATAATATTTTGTTATAGCGAGATATATACCGTATATGGGTTATAGCATCTGCTCTTTGTATCAGTTAGCCAGTAACGCTATACCTATACTGTCAGTTCCCCGTTCATTAAAAATATATAGTTTATGATGGTTGGTTGGCTGTAATCAGCACCCGATTGTTGTATTAACAACAGTTAGTCGATTTTTTCGAAAGTTGCAATCCATGGGGTATTTAGTTACTTTTGGTAACTCAAAGGTAAATGGATACTGACTGGATGTACAAGAAGGCACCTTTTCCTTAGTAACTTACCTGGAAGTAACTATAATTGAAATTCAGCGTGTTATGATGCGAAAAAAGCCTGAAGATTTTTCTGCCTTGTCTCATTGCCCCATCCGTAATGTGCTCGATCGCTTTGGCGACAAGTGGTCTATCCTGGTAATTCTCGTGCTCGGTGAAAATAAAGATGCCATGCGTTTTAATGAGCTGGCACAAACGATCGGAGACATTTCTCAAAAGATGCTTACGGTTACCTTGCGTACACTTGAGGCCGATGGTATGGTAGTGCGTAAACATTACCCTGAAATACCACCACGCGTGGAGTACGATCTCACCGATCTGGGCAAGAGCCTGCTGCCCCATGTGGAAGGTCTGGTACAATGGGCGGTAAAGAACTATGATTCCATCACCAAAGCGAGAAAGAAATTTGCTGCCCGCAAGCAACTTGTATAATCGCGAAGTATATTCCTTCATACAAATTCTTCATACAACATCACGGTCCTGCTATACTCTGCCTGGCAAGACCTGTCTGGTTGATATATGTTTAACCCTCTATCAAGCAGGTATGTGCGGATCATAACACGGAAACACGACCGATAATATAAAGTATATTTTTTTACATACAGTTAACGTGTGCATGTATACCGTTCAACACTGTGTGGTATGGAAACAGATAAACGGTATCCGATTATTAGTATATAACCGTATATTTACCCCTGTTCTATACGCCCTTTAATCTAATGAGTAAGAGTAACGGTCTTAAGTACTCTATCAACCTGTCGTTTGAAGAGATCAAGCTGCCACCGTTCCGGGATATTCTGGTCCTGGGAAAAAATTCGCAGCACGGTAAAATTGGTATACTGAAATCATTTGAGCTGTTGATTCCAAATGGCTTCGAACTCGTAGAAGTCAATCATGAAAATGTAGAAGCTGTATTTGTCAACAAGCGGATCTTAGCCAAGATGCCTGCTGAGCGAATCGTTATGATTCTGGAAGACAAGGTGTTCCCATTTGTGTCCGATAGCGAACTGATAAAAGTAGATTTCAGGGTAACTATATCTTATACCAATATCGAACAGGAGCTCTGATGAACATTTCATTTTTTGTCAGGCGTAATTTCCAAACCATTCAGCCATACCAGGGTATAAAAGCAATCAAAGATGATCTGCTGGAACATGCTGCGCTCGTAGTGGAAGATGAAGAACACAATCACCTCGGTATACTTACGCCGCTGGATGTTGTTCAGCGCCCCTATAACCTTGTTATTGATTGCCTTACTGTTAAACCTGCATTGTCGGTA
This sequence comes from Ohtaekwangia sp., assembly GCF_036568665.1. GTDB lineage: Bacteria > Bacteroidota > Bacteroidia > Cytophagales > Cyclobacteriaceae > Ohtaekwangia. Next base: position 13,884 of record NZ_DATCSD010000015.1, on the reverse strand, counting down.
TATGTAACTGTAGACGAAGCGTTGCAGACCCTGCAGCAGGAACAATCGGAAGTATTGCCCGTGTTTGATGACGATCGCTTCGAGGGATTGGTGTTCAAAAACGATCTGCTGGAATTTGTTCGCAGTAAAAGACGTGAGCTGGAAGCTGAAGTAGATGAGCGCACCCGCGAGATCAAGATCATTCATGAGAAACTGGAACTCTCGCGACAGGTATTGCAGGCTATGTTCGATAGTACGCAGTCATCTATTTTTTTGATAGCCCCGGATTATCGTATTATATTCTTCAACAAGAAAGCACTCGAAGTAAGTCGCTTCATGTACGGGCGTGAATTGCAACTGGGCGATAGCATCCTGAACTATAAAATGGATAGCGATGATGATGTGTTCACTTCGTTCCAGGTAAATTTTGAAAAAGCCTTGCGTTCAGGAGAACCTGTTACCACCGAGCGCGAAATAGTATATCCCAACATGCAGCTTTCCAATTGGATACGTTCGGAATATACACCGGTATATGATGAAGGCAAGGCGATTGGAGTAGCGCTTCGTGTAGTAGATATTACCGATAGGAAATTATACGAGCTGCAAATCGATATGCAGGCGCAGATACTGCAGCAAATATCGTGGATACAATCGCACCAGACTCGTCAGCCCGTGGCTACTATACTCGGGCTTATCAATATACTGGATAAGTCATCGATGACGGAAGACAATCAGAAGATCATTGGCATGCTGGAGCAAACGGCACATAAGCTCGATGACGTGATCCGCGAAACGGTGATCAAGGCAAATTCCATGTGATCTGATATATATTTTTATACCCCATTCTTCTACAAACTATATATTTCTTCACCGCTATATCTTAGCTACGGAGTTCGATCTCTGTAATCTTACGTAGACTTGTCTGTGTATTCTTTTTAGGGGAGCTATGCCCGGTTGATCTTACCTTTGCCCCGGCATTTTTCATTCGCTGATAGACTCATAAGATATACGCTTCTTCAGGTATATCCACGACCTCGTCATCAGAACATGCTGAATACTTCGGTATTGTAATTGGCCCGTAAATACGTATGAGTAGAATATATACTTTCTCAGTCTGTAGTAGTCTGATGCTCCTGATGCAGTGGTTGCTGTGCGGATGCAGCGTTCCGGAAACAGATTTTATTCAGCCGGTGCCGCATGCACTGGAAGCTACAGAGGTTATGTCTACCAGTTTTATAGCTTCGTGGAACCCGGTGCTCGGAAGTTCAACCTACCTCGTGGATATATCTACCGATCCGCAGTTTCTCAGTTATGTGGATGGATATCAATCGCGTGAGGTGAGCGATACGCATTTGCACATCACCGGTCTCGCTGTAGAAAAACAATATTATTATCGCGTACGCGCACAAAAGGGTAACACCATCTCCGGTAATTCAAATGTAATCACTGTTACTACGGCTGCCCTGGACGCACCTGTAGCGACAGCTGCCACGGGTATAAAAGTATTTCAATTTACTGCGCACTGGCAATTGGTAGATGAAGCTGCGAGCTATATCGTAAACGTATCAACTGAGCCAACGTTTACAAGTCTGGTAAGCGGCTACGAAGGCGTTGAAGTTGTAACCGACTCATTGATCGTTACCGGGCTTGACTATAGGCAAACCTATTACTATCGCGTTACGGCAAGAAGACTGGAAAAAACATCCAACTATTCCAACACCATTGAAGTAAAGCCATGCATATCGGCAAGCTGCAAGCTCGCAACGATTGTTACAGGTTTCCAGGAAACGGTCTCCCTTACGTACGATGATGCCGGAAACCTGATCACCATTACCAACGATGTGTACAGTATATGCCAGATATCCTATAACAATGCCAATGTAGCAACGCGTGTAGATGTATTGGATGGCGATGGAAATTTAACGGAGCGCGATAGTCTTGTTATTGACAGCAATAATCTGGTGCAATCCATCTATATAGATAATAATGACGATGGCCAGTCCGATGCTGTGATTGATTACCTCTATAACAATCTGCAACAGATCATTGGTATGCGACAATACAGTGATGTGGATCGTGTAAACATCAGTGCCTACCAGGATTACCAGGTGGATATATACGGCAATGTGCTGAAGATACTGGATGCGAATGGCAACCAGACAGGGCAGTTTCGCTACGATGAAAAGTTCAATCCAAAAATGCTGATACCCCAACCGTTGCGTTCGTATGTGATGGACGATTTTTCCGGTTACAATTTTCGTCCATACCTCGGGCTCAACAACCCGATATATGCGCAGGGAACGTTCTCTGATTTTGGAAGTGAAGAAGAGGTGTTTATCTACGATATCAACGATCGTGATGTAGCGCTCGCACGCAAAGGATTCTATAAGCTGACCTATGAATTTGCCGGATGTGATTTTTGATATGGCCAGATACCTTACCACTTTACGATCATTACGGATAGCGGGCTTGCTGATGCTCTCAGTGACAGCTTTTGCACAGGAGGCAGACCACACCAGCGACCTCTATAAGTTTACGGTTGACCAGGATATACTAAACCTGAAGTTTGAAGGAAATGCTGCTGTAAAACTGCGATCAGCATCGGGCTATGACGAAGATGTTACCCGCACACCGTATGCAGCTTCTGTACTTACCCGCGAAGAGATTGAGAACAGCGGAGCGCTGACTATACCGGAAGCCTTGCGCCTGGTGCCTGGCCTCTTTGTGCAGCAAACAACTAACGGTCTTTATGAAGTATATATACAAGGGCGCGAAGCGTTGCCGGCAGGAGAGACCCTGAGCGATGCACGCAGCAAGATGGTACTGGTGATGATCAACAACACTCCGGTTAACAATATGTTTGATGGCGGTGTGCTGTGGGAAGCACTACCCGTAAGTATACAGGATGTAGATCGTATAGAAGTATTGCAGAATCCCGCCACCGTTTTCTTGGGGCGCGATGCAGCAGCTGGTGTGATCAACATTATTACCAAAATCCCGGAAGGCACCAAGCTCAATATTCAGGGAACTTCGCAACGCAGCTTTACACCCAGTGGTGCACAAACTTCCATCAGCCATGCATCGGTAGGGCTGGGTGTGCGCGATAAATTTTCGATGCGGTTGTCAGGTTCATTCAACAGCGCACGCAGATTTCAGGATACTGACTATGTATATAGTGCAGGCCGATATATACCAGCCGATTCCTTGTTGTTCTATCAATCCAGCGTAGAGCGTACCAACCAATATGGCACGCTGGCACGACAGGATTATGCGATCACTTCCTTCATGCGATATACACCTCAGGAAAAGATCACACTCGATGCCTCGCTCTCTACGCAGCACTCGCAGGCGCAGACTATATATGGAGGCTTTGAAGAATTGGCATTGACGCGCAGAATATCTTCGCTCAACCTCGTAAACGTAAACGGTGTTATCTATAATATACATACACAGTTATCTTACCAGTTTGGTACGCAGAATATGGCCGCGGGCTATCCCGGATATAAAGCCGATGTGCAGCGAATAAACGCGCGGGTGTTCTACGATTTCGGCCGAAAGAATTTTCATATTATGCCGGGTGTCAGTTATCAGCGAAATGCATTGGATGATACTCCCTATCAATCCAGCGACAGTCGTTACCCGGATGTAATCAACGGTAATAAAAGCTTTTACAACTATGGTATATTTTTAAAAGCAGCAGCAACTTTCTTTGATGATAAACTTACGATCGATGGTGGTGTGCGCAGAGACTATTGGGATACTCATGGTAAAAGTGTTATAAACTACCAGGGTGCGGTAGCATATAGTCCAATCGATAAAATTCTTTTTCATGTAGTATATGCTACCGGCACACAAGGCAACACTGCAAGTGAATTGTTTGATGCCGGCACGCGAATAAATCCGGATGGCACTACCTGGGCTCGCATGGTTAATCCCTTACTCACCGGCACACAGGTACATAACCTTACTGCAGGCGCGCGTGCCAAGGCAACAGATAAAATATCGGTAGGCGTTAATTACTTCAACACAATATATACCGGGCTGCGCACTGAAAAATCATTTACCGACTCCACCGGCATGCCTACCCGGGAGTATATCAATACCGATACAGATCTTAAACGCAGTGGCGTTACCACTACTATATCGGCCGACTTTTCTTCCAAGTTAAGAATGCGTGCTTTTGCTACATGGCAGAAAACAACTTTCAGTAAGGATACTGCCGCTGTAAAAACGAACTATACTCCGGCATTTACCGGTGGCATGACCGCCACGTTCCGCACGCTGGTAGATAAGCTGACCATTGGTGCCAGCGTATATCTGTATGGAAAATATACCATGAAGACCGATCGTGGTGCAGAAGCCGTTGTTTCAAAAGTTGTACCCGATATAAAGGTGAGTTATAAATTCTGGCAGGAGAATGCAGTATTTATCAACGCCCGAAATTTTGCCAACGCATCCAGCAAAGAGTATATCTATTCCGATCGCGTGCCTGCGCTATACCTGGTGGGTGTTAACCTGAATTTTTAATCTGCTGTGAAAACAATCTATACATATAGCGTTCTGATCCTGGTCTGCCTTCTGTTGCAGGTGCATATACTGCATGCGCAAACGCCCCGGGATACTGTGCCCGCCAACCAGATGATTACACGCGCGGCAGAATGGGTAAGACAACATCAACCAGATAATGCTATACCGCTGGCAAAGGAAGGTATTGTACTGGCCCGTAAAAACTCGTTTCTCCGCGGAGAAGCTGTGGGTAACAGATTACTGGCCGAAGCATATGCGCAGAAGAAAGAATATAGCGATGCGTTGCGTCATTACTTCTCAGCTGTAAAGGCTTTTGACATTCTAAAGGACAACCGGCAGTTGATCAGGCTATATTCGGCTGTAGGTTCGTTATACCTCGAGCAGGACGCCTATACACAGGCTGTGCGCTATTTTGAACTGGCCTATAAAAGAGCAGAAGCTGCCAAAAGCGATGCGTCTGAAAATATAGCGTTGCTGGATAATATGGTATTTGCCAGCATACAACTGGAAGACTACACGCAGGCCATACACTACCAAACCCAGTTGCTGGATATATACCGGCAAACCTCCCAGAAACAGAAAGTAATCGAATCCTATAAAGCGCTGTCGTCTTTATCAGAAAGAACGCATCAATACCGGCTGGCGCAGAAGTATAACGCAGAACTGGTAACGCTATATACTGCTAGTAACGATGTAGCCGGTCTTTCATCCGCCTATAATAACCTCGGGTTTATCTGTAAACGTACCGATGATCTGAAAGCAGCAGTAGAGTATTTCAACAAGGTAACGGAGCTGATGAACCGCCAAACAAAAGATCTTTCGGACAATGATAAAGCTATACTCTATCAAAATGTAGGCGTTGCTTATACCAATCTGAAACAATATACCCGTGCCCGCGATCAGTATACTACGGCACGCAAAATTCGCGAGAAGCAAAAGAACGAAGTTGAAATGGCCAGTGTGGATAATTACCTGGCCTCTACATACTATGTAAGCGGCAATACAACGCGCGCGCTGAAAACAGTGAACGATGCTATACGGGTGGCCGAAGCCAACCGTGCCGAGGAAGTATTGGAAACCAGTTATAAAATTCTAAGCCTGCTATATGAGAAGGAGGATAATCCATCACGTGCGCAGCAATACCTGGAAAAGCACAGAGCATTAAAAGACAAACTGGCCAAAGCAGAGAAGCAGCGTAAACAACAACTGCTGCAAAAGCAATTGCTGATAGAACAAGCAGAAGAAGATATACGCACGCTGCTGGCAGAACAGGAGCGCGAAGTACTCGAAGCCGAACGCAGAGAGAGTGAACTGAAGCTGCAGCAAAATGAGATTGCACTGAAAGCGAAAGAGCTCGCGATCATTAAGCGCGATCAGGAATTAAAGGCGATTGAATTTAAAAATCAGCAGCTTGAAAAAGAGCGTACGGAGCAGGCACTCGCCTTGGCGCAACAACAGCTGGAAGCCGAGAAGCGCGATCGTGAGTTGAGCATGCTTGCTAAAGAAAAGGAACTGCAGGAACAAAAGCTGAAACGTAAATCGCTGGAGGATGAGCAACAGAAAAAAACGATTCAGTTACTCGAAGCCGATAAGAAACTGAAAGATGAGCAGCTCACCAAAGGATACTGGATCGTGGCTCTCTTCGCACTGGTGCTTACCATTATCGTGATCAGCCTGCTGCAAAAACGGAAAGCCAACCGGCAGTTGCATCGCCAGCAGCAGGAGATACAGGAGAAGAACGTAGCGTTGCAACAGAACATGACGGAGTTGAATGCTGCACAGCAGGTGCTGAGTGAACAGAAAGATCAGCTCGAAGTACAAAATAAAAAGATCACCTCCAGTATACTATATGCGCAACGCATACAGCAATCTATACTGCCACCCGATAGCATGATGAGCAAATTATTTCCGGAGCACTTTATTACCTATCTGCCAAAAGATATAGTATCAGGCGATTTTTACTGGGCAACGGAGCGACAAGGTATAAAGATTCTTTCTGTAGTGGATTGTACGGGGCATGGTGTGCCCGGAGCGTTGATGTCCGTAGTAGGAAGTAATTCTTTGAGCGAACTGGTAAACCAGCGAAACTATACTAGTCCGGCAGCAATCCTTAACAACCTGCATGCGAGTATACGCAGCAAACTGAGCCAGGAAGAAAGTCAGAACCACGATGGTATGGACCTCGGTATATGTTCTATGGAACGTGTTGATAATACTGCGGTGAAGGTTGTATTCTCGGGTGCCAAGCAAACACTATATATTATGCGTGGCGGTGTGCTGGAAGAAGTAGAAGGCGATCGTAAATCGATAGGTGGAGCCAACACTGGCGCACAACGCGATTTTTCCAATCATGAAGTAATACTCACAAAAGGAGATATACTATATATGACAACTGATGGGTTTACCGATCAGAACGACCCGGAGCGCGTGCGCTATAATAAAAAGCGTTTCCGGAATTTAATTACCACCGTATACCATGAGAGTATGCCCAAACAGCGGCAGTTGTTTGAAGAAGCGCTGGCAGCACACCGGCAGCATGCCGAACAACGCGATGATATTACCGTGATAGCGGTGAAACTTTAAACGTATAGTATAGTAAGCAGGCATATATACATGGAAGACAAGAAGAATGCAAGATTAATGGATCTGTATAGCACCATGAATGAACAGGACATAATTATTTATTATAAAGGGCCATTTGATGATGTGATCCTTGCCGAGATCGGAAACAAGATCCGCAAGAAGGTATTCGAATCGCCCAAAGTAGGCAAGCGCCTCTTCGCTGTTTTCATGGAGCTTGCGCAAAATGTTTCGCTGTATTCTTCTGAGAAGAATCTGATGGAGCAGGAAGTGAAGTGGGGGGTGGGAACACTGGTGGTATACGAGAATCCTGAAACCTATATGCTGGTATCGGGTAACATGGTGCGAAACGAAGTGCTGGAACAGATCATACAGAAATGTACCGAAATCAACCAGCTCGATCGTGAGAACCTTCGCGCACTGAAACGCAAATACAGGAGCGCAGAAATTGCACCCGATCATAAAGGAGGAAATATAGGACTGATACAGGTAGCACTGAAGTCGGATTTCCCATTGCAGATTGATGCCAGACGTATAGACGACAAGCATTCGTTCTTTACGATATCGGTACAGATTTACAGACATGAAGATGCCACATCAGATGGAGAAGGTGAGCAATAATTTTTACACTGGTCAGATAGATACTATAGAGACTATGGAAGATTTAATATTGGAAGGGTCGAGGGATATATACTTTACACCTTCTGTAAAATTAGAAGCGGCATCGGGCCGTTGCAGTATTTCCGGAGAATCATACCTGGAAGAGCCTTACGAATTTTATAAGAAGGTAGCCGAGTGGTTTATGGGATATACCCGTGGGGGCGGAAGCAACATTCACCTCGACTTGCGACTGAATTACTTTAACACGAGCTCTTCGCGTGCTATACTGGAAATGCTTCGCGTGTTAAAGAACCTGCAGGAGAGCGGCACGCAGGTAGTAGTAAACTGGTATTATCCGGACCCGGACGATGATGAGATATTAATGGAGGGCGAAGATTTTCAGGAAGAGTGCGGGCTGGCGATCAACATGATCGAGTATGATCCGGATGATGTAGCGACAAAATAAAACAACGATCATGCAGGAGCGTGCATGATCGTTGACAAATCCTTTTACTTAACAATAAACTTGTTGCTCCAGTATTCTTTTTCGGAAGCAAGTTCGATGATATATAGTCCTGAAGGCAGATCATCTACGGCTATAGAAGGTATAGTTTGTGTATTTGACTCGTAGTGTTTTACCAGCGAGCCTCCTGCCGTGCGCACAGCCAGTGTATGGTTAGCACTATAAGCGTTGTCAGGCCATTCAATGTTCAGGCGTTTGTCTGTCGGGTTCGGGTATATCAGCAGCGACCCGCGTTTTTTCTTTTCAACACCGTTGATAACATCTGTGCCGAGGAAGCGAATCCAGTTAATGTTAAATTCCGGTTGTATAATTCTCACGCGTAATTTTCCTTCACCTTTGGTAAGCTTCAGTTTACCCACAGCGGTTTTCCATATTTGCCATCCACCCGTAACCGGTATATCTATTACGATACTGTTCAGTAGCGTACCCGTTGTATTGAATTGCTGAAACTCCAGTCGGCCAGCCTGTGCTGCACAGGCGATGCGTGCTTCCAGCGGATACTCACCATCTACCGGAACACGTATAAGGAACTCCAGGTAATCGCCTACATTCGAATGCCCCATATCCTGGCCACCACCGGTATCAGTAGTAGTTTCTGCCTGCAAGCCATAATTTACAGTGAAAGCTTCTGCTTCTATTTTCGCAGGTATATCAAAGTGAAACGGCAATGAGTTGGTTACAGCCAGGCTGGTAAAATTCTGAAGCGCTGTAGCATCCGTTGCTTTTATACTTCCATTCTGATAGCTGAGTGTAATGGTATTGTTATCCGAAACAACATCGCTTAACGTTAACAGTATACGGCTCGCGTTATTCGGGTCTATCTGTATATTGGTAATAGCGCGATCAGCACCATTTACCGAACACGTAAACCCGGCAGAGGCTATCGTAGCAGCGTTGGTATATTTATTCAGCATCAGGTATAGTCCCTGTGCGTTGGGAGCTGTTTCTGCAGAAAGCGCTGTGAAAGGAACTTCACTTATTTTTTTGCTAAGGGTAAATTTCAGGAAGCCAACATTGGCACCACCTTTTTCGAAGATGAATCTTAGCTTGTGTGTTCCTTTATAGAGTATAATTCCCGGCAGCACCTGGTTCTTCCAAACCTGTATACCGCCCGTTGCAGGCAGTGTTACTGATGCAGCCGTAGCACCATCGATTACAATCTTTACTTTGCTGGTACCGGTTAATGCACCATAGCGAATCGCTATATCATATACCGCACTCGAGTCGGCCTGCAAAGTATATTGCAGCCATTCACCATCGGCAGTCCAGCCTACATTATAGCCATTGGAAGCAGCATCGGTATCGCTGGTAGCTTCTATATCCACACCATCGTTACGATAAGCATAGCCGCTGTTCCACGGAGAAAATGATCCGGTGCTCACCTGGTAGTTGGCAGTGTCAGTATCCGAGTAGGCAAAGCCGTTGCGACCCAGATCAAAATCGGTAGCCGCTATAACTCCGGGTATATGGTTGGGAGCAAACGGGCGTGTAGCTGTACTGTTAACCTGGCGGAACATCGCATCGATCACATCCTTGCGGTATATATTGTTACCGATCTTGAGATTCTCTGCCAGTTGTGTTAATGCGGTGTTGGCGAAATCTACTGTTGGTTTGGTTCCACCGTTCTTCCAGTAATCGAGCAATGTGTTATAGCCATCGTTCTTCTTTACTGTAAGCGGATTTACAATGGAGTTTACTTTCTTCATCGGCCACCACGCCCAGCCAATGCTGTTGGCTTCCATCAGACTGATAGCATTGGTAAACCATGTATTGGAGTTCTCGCCCGATTCGCCCAGCCATACCGGTACACTATACTGATCGCGTATACCGGTAATAAACTGCACAGAACTCTGGTCGTTGTTATTCCAGTATTTATGAAAGCTTGCCGACATGTTGTTATCCCATGCAGGCATGAGGCCATTGTAATTGTTAGCCCAGCAATTTCCTTCAATAAAGATGATGTGATTCTTATCTACTTCGCGTATAGCGGAAGTGATCGCTATATATAGCGCACGAAGCGGAGCGTTTGTTTTTTCATCACAACCATTCTGATTGGCACCTGCAGTAAAATTCCAGTTCGGTTCGTTGATAAGATCGTATCCGCCAATCCACGGTTCATTCGCATAACGAGTGGCGAGTTTTTTCCACAAAGCGATCGTCTTTTGTTTGTTCGCATCACTTTCCCAAAGCGAAGGCTTGGTAGCATCGTAGTCAGATATAGCAGCATCATGTCCTTGTCCACCGGGAGCAGCATGCAGATCGAGTATCAGGTATATTTTGTTTTTTGCGCACCACTTCAACAGGTTATCCGTCATAGTAAAACCTTTGTCGAGCCAGGTGTTTTGTCCGGCAACCGGTTCATCCTGTATCGGCAGGGTAAAAAGATTATAGTGCATCGGGAGGCGTATGGCGTTAAATCCCCAGGCTGCGAGTGAATCAACATCGCGTTCGGTGCAATGATTGGCGAGCCATGCATCATAAAAGGCGGTGGTGTTGGCATCGCCTACCAGGTCTTTGATCTTGGCTTTTATCTGCGATTGCGTGTTGGCAAAGCTGTTGGTTTCGAGCATGTAGCCCTCCTGCAGCATCCAGCCACCGAGACCCATGCTTCGCAGAATTACCTCTTTGCCATCCTTATCCACAATTTTTTTTCCACTGGCGTGGAGATATTGTGCGGGCAGGCTTCTGGTCAAAAAGACTATGCAGAGCAGGGTGATTATCAGGGTGATCCGCGGGCGGCAATGTAAAAAATCCTTCATAGCAGGCGTTGGGTTTGATTAGTAAGTGTAGCAATCGTTTTCGAAATTCAAGTATATTGGTTATGATGTGCTAAATTTTCAATGGGGATACATCTAAAATACATCAGGGCTTTTTTCGGGCTACGTCTTTTATACTTCAAGGCCCGGACTTTCTCTGAATATCAGGTACTTGGCAGAAGCGTAGGCATGAAATGGCAACGGGGAGAAATGAACGCTTTGTTTTTAAGCTTGTCGTACACATTGTATATATGTAGTGTGGTCATACGGAGAATAATACAAATGTCGGGACTGGCGCAGCGGGCGTACAGCCTGGCCGTTGGCCTGGTGTGCTGTGTACCGCTTCTGGTGCAGGCGCAATTCACTCAGCCGGCTGTTCCGCAAACGCCAACGCTGCGGGGCATGCCGCGCATTATCCACTATACTAAAAAGGAGTTTAATGCAGACCCGCAGTTCTGGACGATGTGCCAGGATCGCCAGGGAATTTTATACTTTGGTAATAATGATGGTGTGCTCATCTATGATGGCGAGCGCTGGCAGAAAGTTACGTTGCCCAACAACTCTTCGGTGCGCAGCCTGCGCATGGATCAGAAAGGTGTGATCTATGCGGGAGGATTCAACGAACTAGGTACCATCAGGCGCGATCCGTATGGTAAATATTATTATCAGTCATTACTGGAATTACTGCGCCCGGAAGATCGTAATCTCGAAAATATCTGGCAGATACATGAAGCACAAGGCTATATGGTGTTTCGCAGTATGCGCATGCTGATAGCAATAGCCAATAACAAAGCGATTACACTACCCACAACACAGTCGTTTAAATATTCTACCGTAATAAACGATCAGCTATATGTACTCGACAACGATGGTATACGTTTGCTTGATCTTCACTCGCTCGAGTTTACTAATATCGTTCACCAGCAAGATGTACATGCGGAAGAGATCGTGGCACTGTTACCGGGATTTCATAATGAAGGTTTACTGCTCATTACGAAAAGAGGAAATGCCTTTTCAATCGATCCGAAAAAACGACAGGTAACATTCCGCAAGCGACTTATACCGGAGAACTCGAGCAACCTGATCACGTGCGCGATCAAATCATCGGAAGGCACCTATTATTTAGGAACGCTCAGTACCAAAATTATACTGCTGCACGAATCGGGCGAAGAAGTTACTACCAGCGAAGCATTCCAGAATCTGCAGGATAATACCGTACTCAACTTGTTTGAAAGCAAGGAAGGAAACATCTGGGCGCTGCTCAACAATGGTATAGATTGCATCGATATATCATCGCCTATGACGATGCTGTTTGATAACGCCGCTATCTACGATGCACTGCCGGTAGGCAATACGTTGTATCTGGCAACCAACCAGGGAGTATTTGTATCGCCCGATAACAGCAGTCGTACTATATCGCGCACAAGTTTTAAAAAAATAGCAGGCCTTGAAGGACAGGCGTGGTCACTGCAGTTCTTTAAAGGAAGTATACTGTGCAGTCACGACCGCGGTATATTTGTGTTATCCAAAGACGGAGTCCATCACGTGCCCGGCATTACCGGAGTGTGGAAGATCATTGCTGTAAATGGTCACCCGGATGATTTCCTGGTGTGTACTTACGAGGGTATACACGTATTGCATTACGATGCCGCGAAAGGTTTTGAAATGCGCCATCGTATAGAAGGCTTTAACGAATCCAGTCGCGATATACTGCAAAGCAATACCGACCCCGGTATATTTTGGGTATGTCATGGATATAAAGGCGTGTTCCGCATCAAGGTAAATGAAAGCCTGACGCATGCGGTGAGCCTGGAACATTTTAAAGATCAGAATGGATTGCCATCACCATTTAACGTTAATGTATTTCGCTGGAAGAACGAAACGGTGTTCACGACCAACAAGGGTATATTTACGTTTAACGAAAAGACCAATCGCTTCGAGCCGCATACTTTTCTTACCACCCTGTTTGGTACCAGTAAAAATGTGCGCAAACTTTTGCAACACGATGATAAAACGTGGTTTGCCCACGATGATGAAGCCGGTTATTTTATTACCGACTCGCCCGACCCCGTATTGGTAAAAGGACTGTTCCTCAACCTGAAGGGTTCGTTCAATCCCAGCATGGAATGTATCGTGCCGTTAAATCGCAATCACGTATTGATGGGCGCAGTTACCGGACTATATTCATTTGATCTCACCTATAATCCATCAAACAATCCGCCCGGCAATATGCTCATTACCAATGTGAGCGCGATACAAGGCGAAGAGGAAGTGCATGGTGCCTTGCATAACACCACAACTTCGCGTTACCGGCTTTCGAATAATACAGGAACAATTCGTTTTGATTTTGCTGCAACCAACTTTCTTGATCGCCTGAACATTCAGTATAGCTATAAACTGGAGTCGATGGATGAGAAGTGGTCTGAATGGCAGGAGACTCCCTTTAAAGAGTTTAATTACCTGCGTTCGGGGCGTTATGCTTTTCATGTAAAGGCGCAAAGTCTGCTGGGCGAAGTGTCGGAAGAAGCTGTGTATTACTTTGAAATTTTGCCGGCCTGGTATCAGACTACATGGGCGTATAGTATATATAGTGTGCTGGCCGCCTGTATTCTGGTAATGACAGTAGGGATGGTGAAGCGCAAGATAAACCTGGAGAAACAAAAGACGCGTGACGAAGAGGCGAAGAAGCGCAAGGTACTGGAACTGGAAATACAGCAGATAAAACTGAAACAGGAGAAAGAACAGATCATCCGCGACAAAGAGCTGCTGGAGGAAGACGTTATACATAAGAGTAAAGAACTCGCCAACTATACCATGCTGTTGGTAAAGAAACGCGAGTTGCTTTCGGAGATGCACGAAGACCTGAAGGTGTTACGCGATGCTGTTCGCAGCGATACGCCCCGGCAAATGGTGCGCGAC
>NZ_DATCSD010000014.1:0-20328 GCF_036568665.1 Ohtaekwangia sp. | reverse complement strand
CTGAGCATGCGTATAAAAGAAAATATAGCTTTCGATTCACTAGGGGAAGCTTTGAAAGAATATGCTTCCGTTGAATTGTTATTATACCAAAACAAAACAGACGAAGCGCTGAAGCAGCTCGAAAAATTAAAACAAGGTTATTCGCTAACTGGCAAACCCCTTACCAACCAGTCTATACTGGATGATGTATATTGGCTCGAAGCAAACATCCGCATGAAGAGAGGAGAATTTGAAACGTCACTCACACTTCTGCAAAAAATTCAAAATGAATTTGGCGAAGACATTCTTGCCGATGATGCGTATTTTCTGCAGGGCGAGATATACGAGCGCCAGTTGAAAAATAAAGATAAGGCCATGGAGATATACCGCGATTTTCTAAATAAATATCCTGGTAGCGTATATGCCGCGGAAGCAAGAAAGCGCTATAGAACACTTCGTGGAGATTTTGCCGATCAGCCACAGCTATAGATATACCCCAACTTTTCTTCTTCTTGATCGGAAGAAAAATTCCTGAGCAATGAATTAATGAAAGCTTAACAGTTTTCTTTCCGTTCATCTGGGTGTTGAAGTTTTTCTTTGTGCCAGCCCATTTCAAACCCAAAACGCAAGTTTTATGAACTTGAAAAAAATTGTGTTGAGCTTGCGCATACGCGCCAAGTTACTCTCGGCATTTGGTTCTATTCTGCTCATGTCTGTTATGCTGATCGCACTCTCGATCATTTCGATTAACCGCATCATTGAGTACAAAGACATTAATGAGCAGGTCGATATCCTTAAACTTCATTTAGAGAATATAGATCTCGCCACCAAAGAATTTATTTACGAAGGATATAAATCGAAATCCTTTCTGGAAGACCAACGCGATGTTTCGACCGATAAATTCAACAGCAGCATTCAGAATGCAAAAACGATTATTAACAGTATAAAAAAATCGGACTCAATGGAGATCGAAAGCACAGCTCATCTTACTGGGGCACTAACAACAACGCTCGACAGTATTCAACATGAATTTTCGACATTGGTTGATTTATTGAAAACGCGTGGCTTTAAAGACTATGGTTTGGAAGGCTCTCTGCGAAAAGCAATTCATGTAGTAGAAAACTCATCGTACCCTTATAACAAGGTTTCGATGTTGACACTTCGAAGACATGAAAAAGATTTCTTCCTTCGAAAGGATTTGAAGTATCAAAAAGAATTTAACGATCACATTGATGAATTTAAAGAAGAGCTCAGACAACAAGAGGCTCCTGAAGAGTTGATTAAGAATGTAGATGAGTATAAAACTCAATTCAACGATGTGGTAAATATTGAAAAGATGATTGGGCTAAAAGATCAGGAAGGTATAAAAGGAAAAATACTTCAGAATTTTGTTCGAATAAAACCACAGATCGAAACATTCCGGACAACGATCAAGGAAAAAAATGGCCTGCAGATTATCCGTACCAAAATAGTATTGTTCATTGTTTTCTTTGCCCAGATCATTACCGGCTTTCTGCTCGCAGTAGTATATGCGAATTTGTTAACAAAATCTATCAAAGAAATTCGAACAGCCATGCTTGAACTTGCCAATGGATTTTTCCCGGAGAAAATGGCAGTTCGTACTTCAGAAGAAATCGGTCAGACGAAAGAAGCTTTCAATCAATTTATTGATCGACTCAAAGTTGCTACGGGCTTTGCCACAGAATTAGGAACAGGGAAATTAGATGCTACATACGATGAGCGATTTAACAACGATGTATTGGCACAATCCATCATCAGTATGCAAAAAAAATTAAAGGAGGCCGAAGAAAGGCAATCGCGAATAAACTGGACGAACCAGGGCTCTGCACAATTTAATGACATAATAAAAAATGAGTCCGAAGCACTCGATGTACTGGGTGATAAAATTCTGAAGCATCTTGTTACCTATACTGATGCCAATCAGGGAGCGCTATATATAGTTCGCCAAGGGGGAAGCGAGAAATTTCTCGAACGTATAGCAACGTATGCCTATGGCAAGAAGAAATACGAAACGCAAAAATTTGCTATAAACGAAGGCTTGATCGGTCAGTGTGCCATGGAGCAGTCAACAATTTATCTGAAGGAAGTGCCGCGCGACTATATCAAAATTACTTCAGGTTTAGGAGAAGCCACTCCAAGAAGTATACTCATCGTTCCGCTAAAAGTTCGTGAAGATGTTATGGGCGTGATAGAAGTAGCATCATTCAATCTTTTTGAACAATATAAAATTGAATTTATGGAAAAGAGTGCCGAGCACATTGCCGCTATTCTTTCTAATAAACAGGTGACAATCGAAACGCAGAAAATGTTGGCTGAATCGCGACAGCAGGCAAATGCACTTCTCCAGCAAGATGAAGAAATGCGTCAGAATGCCGAAGAGCTGCAGGCAACACAGGAAGCTATGGAACGGCAACGTCACGAACTACAACAAGAAATAAAATATCTGAAAGAAAAATTGGCAACCTACGAAAACGTGTATGCCTGAAAATATTTATCGTGCCAGTACAATTTTCTGTGCGACAGATCTCACGCCATTACAGGCTTTCACAATGTAAACGCCATTGGGAAATTCATTTGTAAACGAAATTTCGGCTTCTCCCTGTTCATCGGTAACAATTTCTTTTGATGCCAATTCATATCCCGACATATCAATGATCGTCAGCTGAATATTCTTGCTATTTCCAAATGACTGAAGTGAAACAGAAAATTCATCATCTTGAACCGGATTAGGCGACAATGATAAAGATGGTTTGGATGAAGCTTCATCTATTTGTACTGAAACAGGTTTAAATGTTTTTGAAAGACCGTCCCAATCGGTTTGTCTTAATCTATAATAGGAAAGTCCGCTATACGGATTATTATCCCAAGCTATATAAGTATGCTCAGAGATAGTGTTGCCGTTACCTGCTACTTTTAATAAACCTTGAAATACTTCACCGGTCTTGGAATTTTCTATCGTGAAATAATCATTTTTACTTTCGGAGGTTGTTGTCCAGACAAGCTTCACGCGATTGCCAACAACGTATGCCTGAAAACTTTTGAGATTTACCGGGAGAGGATTGGCCGGATCTTCAGAGCCTAACGTGAAGGGACTGAATGCTGTGATCAGATCGCTGGTAACAGAACCAGAGCTTTGTGTGCCTGTGATAGAATTACCACTGTGATTTACCCAGCGCGATCCGTCCCACCGGATAACACGTAAGTCAGCACGACCAGGACTCCCTGCATTTGCTGAGACACCACTTGTTGCATTCCAGGTAAGTGTAACAGATGCATCAGTTATACCTGAACGACTCAATATCCAATACTCTTCATCACTTATCGTTTGAAGAGTTCCGTCTTGTGAGGAGCCGTAAGTAGTCAGAGCGCTCACGGGAAAATACTCTGCTGTGAATGTTGTTAAAGGTGTGTTTGATGCTGCAATTGAAAGCGGCCGGAGTATACCGTTTTTTCCAACGGGAAAAGTAAAGCTGGAAATAGAATTAGTTTGCTTTCCTGCCGGTCCGGAGATATGCGATGCATCGCTCGCTCCGGTATGTGAACCGGATGTTCCGAAAATAATATGGCCCGCACTTACTGTGTTAACAATACCATTCGTAAATGTCATCACATTATCAACTACAACATTTTGCGACACACTTTTTGCGGAACCTCCATCAATTACAAGATTATATACTTCGTATTGATCGTCTCCCAATAATTGCTGCGTGTTTGATCCATTAAAAATTAATGTACCAGTGCCAGGATTGAAAGTATTGTTTTGTGTAAAATTACCGATGAGTGTTATGAACTGACTTCCGGAAACAGTAAGCATACCATTAACAACAATACCGTAAGGAGATATACCGTCAGAACATTGATCGAGGCTGCCACTGCCTGTTAGTGTAACGGAAGCATCTTCAATAATAACAAGTTCTTTTACAGTGACAGCTGATGATATAACCGGTTGATACGTTGTGTTGCGAATTTTGATTCTGTCGCGAACACCACAAGAAGGTATAACAGAACCAGACCAATTTGATGCAGTGAACCAATCCGTTTCACTTCCCGATGTTCCGCCTTGCCAGGTGATCAATACTTCACTTGCACCAATATCCGGAATGTTTAATCGTTGCGCGCCATCAATATCTTCTGTTACTACCGCTGCACCCTGATCAACAATATTATTATCAACGACAACAGATCCATCTTCCGGTATACGCAAATCGCCATCTGTTAGAGAAACAAATTTTCCATTGGGAGCAGAAGCTACCGTACCAAGATCTGAAAATTTTGAATTAGCATCAACCAATGTCTGCCACGTAGCAAAATCATAAGCTGTTGAACTGATGAGTCCGGTTGTTGAAGAATTATTGGAGTATAACAAATTATAGTCAGATGAAGCAGAAGTAAAATTAGAACTGCTTGAAGTTCCTATAGCGTAATGATTGCCGCCACCGGTTCGATTATTAAAAAATATATTCGTGCTAAGATTAACAGGCGAAGTAGCATCTCTGTAAAAACTAAGAGTCTCATCCGTATTACCGCCACTGCTTGTACCGGTTATCACACTTGAGTTTGCCCATACAGAAAGTGTAGATGTATTGTTCGCGTTATTATGTATACCATAGATCTTAACATCGGCAGTTATACTATTTCCGAGGGTTATCATATTATTTACAACGCTCAGGTTTGTTGAAGAGCTTCCAATTTGAATGCCAGCAATAGAGGTATAGTCTGACGAGCTTGTTAAATTACAAATGGTATTTCGTTGAACCGTCGAAACATTGGCGCCAGCATGTATACCGGCAACCATGTGATCTACCGTAGTTGCTCCGGAGATATTTATATAACCTATTTTATTTTTATCAACAAGACTGGCATTATTGGTGGTATTTACATTAATCCCGTTGATCTCATACGAAGCCGGACAAGTTATACAAGCACTCAAGGATACAGTATTGGCAAGAGTATTATCAGTTAACGACCCGATTTGATTTTTTGTGATGTTGGCCTTTACTCCCGATGTGCCGCAGTTGATACCCGAGAATATATTTTGAACAGTAGCAGGTTTACTCGTTACAGAATTTTTTACTATAATATTTTTAAGAACAGTTGAATAAGTACTGCTCGTTACGTCAATATTTATACCTCGAAAAAGCACAGAGGTTGATGGGGCAGACGCTGTACTAGTAACGGAAAAATTCTGAATCGTATTTCGCTGTATAGTTACCGGTTGTGTCCCGGCTGTTATAATTCCTGAGACAGTTCCGCCTACATTATCGTCACTTACCGTTATATTTCCGGTGCCATCAGTTTTCGCGCCAATAAAATTATCTTCAATTGTACAGTTACAGTTATTGGTATATATACCTGCCAATAGAATGTCGGCCGATGATGAAGTGTTTGAAGAAGAAATATTCGTAATTGTATTTCCTGAAATTTCTGCTGTAACAGTATTGCCTGCACCAGGATCAACCCAAAGTAAACGAGAACGTATATAATTCGAGCTATTGGAAGAGGTCCACGGATTACTTGTTATTTCTGCTAACGGACTGTCGCCACCAATATAGTTGTTGTTGATATAAAATGTTCCGGCACTGGTGATGTGTATACCGTATATATCTTTATTGGCCGTGCTGCTAATTGAGCTGGTTTGATAGATGGAATTATTTTCAATCGTCCAGTTATCGTTGTTTGTGCTCAGAAAAATTCCGCGGCCAAAATTTACAACAGATCCAAAAAAGAAGTCATAAAACCGGTTATTACGAATAATGTTGTTTTGATTAGGAATAGTTAGCGAAGAACCCGAAGAGTATAGCCCATTTGATGGACGATAGTTCGAATTTTTTATATCACAATATTCAATTACGATATTGTTGTTACCGATAGTACCACCACCACCAAAAACAACAACACCACGATTTACATTGTAATCACTTCCCTCAATGATTAATGAACGAAGAGAATTGTCAATTGCTCCACCAGAAAAGCTAAAAACGATTCCTTCTCCGGCAGGAACGACACCAGCTCCCGCATCAATGTCAGCATTCTCGTGCGTGTTTGAAAAAGTCAGGTAGCGATTCGTATAATCAAACGTGCTGTTCGAAGGATCTCTTCCATCAATAATAACCCGATCAGCACCGGTAAAACGAATCAATGCAGAACCACTTCCAACAGAACCTGTAATGGTTCGCATCACATTTGTATTCGGCCGAATGGTTAATAAAAAAGGACCGCCAAACTCTGTGCGCTGGTTTAAACTGATTGTGCCAGGTTCGGTTATATCAGAAACGATGTTGACAAAGAGATTCCCGTTTAATCCTTGTGTATTGATCGCGTTGAAAAGCCCGCTGCCACTGGTGAGATCAGGATATGTACCGGTAGCTCCAACCGTAACGGTGCCAGACAACTGAGCAAAAAGAGACGCTTTGCTCGCCAAAAGCAAGCAAATGAAGATGTAAAGCCTTTTCATATAACAGTCGAGATTAACCCACCCAAATATAATTGTTTTTTGCGGGCAACTCGAAAGTCAAAAAAATATCACAAGCATTAGTAAAAATGAGTTAACAGTACAGTAGAATGCGTTTTTTCGTTTTTGGTATAACTACTCTTTTATGCGTGATTTGTTTAACATCTTGTTGATAATCATAGATCATAATGATCCATTTAAATATTTCAAGTCTGAAATATTCTATTAAAAAATTTCAATCACAGCTGGGAATAAATAGGCTTTGAAGAAAAAATTTAATGCAAAATGTTACAAATCATGCTAAAACAGTACTTGATACTTTATAAAGGGATTACGTCATCACCCTCTTTTATCAGTCCACCTTCAATTACTTTAGCAGTAATTCCTCCATGACCGCGCATGGCATTATATCCACCGGGTCCGAAACTCTCTTCCATCCGTGAACAGGGATGACACTCTCCTGAATATTCAAACAAAGCTTCGCCTATTCGAAATTGTTTACCTTTTAGCGCAAGGAGATTAATACCTTCAACTACGATATTTCTTCGGGTGAGTGCCGGATCTATTTTTTCGCGACCCAGGTAAGAAGCAATAGCATCCAGATGTTCGGCCTGAATTAATGTTACCTGTCGCGCGCCTCCTGTATTTTTGTACCGATCGCCTTCAAGGCCTTTATCTTTTATAGCCAGAATCTCAGAAACAAACCGTACAGCTTCCAATCGCTTAGGCCGAAAAGAAATAACTTTTACTTTTCCCGGCTTTCTATAATTTTCGAAAAGTTGCTTGAATTCCATCCGGATCTTTAATTTTCAACAATGGCAAAAATACAAGTGTCGCTTCTTATACTGCTGGCTTTCTTGTCGCTGCGACTTCAGGCACAGCCATCTCAACCCAATATCATTATTATTTATACCGATGATCAGGGCTATAGTGATCTGGGATGTTATGGCGCAAAAGAATTTGCAACACCCAACATCGACAAGCTAGCAAAAGAAGGTGTTCGCTTTACAAGTTTCTATGCGGCACAGCCAGTTTGTTCTGCTTCACGTGCTGCGCTGCTCACCGGGTGTTATCCTAATCGCGTTGGAATACATGGCGCACTTTTTCCAAAATCAAAAGTTGCCCTCGATCTTAATGAAGTAACAATCGCAGAAATTTTAAAACAGAAGAATTACAAAACTGCTATGATCGGAAAATGGCATCTCGGAGATCATCCCGATTATCTTCCGGTTCATCAGGGATTCGATCAATACTATGGTGTGCCGTTCTCCAATGATATGTGGAACAAACATGCAGAAATACCACACCTTTTTGGCAAGCTTCCGATTATTGAAAATGATCATGCTATAGATTCTATCGAGAGCGACCAGCGTTTTTTAACAACAGAGTACACAAAGCGCGCAGTAAAATTTATAGCGGATCAAAAGGATCATCCCTTCTTTTTATACCTCGCGCATAACATGCCGCACGTTCCTCTTTTTGTTTCTGATAAATTTAAAGGGAAATCAAAGCAAGGATTGTACGGTGATGTGATTGAAGAGATTGATTGGTCTGTTGGTGAGATCGTGAAAACACTCCGCCAAAATCACCTTGATAAAAATACACTTGTCATCTTTACATCCGATAACGGTCCGTGGTTGAGTTACGGCAATCAATCAGGCTTAGCGCAACCGTTGCGTGAAGGAAAGGGAACCGTTTGGGAAGGTGGCGTTCGCGTTCCTTGCATTATGCGTTGGCCAGGTAAATTAAAAGCCGGAGAAGTAATCAAGTCACCGATGATGAATCTGGATATACTGCCTACGCTAGCAGCGATTACCGGATCAGCGTTACCAACAAACATAATTGACGGAAAAAATATGTGGCCATTTATTACAAGTAAGGTAAAGGTGCATCCGCAGGAAGCATATTTCTTCTACTATAATCAAAATGAACTTCAGGCTATTCGCTCAGGCAAATGGAAACTATATTTTCCACATCAATATCGCTCATTGAATGGACGACCGGGAGGTAAAGATGGTATTCCTGCGAAATACGATATAAATGCTGCGACTCTTGAACTCTATAATTTAGAAGAGGACGTTAGCGAAACGAAAAATGTAGTAAATCTATTTCCAGACGTTGTAAAGCGGCTTTCGTTGTTGGCAGACAGTTGTCGTACAGAATTAGGCGATTCACTAGAAGGAATTAAAGGCCGCCAAAATCGCGAAGCGGCAAGGCCCGTTTGGTAAAAACGCTTAAATCACTACGCAGATGCAGTTTTCTCTGCTATAAAAATATTCCTCAAAATACTCTGCATGCATAACAAAAAATTTATACCTTCGCTTTCCCCGATTCAAACGTATGCGTAGGGAAGAAACAGTCGATCATCATATAAAGACAGCATGGCATGCTATTGCCCGCATGTATAATCAGCAGGCG
The DNA here is from genome assembly GCF_036568665.1 of Ohtaekwangia sp. Classification (GTDB taxonomy): domain Bacteria; phylum Bacteroidota; class Bacteroidia; order Cytophagales; family Cyclobacteriaceae; genus Ohtaekwangia. The sequence continues at coordinate 11,459 of NZ_DATCSD010000014.1, read as the reverse complement.
GGTAAATATGATATTACTACTTCGATTGGATTTGTTCTTCTAAATATACACTCCGAAGAAGGAACCGCGGCAACGAAAATAGCACCGCTCATGGGGCTTGAAGCAAGAAGTCTTACGCGCATGCTCAAGGCCATGGAAGAAAAAAAACTTATTTACCGCGAACCCGATCCTGTTGACAGGCGATCGGTGAGAATTTTTTTAACACCGTTGGGTAAAACAAAGAAAGAAGTATCGCGACAAACCGTTCTTCAATTTAATAATGTAGTACGGCAGAAGATTGATCAAGATAAGCTGGCTGTATTCTTTGAAGTATTGCAGGATATAAATCAGATCATAGAAAGAAATAACATTTACGAAAAACTAGAGAATTAACTTCGTGCGCATGCGTGACATCTACGCGCGAATTCATCAAAACATATAGTATGAAACGTTCTATTCGCAAAGTTGCAGTTTTAGGTTCAGGAGTAATGGGATCTGCCATTGCTTGTCATTTTGCCAACATTGGCTGCCAGGTAATTCTTCTCGACATCGCTCCGAAAGAATTAACAGATGAAGAAAAAGCAAAAGGTCTTACGCTGGAAAGTAAAGCCGTAAAGAATCGCATTGTACAGAGTTCGTTCGATCGTTCGATCAAATCAAGTCCGGGACCGATCTATAGCAAGAGATTTATTTCGCGCATCAGTCTCGGAAATTTTGATGACGATATGTCGAAAATCAAAGACTATGACTGGATTATTGAAGTTGTAGTTGAGAATCTGGATATCAAGAAGAAAGTATATGAGCAAGTGGAAAAATTCCGCAAGCCAGGTACACTCGTTACTTCAAACACCTCGGGCATTCCTATACACCTGATGGCAGAAGGAAGAAGCGATGATTTTAAAAAGAACTTTGCCGGCACCCACTTCTTCAATCCGCCACGCTATCTCAAATTATTTGAGATCATCCCTACGTCACATACCGATCCGGAAGTAGTAAAATTCCTGATGCACTATGGCGACCTATATTTAGGAAAGACCACTGTGCTTTGTAAAGATACTCCTGCATTTATAGGAAATAGAGTAGGCGTTTGGGGATTGCTGAAAGTTATCGATGCCATGCGCAAGTTCGATCTTAATGTAGATGAGATCGATAAACTTACCGGCCCTGTAATCGGGAGACCAAAGTCGGCAACATTCAGAACCTCTGATCTTGTTGGTTTGGATACCTTGGTAAAAGTAGCGAACAATCTATACGCTGCTCTGCCAAACGATGAAGGTCGTGAGATGTTTAAGTTACCCGATGTTGTAAATCAGCTCGAAAAAAATAAATGGTTGGGAGATAAAACCGGTCAGGGCTTTTACAAAAAATCGAAGAATGCGAAAGGAGAAACGGAAATCCTTACGCTTGATCTGAAAACACTCGAGTATAAAACAAAGGCAAAAGCAAAATTTGCTACGCTGGAAACAACGAAGACGATCGACAATCTGAAGGATCGTTTCAAAGTTCTGCTTGCAGGAAAAGATAAAGCCGGAGATTTTTATCGCGATGCTTTTTACGGACTCTTTCAATATGCCAGCAACCGTATACCTGAAATAGCAGACGAACTATATAAAATTGATGATGCTGTATGTGCAGGTTTCGGATGGGAACTTGGTCCTTTCGAAACGTGGGATGCTGTTGGTGTTGAGAAGGCTATACAGGGAATGGAAACAGCAGGCTATAAACCTGCGCAGTGGGTTTATGATATGATCGCTTCCGGTAACAAATCTTTCTATAGAGTTGAAGCCGGCAAACGTCAATATTATGATATAGCATCGAAGACCTATAAAAATATACCGGGTAAAGAAGAATTTATCATTCTCGAAAACCTGAGTAACAATGTTGTCTGGAAAAATGCAGAATCAAAAGTTACTGATCTGGGCGATGGTGTGATCAACTTCTCATGGCATAGCAAGAGCTATACATTGGGCAGCTCTGTTGTGGAAGGTTTGAATAAAGCCATCGATCTGGCAGAGAAAGATTATAAAGGTCTTGTGGTTGGCCACCAGGGAGCTGACTTTTCGTTGGGAGCAAATCTTGGTCTTGTATTCATGTTTGCTATAGAACAGGAATATGATGAGATTGATTTTATGGTTCGTCAATTCCAAAATTCTGTTATGCGCATTCGCTATTCTTCTGTTCCTGTTGTGGTGGCTCCACAAGGCAGAACATTAGGAGGAGGATGCGAAATGACATTACACTCCGATCTCGCACAAGCTGCAGCTGAAACATATATAGGTCTTGTTGAAGTAGGCGTTGGTTTGATTCCGGGTGGAGGAGGAACCAAAGAACTTACTAAGCGCGTAAGTGATGCACTTGAAGAAGGTGATGTGGAATTGAATGCATTGCAAAATGCGTTTATGAATATAGCTACTGCTAAAGTTGCTCTTTCTGCCGAAGAGGCGCGCGACATGGGTATACTAAGAAGTAAAGACAGAATCTCGGTTAACAAAGATCGTCAGATCCTGGATGCGAAAGCCGCAGTGATCGAACTCGCTGATGCAGGATATACCATGCCCGTTCCGGCAAAGAATATTAAAGTACAAGGTCGCACCGGTATGGCACTCTTCCTGGCTGGCGTCCAAGGTATGCGCATGGGTAATTATATCAGCGATCACGATATGAAGATTGCACGTTGGATCGCGAACGTAATGTGTGGCGGAGATCTATCGCAACCGCAGGAAGTAAGCGAGCAATATTTATTGGATCTCGAACGTGAAGCGTTTGTTTCTCTTACAGGAGAAAAGAAAACATTGGAAAGAATTCAATCTATACTCACAGGGGGAAAGCCTCTTAGAAACTAAAACATTAAAACTATGGATGCATATATAGTTGCCGGTTTTCGTACCGGTGTTGGAAAAGCAAAGAAAGGTGGATTTCGTTTTACAAGACCTGATGATCTGGCTGCCGATGTGATCAGGCATCTGGTGAAGTCTGTTCCTGGACTTGAGAATAAAATGGTTGATGATCTTATAGTGGGTAATGCTGTGCCCGAAGCAGAACAAGGTATGCAAATGGGAAGAATGATCTCATTGCTTGCTTTAGGTATAGATACTCCGGGTATGGTAGTAAATCGTTACTGTGGATCGGGGGTTGAAACCATTGCTATAGCCAGTGCTCGTATACATGCCGGCCAGGCCGATGTAATTATAGCCGGAGGAACAGAGTCGATGTCGCTAGTGCCAGTGATGGGTTTCAAAACAGCATTGAATTATACGATCGCGAAAGATCACCCGACATACTACACCAGTATGGGTCTTACTGCAGAAGAAGTATCCAAGCAATTCAAGATATCGCGCGAAGAGCAAGATCAATTTTCATACGAATCGCACATGAAAGCTGCGGCAGCCTGGAAAGAAGGTAAGTTTAAAGATGAAGTTGTTCCCATCACAGTGAAAGAAGTATATGTAGATGAGAACATGAAAAAGAAAACGAGAGAGTTTATCGTAGACAAAGATGAAGGCATACGTGCCGATACAACTGTAGAAGGACTTTCTAAACTGAAACCGGTTTTTGCTGCCGGTGGAACGGTAACGGCCGGTAACTCTTCTCAAACATCAGATGGTGCTGCTTTCGTAGTGGTAATGTCTGAACGAATGGTGAAGCAATTAAACCTAAAGCCTATAGCAAGACTGGTAAGTTACGCAGTTGCCGGAGTGGATCCTCGCATTATGGGAATCGGGCCTGTAGCAGCTATACCAAAAGCTTTGAAAATTGCCGACCTGAAATTAGACGATATAGATCTGTTCGAATTGAACGAAGCGTTCGCTGCACAATCACTCGCAGTAGTAAAAGAGCTCGGTATAGATAGAACAAAACTCAATGTGAATGGAGGTGCTATAGCAGTAGGCCATCCGTTAGGTTCGTCAGGAGCGAGATTATCAGTACAGCTCTTTAATGAATTGCGCAGGCAAAAGAAAAAATATGGAATGGTAACAGCTTGTGTAGGCGGAGGCCAGGGAGTGGCGGGTATTTACGAATTGCTCAGTTAGCACTTTACTGTTAGTACTAACTGTTGAACGAGTTATATGAGAAACGAATAAAAGAAATTTAAAAAACCTCGGTGAGACTTAGCGTAAAACTGTTTTACAAATCTCATCGCAAAATCTAAAAACTATGAGCACGGCAACAGAAACCAAACACGCTATTAAAGGTGGCGAATTTTTGATCCGCGAAACAGCCGCCAGCGACATCTTTATCCCTGAAGAATTTAATGAAGAGCAGCGCATGATCCAGCAGCAGTGCAAAGACTTTCTTGCAAAAGAAGTGTGGCCGCGCCTGGATGAAATTGACTCTATGAAAAATCCACAGCTCATGCCTTCTATTCTGGATAAAGCAGGTGAGCTTGGTTTATTGGGTACATCTGTACCGACTGAGCTGGGAGGATTTGGTATGGACTTCAATACAACGATGCTCGTAGCAGAAGTTATCGGTGCTGGTCACTCCGTTGCTGTTGCGCTTTCTGCGCATACCGGTATAGGTACGTTACCTATTCTATACTACGGTAATGATGCACAAAAACAAAAGTATATTCCTAAGCTAGCCACTGGTGAGTGGAAAGCGGCTTATTGTCTTACCGAACCGGATTCAGGATCGGATGCTAATAGTGGAAAAACCAAAGCAGTGCTGAGTGCAGACGGTAAACACTACATCATTAACGGACAGAAGATGTGGATCACTAATGGTGGTTTCGCTGATATATATGTCGTGTTTGCAAAAATTGATAACGACAAAAATCTGAGCGCATTCATTGTAGAGAAAGCTTTCGGTGGAATTACCATGAATGAAGAAGAGAAGAAGATGGGTATCAAAGGATCATCCACTCGTCAGATATTTTTCAACGATTGTAAAGTTCCGGTGGAGAATATGTTGAGCGAACGCGAGAATGGATTTAAGATCGCGGTAAACATTCTCAACATCGGTCGTATCAAATTAGGTATAGCAGCATTGGGTGGTAGCAAGCAAACCGCAACTTTAGCTACACGTTATGCGAATGAACGTAAACAGTTTAATGTACCGATCGCTTCGTTTGGCGCTATCAAATATAAACTTGCCGAGATGGCGGTAAAGATTTTTGCATCAGAGTCCGCACACTATCGTGCCAGTCAAAATATAGATGATGCTTACCATGCTTTTGTATCAGGTGGACTGGATTCTTCTAAAGCTCGTCTGAAAGCGCTGGAAGAATTTGCCATAGAATGTGCTATACTGAAAGTACATGGTTCTGAAGTGCTCGACTATGTAACCGATGAAGGTGTACAGGTATATGGAGGTATGGGATTTTCTGCGGAGGGACCTATGGATCGCGCTTACCGTGATGCACGTATCAATCGAATATTCGAAGGAACGAACGAAATTAACCGTCTGCTTACAATCGATATGCTGTTGAAGCGCGCTATGAAAGGAACAATCGACCTGATGTCTCCTGCTATGGCGGTACAAAAAGAATTGCTTGCTATACCTGATTTTGGTGCGAGTGAAGAAGAAGGAATTTTTGTAAAAGAGAAGAAAGCATTAGCTAACCTGAAAAAAGCGGGCTTGATGATTGCCGGTGCTGCTGTACAGAAATTTATGATGAAGCTCTCCGATGAACAGGAGATCATTATGAACATGGCCGATATTCTGATCGAAGCCTATGTAGCCGAATCTGTTTTGTTGCGTGTTGAAAAGCTGATCCAACAAAAAGGAGAAAAGGCTGTAGAGATTCAAAAAGAACTCGCCATGGTATATTTACATTATGCCATCAACAAGGGTGCAGCTGCCGGGCGCGAAGCCATTGCTTCTTTTGCAGAAGGTGATGAACAGCGCCTGATGTTGATGGGATTGAAGCGCTTTACCAAGATTGATGCATACAATCTTAAAGAAGCCCGAAGAAAAATAGCAAACTATATAATCGAGAAGGGTGAGTATCCTTTCTGATATACAGGTAAAAATTTTAGACCTTAACCTAAACTGTGAAGAGGCCTGGAGCGATCCCGGCCTTTTCCGTTTTCAGTAAAGTTGGCAAGTGTTCACATTTGTAAAAGACATTGTTCAGAATTTGACAGAAGATGTGCTGATAGAAAACGAAATCTTTATTTAGAGCTCATTTTCACGCTTTCATAAAACAGGTAAGGCTTTTGCCATAGGATTTACTGTAACACATAAATTCCTCACCTATGCAAACACGTAGCTCAAATTCTTCAACCACTACTGTTCTGATTGCAGTGTTGTTAGTATTGTCGTTTCCTTTTTGGATAGGTATACTGGGCGGATTACTCGGATTGATCATCGGAATCTTCGGAGGCGTTATTGGTGCCATCGGAGGAATTATCGGTGGTATATTCGGAGCTATAGGAGGCCTGATCGGTTGGATATTTGATTGGAACTTCCACTTTCCTTTCATTTTTTGGAATCACAGCTTCTTTACAATCCTGGCAATTGTATTACTCATAGTAATTCTTACAAAGTCGCGTAAATAAAAAGCCTTTACGAGACCGGATGTCGATTGTATAGATTGGGATTAAGAAAGTATCTTGAATATATAGGATACTTTTTCACTTCTAGAATCTCAGGCTTGAGCTTGTTGATAAAAATAACTTTGTATTGAAATTCATAACCTTTCTCTACATGGATGTTTTTACGAACTATATACCACTGCTTATTCCACGGATTAAGAACTTTTACTTCCAGATGAAATAGCCCCGGTGTACTTCGCACGCGCACAACTTTGCCAGGTTGTTTATTATAAAGTTTTCCGTTAACTGAAACTAATATACTGGTACCATCTTCCGTTTGAATCGCAATACCAGAATCATAACCAAAGGCACTCAAAGAGGCCAGCAACAGCACAGGTAGCAGCGTTTTCATAAGAACAGTTGTTTCTTATAATAACGCAAGCACCGTGCCATCGTTTAGCTATAGCAAACAAAAAAAGGTTGCAATTTCTGCAACCTTTTCAATATTTGTCAATGAGAAAATCTACTGAAGTATATACTTATCTTTTTCAACAGTATATTTCTTTCCAAGTATTTCTTTATTATCAATTGTGCGCAACGTCTCCACATAAAACCACTCTGCTTTTGCGTGTTGTGGATATAGTGTTAAAAGAAGATATCCATGATCGCGGTTGTTAACATACTTAACATGCGGATTCAACTTCATGAGTTTTACTTCTTTTGCTTTTACAGAGTCTTCAGGATTACCTTCATTGCCATTGCCTGACGATATACTCGTAGTACCAAACTCCACAGCGATAGCTTGCTTCTTTTTAGATTTATCCTTGTTATCCATCATTGTTTCGATGGCCCATGAAGCATGTGTATCCCCGGAAACAAAAATCAAATTTTCAATCTTGCTCTGAAGTATAAATTGTTCGAGACGTTTTTTCTCGGCCGGATAACCATCCCACGCATCCAGATTTTTGGGCATGCCATTCTTGTACATTCCCGTAATGTCCAGATCGGAGAAGAGTACCTGGTTGCCTATAATTTTCCAGGCTGCTTTGGAGTTTTTTAATGAGTTTTCAAACCACTGTAATTGTTCCGCTCCCAGCATACTGCGTTTATCACTTTCAAAGTTAGGATCAGTAACACTGTCTGCCTGCACCGTGCGCCCCTCGAGTCGTTCATCCAGCATGATCAGATCGGCTAACTTTCCGAAAGTAAAAGAACGATAGTGTTTGTTGCCTTCACGTATAGGAAGCCATTCGTAATAGGCTTGCTTGGCAGCAGCTTTACGCTGATTAAAATCTCCTTCCTCCGGCTGATGATTTTGTGCTCCGCTGGTATATACATTATTGGCAACTTCATGATCATCCCAAATGGTAATGAATGGATGTCGCAGCTCTACTTTTCGTAATCCTTCGTCCAGGTGATATTGAGAATAGCGCGTTCTGTAATCCTGTAAAGAAATGATCTCGTGTTTGGGAAGATGTATTCTGCCAATGGTTGTATCGCCATATTTACCTGTAGCATATTCATATATATAGTCTCCGAGGTGAACAACGGCGTCAACTTCTTTACCGGCTATAATATTGTAAGCATTAAAATAACCAAACTCCCAGTTGCTGCAGCTTACAATAGCCAGCTTGAGACTATCAAGTGCATCGGCTGAAAGTGTTTTGGTTCGGCCTGTTTGTGAAGTTTTGCCGAGTGCATGGAAACGATAATAGTAGTGTTGATTCGGTTGTAAACCATCTACATCTACCTTAACAGTATAATCACGCAAAGGATCTGTCTTGAGAGAATCTGATTTCACGATAGAAGAGAAATTTTCATCGGACGCTATCTCCCAGCGAACAGAAATCTCCGAGACAGAATCATCCGGAGTAACACGCGTCCAGAGTATAACGCGATCTTGTAAAGGATCACCCGAAGCAACACCATGATAAAATGGTTTTAACGAAACATCAAAAAGGTCTGCAACAGGTTCGTGAAGTTTTTTGTCAGTAGTTTTCTTCGGTGTGCAGCCGGTGGTAAGTGCAACTATTATGCTTAGGAAAAAGACATGGTTTATTTTCATCTCCATATATATTTAGGTCCATTGTAAAGAAATGAAAAATAAAACAGGATGCTGTGACACATCCTGTTAAGTTTTTTGAAAGTAAATCTTAATTAATAGTCCGGATCAATTGTCTTTGAAGTACTTGTCCTCCTCATCCTGTTCGGTGTCTTCGATAGGCTTGGCAACAGCATTTACTTCCAGGATCTTAAATTCCGTTCTACGGTTTCTGTCACGACCACGTGGGTTATCGGTACCATCCGGATTTGTGTTTCGTGCTATAGGTTTTGATTCACCATAACCTTTTGCCACCAATCGGTCGGGAGATATACCGTGTTGAACAATATAATTCACAGCAGACTCAGCACGTCTCTGAGAAAGTCGCTGGTTGTAATCTTCGGTATCGATACTATCTGTATGTGATCCCAATTCGATTTTAATTTCCGGGTTGTCAATCAGCAATTGAACAAGCTTATCCAGTTCTTTTGCTGCATCCGGACGGATATCGCTCTTATTAAAGTTATAGTAAATATTTTCAAGAATAAAGATCTTGTTGATCTCGATCTTGTCGAGCACAACGACTGTATCTAATGTAATGGTTGTGATAAGATCTTTCAGCGTAGTAGGGTCTACACCTTTGCCTCGCATAGTATATAACTGGCGCTTCACCAGGTAGCCGTCTGATTCACCTACAAGACTATAATCTTCATTTTCGTATACTCGGAACAGGAATTTACCATCATTGCCTGTGGTATAGTCTTGCATAACATCACCCTTCGCATCCAACAGGCTAACCTTTGCATTAGGAAGTACCTGGCGATTTTGATTTTTATCTTCAGTATACGTTACACCCTGCAGATAGTAATTGATGACTTTTAAGTTGGGATCTTCATTTACAAAAGTATAAATATCGTCATCGCCCCGGCCGCCATCACGGTTGGAGGCAAAGAATCCGCGATCAGGTTTGAAAAGAAAAATTCCGAAATCATCGCCAACAGAATTCATCGGTTGACCAAGATTTTCAATTACTGTTTTTCCATTTGCGCGTTTTACAACAAACATATCCAGACCTCCATAGCCCGGATGTCCATCAGATGCAAAATATAGTTTGGCATCTTCTGCCACATAAGGAAACAATTCGTCTCCCGGTGTATTTATTTCAGGACCTAAATTTCTTACGCGTGTGAATCGTCCGCGCGAATCCATTTGTGCGGAGTAAAGATCCGTTCCACCATAGCCACCTTTTCGGTTAGAAGCAAAATAGAGTGTTCTGCCATCGGGACTAAAGGCTGGGGTAGAATCCCAGCTGAAATTTTTCGCATCGGGATCGCTTTCATTTTTAAACTGTGTGTTAATGTTTACCGGAATAGGCTCCGTCCAAACATTATTTCTATAGCGCGATATATATAGGTCTACGTCTGCACCACCACCTTTTTTCTTTTCTGAATTACCCTTGGCGAATACCATGGTTTTTCCATCGGGCGTAAATGTAACGCAGCCTTCATTTCTCACGTCATCATTTATACCGGAAGGTAATTTGGCAACAGTATTGATATCGACATTGGCACCTTTTGTTGTTACCTTATATAGATCCGTAAATGGTTTGCCTTCGGCTTCATATATTTTTCCATCACCGCGCGAGGAGGTAAAGTATAATTCGCTATTGAGATATACCGGTGAATATTCACTGGCACCTGTGTTTATAGACTCCAGGTTTTTTACTTTGTAGTAGCTCTGCTTTTCGTTCAGCTTGGCAAGATATTCAAGGCCATTCATTTCAACTCTCGCACGATCCTTTAACGCATTGTTCTCCGTTGAAGAGGCCAGTGCTTCATATTGTTTCCTTGCTTCATCATACTTGGCGTTAGCTTTTAACGACTGCGCATAATAGAATTGGATAGTATCTTTATCAATACCTCTTCCTCCGGCTTTCGAATAGAATTGTTCTGATTCTTTCAAACGGTTAGACAAGCGATACGACTCAGCAATAAAAAAATTAGCCTTCGGGTTATTACCCATTTTCTTATAGAGTGCAATGGCGTTTTGATATTTGCCCACCGCGAATGCCTTCCTCGCTTTCTTCTCCACACTGCACGCACTTACCAGGAGAAGCAAAGTAATGAGCGAAAAAAATACTGACTTCATATCGCTTTTGTAATAATGCTAAAGCTACAAATTATCCGGTTTAACCCGCTATTGTTTCCTGTGGAAGATAGCGTTTTAGCCACGTAGAACCAGATGCCACCAACCAATTTTCGGCCAATCCTGATTTTGTGTCTACCAGATTATTGAAGGTAGGTGTAAGATGGTTCCATATACCCTCACTATACTTTGCCTTCAAGTCTGCAAGGTTAAGCAAAACAATTTCGTTTTCTGTTTTGAAGGCAACTTTGGTTCGATCAAAAAAATCTGTGTCTATGCTCGCACCGATGTCTTTCATTATCCGCACGGAGCTGTCGATAGAGCAGCCACTTGCCTGATCGTTAGCGGCAAGAATAATAAATTGATCATAACGTATTTCGAATGATGCTTCCATAGGCTGCCCGTGCACCTTCCAGTTTTCTGTAAACGACTGAAGCGCCTGTGAGATTGTATGAATATCAGCCGATGTGAATTTTTTATTGGACTGATAAATCCATATTCGTGATAAAGGAGGAAGTGAGTTGAATGAAACGTACATAACCTTTTGTTTTAGTGCTTCCGGAATAGAGGAGCTCTATTTTAAACCGTTAGCCTCAGCTATAAGTTCTGCAAGGTCCTTTACCGTTACATCGGCTTCGCGCTCTTTATTTTTCACACCATCGCTCATCATCGTCATGCAAAAAGGACAAGCAACGGCAATGGTAGAGGCTCCGGTAGCCAGTGCCTCTTCCGTGCGTTCTACATTTATGTCTTTATTTCCTTTTTCTGGTTCTTTAAACATTTGTGCTCCACCGGCACCACAGCAAAGGCCGGTAGTA
>NZ_DATCSD010000013.1:0-7278 GCF_036568665.1 Ohtaekwangia sp. | reverse complement strand
CCAGTCCTCCGGCCATCTCGCCAATCATCCCAGGCACACAGACACACTTTCTGCTTTCGTTGGTTATTGGGGTTTGTTTTTCTAATTATGTATACATAAAACCAATCTTTACAACCATGCAAAAAATAATCTATGCTTTCGCAGCGCTGCTAGTATTAGCTGCGTGTGGAAAGAAAGAAGAGCCCGGCAAAGAAGTACATATACCGGCTATTATACCCAAGCCTGTATCCATCACACCGGGAAATGATCATGTACATCTGGATAAATCTGTTGCTATCATTGCAAAATCGGCTGATGAAAAAAATGTTGGTGAGCTACTCGCAGCATTTCTAAAATCAAAAAGTATAGATGCTGTTGTTTCTGAATTTTCTGATAATAAAAATACGATAGCACTTTATACAGTAGAAGATTCAACACTGCAGAAGGAAGGCTATAAACTTACGGTGGATGATAAAGGTATAAACATCCAGGCTAACAACGGTGCCGGACTTTTTTATGGTGCACAAACTTTGCTTCAGTTAATACCAGAGAGTGGAAATGAAATTTCGTTCGTTACGATTACAGATTATCCTCGCTTTGCCTATCGCGGACTTCACCTGGATGTAGGCCGACATACTTTCTCTCCTGACTTTATCAAGAAATATATCGATCTGCTGGCGCATCATAAATTCAACCGCTTCCACTGGCATCTTACAGAAGACCAGGGTTGGCGCATCGAGATAAAAAAGTATCCGAAGCTGCAAGAGATCGGAGCCTATAGAAAAGAAACTGCCATCGGTCATGCCGGAACAGCACAACGGGAAGGCGCCAAGTTTGATGGCAAACGTTATGGCGGGTACTATACACAGGAAGAAGTAAAAGACATTGTAAAGTATGCAGCCGATCGTTACGTAACGGTTATACCCGAAATAGAATTACCCGGACACGCATTGGCTGCACTGGCCGCGTATCCAAATTTAGGATGTACCGGTGGCCCTTATGAAACAGCTAAATCGTGGGGAGTTTTTGATGATGTATTCTGTGCCGGTAAAGAAGAAACATTTCAATTTCTGGAAGGCGTACTCGATGAAGTAGTAGAGCTTTTCCCAAGCCAATATATACATATAGGAGGTGATGAATGCCCAAAGACAAAGTGGGAGAAATGTCCGCATTGCCAGAAGCGTATGAAAGCCGAGAAGCTGAAAAATACACATGAGCTTCAGAGCTATTTTATACAACGCATCGAAAAATATCTCAACAGCAAGAATCGTCAGATCATTGGTTGGGATGAGATATTGGAAGGAGGCCTTGCACCTAACGCTACCGTTATGAGCTGGCGTGGTGAAGAAGGCGGTATAGCGGCTGCAAAACAAAATCACGATGTGATCATGACACCCGGCAAGTGGTGTTACTTCGATCATTACCAGGACACCAGCAAGAGCGAGCCACTGGCTATAGGCGGATACCTGCCTGTGAAAATAGTATACTCGTATGAGCCGGTTCCATCGCAGCTTACAGCGGAAGAAGCGAAACACGTACTTGGTGCGCAAGCCAACGTGTGGACGGAATATATACCTACCAGCGATCACGTAGAGTATATGGTATATCCGCGTGCCTGCGCCATGGCAGAAGTAGTATGGTCGCCTAAAGATAGTCGTGACTACACCGATTTTCTGACGCGTATGGATACACATCTCAAACGCCTGGATAGCTGGAAAGTAAATTATGCCAAGCATATCCGCCAGGAGATAGACAGCCTCAACACCTCAAAGAAATAATTGACGACTGACAGAGCTCTTCATTTTTGTAGTGCATTAAACAAACTTTAAGCTTACCTTCGGGCTGCTGACGATATAGTCGGCAGCCTTTTTGTTTATGACTGATTCGTGAATGAAAGGCATTGCCCGATCGTCATGAAAAATAATGTATCACGATTAATGCTATAGGTACCTATGAAGACAACCATCCGATTTATTGCAGCTGCAACCTTCCTGTTATTTGCGCTCAGTTTTCAATTGATCAAAACACAAATCTCCATCACTATCCGTAACGAACTGGGTAACACCGAGCAAGGTGTAACAGTACAACTTTTTGAAACGGAAGATGACTATAAAGCAGAAACAAATCCAGTAGCAGAAGGCACTACCGATGCGAAAGGTGTTGTAAAGTTTAAAGAACTGAAAGCCATCTCCTACTATGTAATCGCCCGCAAGGATGATAAAGATAACACGGGTGGTGGCGAACAAACCGGCAAGCTTGAAGCGAATCGTATCAACAAAGTTACGATTGTGATTCAATAGAGCATGTGGACGTGTTTCCGGAACACCGATCAGCGGCATCACTGCGAACGCACCATTGCCGCTGATCAATTAAAAAATCAACCGGAAAATATAGTCGGTATATATAATTGTATACTCGAAGCCGTGCAAAAGTTCGGGCCGTTCTCTGTCAGTCCTATCAAAGACTATATCATGCTGAAAAACAGGAGTATTCCTGACGATCAAGCCACGAAAGAAATACCTGGATATATCTTTTTTTCTTCCTGAAAAAACAGAAGCTTTTCCCATCTTTGTATCCCTGCAAACCTCGAAGAACCGAGTAAGGCATGCGGCTCGCCTGGAGAATGCAGCCGATGTTACCAAGCCTGTTATACAATGGATCAAACAATCGTACGACCTGACCAGATAATTTCTACCCGCGCATCACTCACTGATGCGTTGAAATCCTATAGCACTCCCTATCACGAAGAACAACCTTTCGCTGCGAAGTTTCTTGAACTGTTGCAGCATGAGCGTGCGTTTCATCGCGATCATCTCCCCGGACATATCACGGGCTCTGCCTGGATTGTAGATGCACAAAAACAATCGGTGTTACTTACACATCACGCCAAACTGAACAAGTGGCTTCAACCTGGCGGCCATGCGGATGGTGATGAAAATGTTTTTGCTGTTGCCCTGCGTGAAGCACAGGAAGAAACCGGACTGAAAAATTTCAAACTGTTATCACCCGGTATATTTGATATCGATATACACATTATTCCGGCCCGCAAAGATTTTCCGGAGCATTGGCATTATGATGTTCGTTTTTTGTTTGAGGCAGATCCTGCAGAAGCATTGATCATCACCGAAGAATCGCACGATCTTCAATGGGTGCCGCTTAACAAACTAAGCGATTATACTACACAAGACTCGATGCTCCGCCTGCAACAAAAAGTAGTATCAAACTGATTATACTATAGTTGCACATGTATATGATCATCATGACGAACGGCCTGACAACCATGATAGCGAATTTTGGGAGATGATAAAGCAAGTCTTGTTTTCAAATGAGGCTCGATAAATATCTTGTGAATAGCCGATTGCTTCGAGAGTACATTTACCAGGTAGGCCGTACGTTGCGCATCGAATTTATACCGGTTCTTGTTCCGCTGTGATGCTACCTGCTCCAGAATTCCGTATTGCCAGTAACCTTTTGCCTTGCACTGCAACGGGTAATCCTCTTCATGCTCACGCGGACCTTCATATACTCCATAGCCTATCCACGATGGACTATCATCGCTCTTTACTCCATTTACGTCCGTATAGAAAAAAGCGATATCCAATTTTCTGCCATCATTATGGCTGAGATGAGGCATCAACGGGAATCCGTTATAAAAAGGGAAACAGCCATCGAGGTAATTTGTCACTGTGCCCGGATATTTCTTTCGCACAGCCGAAGCAGAGGCCAGAACAGCTTCGCGCAAAGCCGGCTTTACATAGTGTCGGTTCAATAAACAGGTTGCTATATTTAACGGCCGCACGTCACCTTGCCACGGCATGGGTACACGCCCAAAGTGCTTCGCTACGGGAGGTACGATCAGCAGAGAAGATATACTATACAATACACTAAAAATTACCAGGAATAAAAACGGAGCCAGCCACTTTGCTTGTAAGGACCTTTGCACATATACCATTACTCCCATTGTTACCAACAGCACTACCCCGCCAATTTGTGTAAGTACTGTGAGCAGAGCAAAGCCTATAATAACAACGAGTATTTTTACGATGAGGCCCAAAGTATACTATTTGCTGGCGATCAACAGTAAGCCGAAGGCAACAACTGCAATCCAATATTTATAGCCTACAATAGCCGGGATAACGATCAGGTGAAATTGCATTAACAGGGTAATCACTACCAGGATAATAGCGGTAATCTTGAGTATGTTTCTGGTTTTGTTGCTCATACAGTGTAAGGTTAAAAAGTTTAAGGTTCAAGGTTTGAGGAGCAAATATAGGGATTAGGTTTTGTTCATTCCTGATTGGAGGGTATATATAGCGATGGGGGCTATATTTTAACGATGATTGTCGCAATCGAAAAATTAATACCACTCGTCTATGCCTTGGGCGGGCTTCCAGCGGGAGGTTGGTTCGAAGTGTTGCCAGAGTAATGCCGATACTTTGCGAATCAATACCCAGCCTTCGTTGTTCATCGTCCAGCTTTCGTCTTTTTGATTTTTTGTGGTTACGCAAAATACATAATCGCCATGCGGTGCATTTACCAGTACCACTTCGGATCGTGCCTGGTTTACGGCACCCTGTTTGGATGCTGTTTGTATATAGGGCGGTATCTGCGACAGTGCTTCGGTGTCCCAGTATATACGGATCATGTTCCGGTATATCCGTTCGCTTACGCGTGGACTGATCACGTTGCCTTCGCGGATGCGTACAACAAGTTCGGCCATTTCCTTCGGCGTGGTTTGTCCCCATCCATATTTAGCTTTGTTACTCTCACGGCCCGGTGTGCGCGAGTTTACACGTGTATGCTGAAAGCCATTTTTCTCCAGCCACGCATTGATGGTTGTTCCTTTACCGGCCAGCGACTGGCACCATAAACTGGCGGTGTTATCGCTCATCGTGATCATCAGCATCAGCACGGTTTTTAACGGAATTTTCTCGCCATTCCGGAACGAACCCAGCAGGTCATCACCTTCGTATAGCAGCGAATCTTTATAGGTAAGTATGGAGTCGTAAGCGATCTCCCCTTTCTCGATCTTGTCGAACATACCGATGGTGATCGGTACTTTTATCATGGATGCTGTCGGAAATATACTATCCGCCAGGATCGCAGCCGTCTTTCCGGTTTTAAGATGGCGCACATAGATACCGGCATCGCCCTGAAAATCTTTCACCAGGGCCTGCAACTTTTTTTGAAGAACCTTGTCTTCTCTCTGGGCGTTCACAACAATACTGATGCACACCGTCAGTAACAGGAGCAGAGCACGCATGTATAAATTTTATACACACAACTTACTCCCTTTACAGCACGGTAGCAAATAAATTTTAGCTTTGCGGACGATGGCCGAGATCGGAACAGACATTCTATATGCCAAAGCCTTGCTGGAACAAGGCGAGGTGGTAGCCATACCTACGGAAACAGTATATGGACTGGCCGGTAATGCTTTGAATGTAGCTTCGGTCACCAAGATTTTTGAAGTAAAGAACCGGCCACAGTTCGATCCGCTCATTGTACACGTTCCGGATATCGACAAGGCTCAGGAGTATGTATCAGATATACCGGAGCCTGCGCGAAAACTGGCTGAACGTTTCTGGCCCGGGCCGCTAACATTATTACTTCCGAAAAAGAAAATTATACCCGACCTGGTAACGTCCGGTATGGACACCGTTGGTATTCGTTGTCCCAATCACCCGATGACGCGCCAGTTATTGAGAGAACTTCCCTTTCCGCTTGCCGCTCCAAGTGCTAATCCGTTCGGGTATGTGAGCCCTACAACTCCCGAGCACGTAAACGAACAGCTCGGTGACAAGATAGCCTATATATTGGATGGCGGCCCTTGTCGTGTAGGGATTGAATCAACCATCGTAGGTTTTGATGATGATGTGATGGTGATCTATCGCATGGGTGGATTGAGTCTTGAACAGATCGAATCCGTAGCAGGTACTGTATTGGTACAGGCACATTCAACTTCTAACCCGAAAGCTCCCGGTCAACTCAAGAGTCACTATGCACCGGGGAAGAAAGTGATCATCGGTACCATCGAAGATTTGCTGCAGCAATATCCGGCACATACATCCGGGCTTCTTACTTTTCAGACCGACTTCAATTCACCGTATCAATATATACTCTCACCTTCCGGCAACCTGGAAGAAGCCGCGCAACATCTTTTCACAGCGCTGCGCGCCTTCGATAAAATGCCTATCGATTATATACTTGTTGAACTTCTCCCCGAAGAAGGACTTGGCCGCGCAATCAATGATCGACTGAGAAGAGCGGCAGCAGTTGAATAGCCGCGCTGACTTCTGACTGCAAGCTGCCTGATGGCGATTCGTGTAGCAAAGTATCTCCCGTTAACAGGATATACTCCTTTAGTAACTTGCAGTTGAACAATGTATATCAATCAACGAATGCTGACGCAATCATACATGAAGCTCACGCTCACTCTTCCGGCAGCTCAAAGCTGGTAGCCAGCAACCATTCTCAGAGCTCGCAACTACTCTATACTTGCCCGACTCCCGGTTTTTTAGTTGCTTTATACTAGTACCATGTATAAACGATAATGGAGAAACCTAAGAAAGTACTTATCCTCACCGGTGGTGGTGATTGTCCGGGATTGAATGCTGTGATACGAGGTGTGGCCAAGCGTGCCCGCAGAGAGAAGGACTGGGAAGTATATGGAAGCATTGAAGCTTTCAATGGTGTATTGAACGACCCGCAGGAGATCGTGAAGATCACGAGTAAATATACGGCCGGTATACATGTGCGTGGCGGCACGGTTCTGAAAACTACCAACAAATCAAACCCGATCAAGTTTCCGATGCCTCAACCGGATGGCACGATCAAATTTATAGATCGTTCGGATGAACTTGTTCGCAAACTGAAAGCGCTGAAGTTTGATGCCATCATAAATATAGGGGGCGATGGCTCTCAACGCATTTCAAAAGTATTGTTTGATAAAGGTATACCGATCATCGGTGTACCGAAGACGATCGACAATGATCTTTCCGCGACTGATGTAACGTTTGGTTTTCAAACAGCGGTACAGATCGGCACCGATAGTTTTGACAAGCTCGTAACAACAGCAGAGAGTCATCATCGCACCATGATTATGGAAGTGATGGGACGCGATGCCGGATGGATAGCATTGCATACAGCCATAGCAGGTGGTGCCGAAATATGTTTGATACCCGAGATACCGTACGACATCAACAAACTTGTAAAGCGTATTAACCTTCGCTATAAAAAAGGAAGAGGCTTTGTAAATATAGTAGTTGCCGAAGGAGCTCGTCCGAAGGAAGGAACGAT
>NZ_DATCSD010000012.1:0-42276 GCF_036568665.1 Ohtaekwangia sp. | reverse complement strand
AATCTCTAATATTTTAGTGAGATCGTGCGTGACTTCATTCAGTTTCGTTACGGATGAGAACAGATGCTGCAGTAAAAATCCGAGCTCGTTGTTTTCAGTAGGTTGTAATTTTATCAGCTGCGAAAGTCCCAGCATAGTAGCTACAGGCCCGCGAAGATTGTGTGAAGCAATGAAAGAGAATTGCAGCAGATCGTTATTGTGACTAACGAGTTGCTGAAGGATTTTACTTTTCTCTTCTTCCTGTTTTTTACGTTGACTTATATCCTGGCCTATACATATGGTGGATTGATCAGACAGTCGGATACTGCACCAGTTGATATCGATAACAAGTCCTTCTTTGGTAGTGGTTTTAAAATCCTTCCACAGTCCTTCGCCAGCCTGCATAAAGCGGATAACTCTTTTTCGTTCTTCTTCCTTTGGGAACAAGTCGGAGAGTATATTTCGCTCAGCAGCCTCGTCACTTGTCCAGTGTAAAGTGTTTTGCCAGGAATCATTCGTAAATTTTATTCTGCCTGTGGGATCGAGCAACACAATAATGAGTGGTAAGCTATCAATAAGTCGTTGCAGCATTTCCTTTTGTGCTATAAGTTCGTGCTCGGCCAGCTTGCGTTCCGTTATATCGGTAATGATACCATCCAGGCGTATAGGCACACCGGTATAATCCTTCGTCATCCAGATGCGGCTGATAACCCATTTCTGCCTGCGTTGCTTGGTAAGTATTTTATGTTCGGCTTCTGTATAATGATCTTCCAGCAACTGTATATGCATGCTGTTGATGATTGCATCTTCATCCGGAGCGATTATTGTATCGCGAAGCAAATTTTCATTCTCATAAAACTCCTGTGGTGTATAGCCATATATTTCTTCGGCTGCATTGTTCACAAATTCTATGGCTATCTGTTTATTGCCGGTAAACCGGGCAGACCACACCATATCTTTTAGAGTGCTTAATATACTGTTGAGTTTATGCTGACTTTGCCGAACCAATTCTTCGGCCTGCTCCTGTATTTTATCCTGCGCAGCAGAAAGCTGATCGTTGGTAGAGAGTAATTCTTCGTTGGTTGTTACCAGCTCTTCATTCATAGCGATGAGTTCGTGATTCGTATCATCGAGCTGGCGCGTGCGTTCTTTAATTTTTTCTTCCAGCGTTAAATTCAATTCATATAAACGCTGCTCGAATTTTACACGTTCAGTAACGTTGTGTGAGAGGATGAGCTCTGCTTTTTTACCCTCCCAATCCATAGCATACGATGTGATCTCAACCCATATAACCTCACCATCTTTCCGTATGTGCCGCCATATACCAGACGAATAAATTCCTTTTGGAATATTTAACACAGCATGTTGCAGTCGTGGTATATCTTCTGCCGGGCGAATGTCTTTTATAGTCTTTGATAAAAATTCTTCCCGGGTATATCCGTATTCGCGAACAGCCGATTCGTTCACTGCGAGGAACGACAATGTTTCGAGATCATATACCCACATCGGGTTGGGATTTTTTTGGAAGAGCTTTCCATACGCATCTACTTTTTGCTGCAGTGTTTTATGAAAGCGGTTGATGAGTATATATAATAGCACCGCAGAGAACGCAATGAACGCCAGGCGAACCAAAGCCTGTATCATGTTAATATGTTGCGCGGCATCCTGTTTAAAGTATGAATTAAGTACAGCCGTACTGATCAATATCCAGCTAAATCCCAGCAGAACATAAACGATCGTAATTTTAAACGACTGCCCTGATTTTTTAAACATTTCGTCAACTGTTTAGAATGCACAAAGGGGTGAGAGAGAGGATGCGGTGTTACGACTTACAAAAGATAACGATTTTATTCTTAATTTATCTGTGTCAATTCTCCGGACGGTAGCCTGTAAAGTTTTTCCGGGTTTTCGTATGGAAAGATATTTACACCGGCATCTTAGTAAAAAATTAAACCAGATATGAATAAAGCATGGCTAGCATTCATGTTGCTGTTGAGTTATCCGCTTGCAGCACAGCAACAGAAGAACGTTGATTCGAAGATCAATAACGTGACCGTATTTTTGAACAAGGCACAGGTAGAACGCGAAGCGCGAACACACATTGAATCGGGGAAGACGGATATTGTGCTTACAGGATTGCCTTCTTCGCTCGATCAGCAAAGTATACAGGTGGCAGGTAAAGGTAATTTTATTATTCTCGGCATAGCGCATCAGCAGAATTACCTCAGCGAATTAAATATACCCAAAGCACTTCGCGTGCTGAGAGATTCTGCCGACTACTTGCAACGACAAATGATACTGGAGCAGACTCAAAAGGAGATATTGAATAAAGAAGAGCAGATGGTGCTGAGCAACCAGAAGATTGGTGGCGCGAATCAGAATCTCACCGTTGCAGAGCTGAAAGGTATGGCCGATTTCTTCCGCCAGCGATTGAGTGAGATCACCCTTGCAAAAATGAAGGAAGATGATAAAGTAAGGAAGATCAACGAGCGCCTGGTAAAAATACAACAGCAGATACAGGAGCAGAACGAACTGTATGCACGCAACACCAGTGAGATCGTGGTGAGTGTAAGTGCCGATGCACCTGCAACGGTAGAGCTGGACGTACGCTATATAGTAGCAAACGCTGGCTGGCAACCGGTATACGATCTGCGCGCTGTCAACACGAAGAGTCCGATACAACTGCGCTATAAAGCCAATGTATTTCAAAGTACAGGAGAGGAGTGGAAGAATGTGAAGCTGAGACTCTCCACAGCCAATCCGGATCAGGGAGGTTTGAAGCCGGAATTATATACCTGGTACCTGGATCTTGATCAGCCACAGTATCAGTATAGTTACTCTGTAAAACGTAAGGGGGCTGTGATGCAAGCTGAGCCTCAAGCAGCGATGGGTATGAAGGACGAGGAAGTCGCGGCACCCGCAGAAGCAGCAACAGTAGCAAATTTTGTGAGCACGCTTCAAACAACCTTAAACACCGTGTTTGATATAGCGTTGCCCTATACCGTAGCATCGTCCAGTAAGCCTACCGTTGTGGATGTGCATAACCACGAGATGAAAGCCGACTACGAATATTCAGTAGCACCGAAGCTAGATGCCGATGCATTTCTGATGGCGCGTGTTACCGGATGGGAAGAATTTAGCCTGTTGCCCGGAGAAGCAAATGTATTCTTTGAAGGTACATTTGTAGCCAAAACATTCATCGACCCTAACAATATAAAAGATACACTCTCTGTTTCACTGGGCCGCGATAAACGTATTGTAGTGAAGCGCGAGAAGCTGAAAGATTTCAGTTCGCGTAAAGCAATAGGTACCAACCAACGCGACAGCTATGCGTACGAAATCTCGGTACGCAATACCAAGACCGATGCCGTAAAGATTGTTGTAGAAGACCAGGTGCCGGTTTCTCAAAACAGTCAGATAGAAATATCTACTACCGATGCCGGAGGCGCACAACTGAACAAAGATACCGGCAAGCTTGTGTGGGAAATGAAGCTGCAGCCAAACGAAACCAAAAAAGTAGTATATAAATTCGAAGTGAAGTATCCGAAGGGCAGAACAATTCCTGCACTTTATTAATAATGTCTTAACAGTAATATATAGAGGGGCATACCTGTTACCACGGGTATGCCCCTGATTTATTAGGAAGTATACATTTGCTGTTTCGGAAGTAAAAAAAATAGTCTTACTTTGGGATGACCAATGAATCAGCCCCCTGATTCTTACCTGTAAATAAACTTTATTTTTCTGGCCCGGAAATTATAGTAGAGGCCCGAAGAATTGTAACCCCAATCCTACCAGTATGCAATGGAGGCATCTCTACCTGTTTCTTTTCTTTTTCTCTTACACATCTCTTACTGCTCAAGATCTTGATTCGCTGCTGAACCTGAACGCATTTACTGCGGAAAGTGACTTGCAGAAATTACTGAACAAGAATGTAGCCGTATCAACACAAAAACTTTCCTCGCGGGAGACACCCGGTATCATTAGCGTTATTACTTCGGAAGAAATTCAGAACAGCGGAGCGCGCGATCTGATCGATGTGCTGCGCCTGGTGCCGGGCTTTGATGTTATGCAAGACCTTCAGTTTGTAATGGGTATAGGCTTGCGTGGCAGTTGGGCCAACGAAGGCAAGGTGCTGGTGATGATGGATGGCCAACCGTTTAATGATCTGCTATACCAGTCTGTCGCTGTAGGCAATCGCTTTCCGGTAGATGCAGTGGAGCGCATCGAAATTATTCGCGGGCCTGGCTCTGCTATATATGGTGGTTCGGCCGAGTATGGTGTGATCAACATTATTACCAAGGCAGCCGAGAGTTTAAATGGCGTAGCGGTATATGGCACCGGGGGCTTTCATGCCGATGCTGTAGGGCGAACAAATTTTGGCGTGATGGCCGCGCAGAAATCAGATGTCTTTTCGTGGGATCTCTCCGCATTTAAAGGCTATGGTATTGTAAGCGATCAGAAGAACCACAGTGATGCTATACAAGGATATACCAATGAGAACCTGGCGAAGGTGTCAAAGGCCGATCCTACCAATATAAACCTGGGATTGAAGTATAAAAATCTTTCGTTCCGCACGATGTATGAGAATTTTGAAACGAGCGATCCGCATGTATTTATCTCTTTCAAGAATTTGTTCACCGACCTGCGCTATAGCTGGAATGTAAGCAACAAACTGAAACTTACTCCGCAGGTAAAATTCTATCGACAGATACCGTGGTCGTACGGGTATAAAGAAACGAATACTCCCGACTTTGAAGCCGTGGCTACACGATTCTATTCACAGGTAGATGGTCAGTATACTATATCCCGCAAAGCCAGTGTAAACTTTGGCGGTATATATTTCGATGATCATGGCGATTACAGAACCGTGCTTAGTACATTTTCAGGAGCGCGCTCTTTGACGCTATCGAACTTTGCTTTTTATGCGCAGGGACTTTTTAAGCATCGCCTGGCAAATGCTACGATTGGTTTTCGTTATGAGAAGAACAATCGCTATGGCGGTGCATTCGTTCCGCGTTTAGCATTAACCAAAAAAATCGAGAACTTCCATTTCAAGGTATTATATAGTCAGGCGTTCCGTGCACCATCCCTGCAAAATATTAATATAGCGTTGGGCGGAAAGATCAAACCCGAAAAATCGGATGTGTTTGAAGTAGAACTTGGTTATCAGTTTACACCGGAAATGTTGCTCGCTATAAACGCATTCAGCATCAGCACACGCAACGTATTGATCTATAATTCTACCGGTGAAGATGAGTCGTTCCAGGAATGGTATGAGAACTTCCACAAGAGCGGTAGCAAAGGAATTGAATTTGTTTATAGCATTCGCCAGAAAGGCTGGTATGCTAACCTTACCTATTCCTTCAGCCAGGCCATAAAAGGTAATACGGTAGATATATACCGCGTAGACCAAACCAGCAAGCAATATGTAGGTTTCCCTTCGCACAAGATTACGCTGAATACAAACTTCAACATCACGCCGAAGCTAACGATCAACCCGACCTTTATTTATGCCAGCACACGGTATGCCTACACGACAACTGACGATGAAGGAAATGCTGTAAGCACAGCGCTTGACCCGTATGTGATAGCCAATGCTTTTCTGAACTATAAAGATATAGTACCCGGACTCACCGCAGGTGTAGGAGCGTATGATATACTGAATCAACACCCGGCTATTCCGCAAGCGTATAATGGAGGCTTTGCTCCGATCTCTGGCAGAAGCCGCGAATACATTGTTAAACTTTCGTATCAGATCAACTTCTCACGATAAAAAATATGCGCACCCTCCGATACTCTATACTTCTTGCAGTTGTGCTGGCTACAGCATCTGCCCACGCGCAAACAACCAATTATCAGGTATATTCTTTGTTTGTGATAAACATTGCCAAGTATTCGTCATGGCCGGAACAGAATGCAGAAATGCAAATCACCGTATTCGGCAAGTCGAAGATATTTGATGAACTGATGAAACAGAACGGCAAGAACGTAAACGGAAAAACAGTAAAAGTTACACAGGTAGATAATGT
The DNA here is from genome assembly GCF_036568665.1 of Ohtaekwangia sp. Taxonomy (GTDB): domain Bacteria; phylum Bacteroidota; class Bacteroidia; order Cytophagales; family Cyclobacteriaceae; genus Ohtaekwangia. The sequence goes on along the minus strand of NZ_DATCSD010000012.1, from coordinate 36,265 downwards.
AGCCGATATAGGGCAACCTCATATTATATATATAGCTGATAACCGCAGCGGCTCGCTTGATGATGTGGTGAAGGCTACACAAGGTAAACCGGTAATGATAATAGGCGAGCGCGAAGGTCTCTTCAAAAAAGGTGCAGGCTTCAGCTTTGTGATTATGGAGAACAGCACGCTGCGCTACGACATCAACAACACCGAGCTGGAGAAGCGACAGATCCGCGTATCGAAAAGTCTCACGGCATTGGCTAATGCTTCCATCTGATCGGTCTTTTTGGGAATTATATATATCCGATTGTTAACCCGTAGTTGAAAAATATATCCATCGTTGAATTTAAAATCTTCCAGCATGTTTCAGCTGGGCCTCATCCAATCTTTGGCGTGGCGTGGCATGTGTGGATTGGATGCAGACCAGATGGAATATGCGGGGCCCCGCGGCCCGGGAGCGGGCTATGGAATGTGCTAAAAATGTTAGGTAAATTGAGTGCCTATCTTCCCAATCAATGGAGTATGATTTCTTTTGATAGAGGATGGAGTGTATATATACGGCACCCTATTTTTGATGCGAACAGCTACCGCTACTTATTGCAGACGAACCAGGTAAGCTTTTGGCCAAAGCTTTCCGGTGATCAGCAGCGCTTTTGAATTTACATCGTAAGCAATGCCGTTCAATACATCAGCACTCGGATACATGGCGCGAATCTCGTTACCGATCGGAGAGAAGTCCATACGGCCCACAACTTTCCCTGTATTCGGATCGATCTTCAATATCCAGTTCGTCTCGTATACATTGGAGAAAATATAGCCGTTGATATACTCCAGCTCATTCAGTTTTTTTACACGCGTTCCGCCATCCATCACGGTAATGGTGCGCACCGGTTTTAGTGTAGCTGTATCCAGGAAGTATATCTTCTCACTTCCATCACTCATGATCAGGTTCTTGTTGTCGTTAGTAATGCCCCAGCCCTCGGTGTCGTACGTAAATTCTCGCAGTTGTTTATAGGTGTGCGCATCATATACAAAGCCAACTTTGTTTTGCCAAGTGAGCTGGTATATCTTGTTGTTCATTACCGTAATGCCTTCGCCAAAATACTGACCGGGTAAGATCACTTTTTTATCATGCTGACCTGAGCCAGGATTTACCTCAGCAATCCATGAACGATTATTTTGTCCGGTGCTCTCGAGCACTTTATTCTGATAGATGGTAAGACCTTGCGTATACGCTTCTGCGTTGTGTGGCAGCGTGCTGATAATGGAATATTGTATAGCCAGGCTATCGCGAGTTGTCTCTGTATCAGCCTCTTTCCTGTTGTTGCACGATGATATTACAAGCAGGCAACCCAGTGCAATGGAAAGACTGAAAAAATGATTTTTCATTCGCATTTGTGATTTTACTTCGAAATGAAATAAAATTATTGGTAACTCCAAAAGGAGTTTGCTTTCCGATTGGTAGGTGCATTGAAAATAGGTGGCTATCTTTACTGACAACAGACGTATGGCCACCCCACATACCGATCATGAACAATTCCTGCGGGAGCTGGAAGCTCCCTATGCGCTGCCGGTCAACGCAGTGCGTTTTTACCATGATAACGGGTATATAAAATTAAAGCATGTACTGAGTGAGCCATTGCTCACCTGGTATGGCAACATCATTACCGATGCGGTGTTTCGCCTCAACAAGCTTACCAAACCGATGGAAGAGCGTACTACGTACGAAAAAGCTTTTCTGCAGGTGATGAACTTGTGGCGCGAGCACGACACCATTCGTGAGTTTGTATTTAGCAAACGACTGGCGCGTATAGCAACAGAACTGATGGGTGTAAAAGGTGTGAGGCTCTATCACGATCAGGCACTCTATAAAGAACCTTCCGGAGGTATAACACCATGGCATGCCGACCAGTTTTACTGGCCACTCTCTAACGACAATACCATTACAGTATGGATACCGTTGCAGGATACTCCTTTAGAAATGGGTCCACTCGCTTTTGCAGAAGCAAGTCAGCATATAGCAATAGGTCGCGATAAAGAGATCAGCGATGAAAGTGAAGCGATGCTGACGCAGGCATTGAAACAATTTGAAATACATGAAACTCCTTTTGAATTAGGCGAAGTAAGTTTTCATTCCGGCTGGACCTATCACCGTGCAGGCGTTAACGCTTCTGAAAAACCACGCAAGGTGATGACGATGATCTATATGGATAAAGATATATGTATAACTGAACCAACGAACAGCTACCGCACCAATGACTGGAAGACGTGGCTGGATGCGCTACCCGTGGGATCGGTTGCTAATGGAAAATTGAATCCCGTATTATATACTCTTGAATAAGAACTCTCTCATTACCTGTTTTAAAAAATATAATTATAAGCTATAACCGTTAATACGTTCGCATGAGAAACCTTATCTTTTTACTCTCCCTGCTTTTTTTGGGGTTGACACATACCGTTGCAGCACAACAAACCAGTGTTATCAATTTTTACCTGACGCCTTCTATATCATCAGAACTGCTGAACAAGAATGGTACGTTCATCAAAGAGTTCCTGGAGAAGGAAACCGGCATGACCATCAAGATGGTTATCCCTGCATCGTACGATGAGATGGTGGATTACTTTGGTGCGAATAATTCTTCGTTCGCCATTATGAGCAGCCAGAGCTATATATTGGCCAACAAGAAATATGGTGCTGTTGTAAAACTGCGTACCGTGCGCTTTGGGCACTCGGTATATTACGGACAGATACTTACCCGCGCATCGTCTGGTATTAAAAGCGTAAAAGACTTGCAAGGCAAAACCATCGCTTATACCGATGAGCTCTCAACGTCTGGTTATTTATACCCACGGAAGATATTAGAGAAAAATAACGTGCAGCCGGGCAAAGAGATCTTCGCGAAGAAACACGATGAGGTAGTGCGACTGGTATATGAAGGTAAAGTAGATGCCGGTGCGGCCTTTTACTCACCGCCTGCTACGGATGGCACATTGCGCGATGCCCGCATGCGCCTGAAAGATAAATATCCGGATGTAGACCAGAAGGTAATAACACTGGTAAAGACCGATGCTATACCAAACGACCCGATTGTATTCTCTAAAAACTTTGACACAGAAGCAGCACGCAAACTATATATGGCGCTGGTAAAACTTGCCCAGGAACCAAAAGGAAAGCAGATGCTGCTCGACTTGTATGGAACAGAAGGTTTTGTAAAAGCATCGGATGCTGACTATAATTCTCTGCGCCAGGTAATGGGCGTTACGCGATAGGTATATATATAGTGGTGTTTGTAGTGGTGTCAGGTGTTCCCACCCGACACGAACGAAAATCGAGCTATATACCTGTAAAATACGATCGCTATTTTCCACCCGATAACATGCTCAATGCATGTTTCAGATCTTCGGGCGTATCAATGCCTACTGTTTCGGCTTTCGTTTCAGCAACCATGATTTTGAAGCCGTTTTCGAGCCAGCGTAATTGTTCGAGTGATTCTGCCCGTTCGAGTGATGACACGGAGATGCGCGTGAGCTGTTCCAGTATATCTGTACGATAAGCATACATACCGATGTGCTTGTAGAAGGTATGTTTACCGAGCCACTCGGCTTCCGGTGTATTGCGAATGTGAGGTATAGTGGAGCGACTGAAATATAGCGCTTCGCCCAGTTTGCTGATCACTACTTTTACCAGGTTTGGATTGAATAGTTGTTCGGGGTTATCGATCGCTTTGATCAGCGTAGCAATTTCGGTTTGCCCATTCAGTTTAGACGCCAGCAATTCAATCTGTGCCGGCTGAATAAAGGGCTCATCGCCCTGTATATTGATAACATAGTCGAATTGACCAGGTTGTAATGTTAACGCTTCGTAGCAACGATCGGTACCGCTAACATGGCTCTCCTTCGTCATGCACACTTCACCACCAAATTTTTTCACGTGATCGAATATCTCTGCGTGATCAGTCGCCACAACAACAGATGCTATACCGGATGTTTTCTTTACCTGCTCATATACCCGTTGTATCATAGACTTGCCGGCTATATCTACCAAAGGTTTAGCCGGAAATCGTGTGGATGCATAGCGGGCTGGTATAATTCCTAAAATTTTCATGCTTATACTTTTTTTACACGTAAAGAGGTTGTTTCACTGTCTACCACTTCAATCGTTTCTCCTTGTTCAATGTATTCTCCGCGTGTAAAGGCATCGTGAAGCTCATGGTCGATCATAACTTTTCCGCTGGGGCGCAATACCGTATGGGCTATACCTCGCTTGCCTTTTAAAGATTCTTTTGCGAAACCCGAAGTAAAACCCTGTGCACGGTCTTGTGTATCGGTAAGTGCTACGCGTTTATAAAAGCGCGTGTTGGCGAGTCGTGCGCCACCTACAAACAAAAGTATAGTTCCTCCCAGCATGCCGCCAATCGCTGCTGCCAGTGCCAGCAGTATATCGTGCATGCGTACAAACTCAAAATCAAATGCCTTGTTGTTGATCATGATCAGCACGAGCGATCCGATGGTAAGTGTAATGCCTGCTACACCGGCAACACCAAATCCGGGAAGTATAAAAACTTCAACACCTATCAGCGCAAGTCCTATCAGAAACGCGAGTATCTCCCAGTTCTCGGCCAGACCATTGAGATAGTATGGCACCAGATATAGTATCAGAGCCATTAACGCAGCAACTCCGGCAAAGCCTATACCGGGTGCCTGCATTTCGAAATATATACCGGCAATAATTACCAGGATCAGCAAACCACTGATAAACGGATTCAGAAAAAACGCTACGATCTTATCAGTAGCACCCAGGTTATAGTAATCGAGTTCGTATGATGTAATGTTGTTCTTTTTTAAGATCTCTTCGATCGACTCCACTTTACCATCGCAGTAGCCATATTGTAACGCTTCGGTGGTAGAGAACGTAATAATCTGTCCTTCTTTTTTAATGCCTTCTATCACAACATCTTCATCCACCATGCCCTCGGCAATTTTCGGATCGCGATGATTTTCTTCCGCTGTAGAGCGCATGATCGAACGCATATAGGATTGATATTTATCCGGAGCTTTCTCACCATTGCCATTCACTACGGTAGCAGCACCAATACTTGCCGCGGGCGACATATAAATACTATCGCAGGCAATAGAGATCAACGCTCCTGCAGAAGCAGCATCAGAGTTAATAAAAACCCACACCGGTTTTTTAAATGCCATGATCTTGTCCACTATATCTTTGGCATCCGTCAGCACACCGCCATACGTATCCATTTCAATGATTACGATATCGGCGTTTGTTTCCGTGGCGTGTTCCAGTGCAAGTCCTACATAGCGCGTCATGCGTGGATCAATTTCGTTTTTGATCTCCATCACCATTACATGCTGCTGCGCAACACAGGTTGCCGAGAGCAGTGTACAACAGAACAGGAATATCAGTGACAGGTTCTTCATGAATTTATTTTCCAATCTTCGGCCCTCAGATTTCTATCATCTATACTTGCACTAAATTAGATAATATAAACGAAGTTGAACGGTACTCTCAAACGTAAGTTTTCGCATCGCTTTCCGGGCATCGTATGGAATACGGTTGTTATGCCCGAAGAGGAGGTTATCATTATGGAAGTGCGCGATCATCAACGCAAACAAGTATCGTTTTCCGCCTGGCAGTATAAAACAGATACATTTCTGTGGCAGGATATAGTGTTGGAAGAAACGTGGTGGGTAAACCTCGTTGCTGCTTCCAATGGTATGCTGTTGTTCACGATCTACCTCGAAACATCAAATCCTGACAGGAAAGGTTTGCTTGCGTATAGCGCGAAGGATATGAAGCTGCAGTGGTGGAAGAATGACTTTGCCATCACGTCTGTTCATGACTCGTATGTAAGAGGCGTTTCTACCAATCTGGGTACAAAAGAAGTTGTGCTGGATATGCAAACGGGGAAAGAACTGACTGGTGAATGGCCCACTGCACCACAGAAATTGCCTGCCGATTTTCGGAAGCCATCGTTGTATACAGAAGGAACTCCGTATTTCACAACAGTGAAAACATTTTTGGAGACGCGACTAAATTTATTGCCGGTTGCTGCGTTGGAGTATCTGGAACATGATGGCAGGATTTTTATTTCCTGTTATACCCGGGAGAGTGGTCTGGCCAACTATTTGTTGGTGCTGTCGTTAGACGGTGAAATGCTACTGCATGAAAAACTGGATGAGTCCCTGAAAGGAATCGGTCAGGATACTTTTTTCATCCTTGCAGGATGCGTAATTTTCGTGAAGAATAAATGTGAGCTGATAAGTTATTTTTTATGATGAATGTATTGATATATGCGGGTGCTTTATTTTTTCAGCCGCACGCTCAGGATTCACTGGGAATTGAAACAGTGAACGGAAAAATCTTTGTAGTGCACCAGGTAGGCGAAAAGGAAACACTGTATGCTATATCCAGGCGCTATGGCACTACGGTAGATGCTATTGTGCAATACAATCCTTCGGCAAGCTCAGGTCTCTCTATCGGGCAGATTTTAAAAGTGCCGTATACTCCTAAGAGTACAAATACCACTTCCGGCAAATCAACCGGAGGAGGAATCATTCACGTAGTAGCCGCGAAGGAAACTATGTTCTCTATCTCCAAAGCGTATGGCGTTACGGTAGATGAGATCAGGCAATGGAATAATCTTGCTGATAATAGTTTGTCTGTAGGGCAGGAGATCGTGATTCGTAAACGCAATACTGCCAACGCAGCCAATACATCGCAGGCAACGATCGCTACGCCTCCTGCTAACAATAGCAATAACAATTCGGGGCAGCATGTGGTAGAGGCGAAAGAAACGCTCTACTCCATTGCGAATAAGTATAACATCTCTGTGCAGCAATTAAAGGAGTGGAACAATCTGCAGAATGATGAACTGAGCATTGGTCAGAGCGTTGTAGTGCGACAGCCACATGGGCAACTGACGCAAAAGAAAGATACATCGGTAATAACGCAGCAGCCTGTAAATCATCAGACTTCTGTTTCTACTACGCAGCCGGTAAAGAATGATACTCCTAAGAACGATCCGCCACCTGTGGAGTCAACCAAAACTACAACGCAGCAACAACAGTCATCGTCCTCTACCATTCGCATTTCAGAATCAGTAAAGAATGGCGATGAAATATTAGAGAAAGGTATAGCCGAGTTGATTGAAGGAACCGATGGTAACCGAAAATATTTAGCCTTACACCGCACAGCACCCGTAGGTACTATTCTGAAAGTAAAGAACGAACTCAACAACCGTGAAGTATTTGTGCGTGTAATGGGTAAACTTCCCGATACTGCACTTACCGATAAGCTGATTATTAAAATTTCTAAATCTGCTTTTGATAGACTGGGTGCTATCGATCCTCGCTTCCGAGTGGAGGTAACATACTATAAATAGAAGTGAGTGTTATTCGTTATTAGTATAGACGACTGATAACGAAATTGAATATCGAACAAGGAATACCGATTAAGGAATGCTGAAGTTGGTCGCGATGACACAGAACACTGTTCGCGATTGACGGATAACTACTAATGAATAACCGATAACGTATCTATAAAAAAATGTGAGCTCCAATGGCCAACATACCACCTGGAGCTCACAGTATATAAAATCGAAACTATATCTTAGTGATGATGTCCGCCCGGACCGTGTACGTGGCCGTGAGTGATTTCTTCGTTTGTAGCGTTGCGTACATCTACAATTTCAACATCAAAGTTAAGTTCAACACCGGCCAGTTCGTGGTTGGCATCTACTGTTACCGACTCAAGTCCTACTTCAGTTACCGTAACAACATTGCCGTGATTGGTTGAGAACTTCATACCCTTACGCACTTCCTGGTCGCCAAAGGCAGAGCGTGGCACTTGCTGGATCATAGCCGGATCTTTCTCGCCATAGCCTTTTTCCGGAGAGATCTTCAACTGTAATTTATCGCCCTTCACTTTTCCTTCCAGTCCTTCCTCCATACCGATGATCAGATTTCCTGCACCGTGCAGATAGTGGAGAGGATCGCGTCCCTCGCTGGTATCAATTACATTTCCTTCATTGTCGCGAAGAGTGTAGTGGATCGCGGCTACTTTGTTTTTCGTGATTTGCATGTGAAAATAATATTAAATGTTAGCCATAGAGAGCGTGTTGTTCCGGGATAAAGGGAAGGCAGGTTCTCTGTTGTTCACTCAAAAGTACATTCTTTTATCGGCTTACGTTCACGATTTTTTGAAAAGGATATAGGCCCAACATTTTTTTGTGAGTTACCGCACACGTTCGCATTTACGCATATATCGGAAACGTTTGTCCTGCGTTTTTGGATGATTTGACACCCTCCTAAACAGATTTTAACCCTCACCTTTCAGCACAGATTTACCCCTGAAAAGTGTGCTGCATCGGATCGCCAAAGCATTATCGTCCAACAAAAAACTTTCTCACAAGGAATTGAAAAAGGTACGTGTGCTCCTGTTCCTGGAAATGCTCCTGGGCATTGTGCTGATCGCCTCCATGCTGCTGCTCCTGCGGATATTTCTATAACCTAATAACGCCTTTATGAAAAGAAAATCATTATCAGGTAATCTGACGCGGCTGGGCTGGCTGTTGGCAGGCTTGCTTCTGCCGGGGCGGTTTGTATACGCACAAACCAGCAGCATGAGTGGAGTGGTTAAAGATGCACGTGTGGAGACGATTCTCGGTGGAGCAACCATTGGTACTGTTGCTGGTAGAGTAGGATCGGATGTACCTCAAAATGCTCAGTTCGTTGTAAGCTGCATCAGATGTAGCACACAAGAAATTGTTGTAGGAAGCCGATCAGTAGTAAATATAGTGCTGCTCGAAGGTGTGTCTGCTTTGAAGCTATTGACGAATTATAAGTCCTCCATTTTTATAAATGAATCGATCGATTCTCGAAAGTTATATGAAGGTTCAATTGCAGATGTGATTAACCATGGGGTTAATAATGATTGCCTGAAAGGATGGATGTCAACTCATCCCGAAGGTTTTTACGATTCGACAGAAACAAAAACTCTAAACCAAAATCTATGCTAAAACAAATCTACCGAAGCTTATGTATTGCTTCCGTATTTTTCCTATTAAGCCACACGTTTGCTTTTTCGCAAAGCCGGCTTGTAACAGGAAAAATTACGGATGAGACTGGTGAAGCATTACCTGGCGTAAATGTTATTAAAAAAGGAACAACGGTTGGAACCAGTTCTGATGTAAATGGCACATTTTCTATTGAAGCTGATAACGATGATATACTGGTTGTCTCTTTTATTGGTTATGCGCCTCGGGAAATTGCTGTGTTGAATCAGACTTCTCTTGCAATAACATTAAAAGAAGACGTATCTACATTACAGGAAGTTGTCGTTATCGGTTATGGCTCTGTTAAAAAGACAGACGTTACATCATCTATATCTTCTGTATCTGAAAAAGATATTAAGAACTTACCGGTTGCAGGTATAGATCAGGCCCTACAGGGCAAGGTTGCTGGCGTAACAATAACCAGTAATGGCGGTCAGCCCGGAGGAGGCATTTCCATAAATGTAAGAGGCATCACTTCTGTTAATGGAAACCAGCCCTTATATGTAGTGGATGGCGTGATCTTAAATGGAAGCAGAAGTAGTATAGCGCAAGACCAACTCGGAGGAATGGCCGGACAAAATGTACAGAGTCCGTTAGCAGCGATTAATCCAAATGACATTGAATCTATAGATGTTTTAAAAGATGCATCCGCGCAAGCTATATATGGTGCACGCGGTGCAAATGGAGTGGTTTTAATTAAAACAAAGTCTGGCAAGGCAGGTGAACCAAAAATTACATACGATGTATACTATGGGATACAGCAGCTAAGGAAAAAGTTAAGTTTAATGGATTTGAAGCAGTATGCCGGCTATCAAAACTCACTGGTTCCTGAAATAAGAGCTGCAGGTAATAGTTTAGACACATTAGCTGAATTTAAGAATCCTGCTGTTCTTGGACGAGGAACAGATTGGCAAGACGAAATTTTTCAACAAGGATCAATTCAAAATCATCAATTGTCTTTTTCTGGTGGCAAAGACAAAACCACATACTATACCTCCTTTAATTATTATAAGAATGAGGGGATTGTAATTGGCTCTAATTTCGAAAGGTTTAATATAAAATTAGGTATAGATCAGCAGGTAAAGCCCTGGCTTAAAACCGGTGTTAACCTTAATGTCTCAAAGTCAAATCAGAAAATTACTTTGACTGATGGATCAGATGCGGTTATTAGTTTGGCAGTTTACAATAGTCCTGCAGCACCTGTGAGAGGGCTCGATGGACAATTCGCTTCGGTATCAAATATAGGAGGTAGCAACTTTGGTAATCCCAATAATCCGGTAGCCTTGGCTACTATGCGAAATGTAAGAGCGATACAGTATAAAGCGTTTGGCTCTCTATATACTGACATTAATTTCCTGAAGTCATTTACCTTTCGAAATGAAGTAAACTATGATTTTAACCTTGGTCAAAATTCAGCATTTCAACCGCTTGTACAGAATACAACTACAGGAGCAACTATATTATCCCCAAGTAAATTAGTTGAAGACAGAACAACAGCATTGTTCTGGGCTTTGAAAAACTACCTGACCTTTGATAGAACATTTGGCAAGCATTATGTAAATGTTGTAGCAGGCCATGAATCCACGCTAAGTAATTTTGACCAGATTACTACATCACGACAGAATCTTACCAATAATTTACAGTCTATAAACGCTGGGTCTGCAACCAACCAAACAATAAGCGGAGGCAAATACCTTACAGCATACGAATCCTATTTTGCAAGAGCACTATATTCTTTTAATAGCAGATATAGTATATCCGGTTCAATAAGAAGAGATGGTTCTTCCTCTTTTGGTCCTAGCAAAAAATGGGGTGTGTTCTCGGCAGTATCGGCAGGATGGACGCTTTCAGAAGAGGAGTTTATTAAAAACATTTCAGTTATTAATCATTTAAAATTAAGAGCAGGGATCGGATCTGTTGGTAACTCCAATACGGCCAACCAGAATAACGCTTATGTAACGAACGTATCTTTAGTTGCCATCAGTCCATTTGGAAACGGTGCTCAGAACTTCAATGTGGGTAACCCTAATTTGCAATGGGAGTCTGTAGTGACTAAAAATTTGGGAATTGATGCCACTGTGCTTAATGGCATTATTGACTTTAGTGTGGATGTATATCAAAAGGTATCCACAAAAATGTTAGTACAGGCCAAACTTCCTGTATATAGCGGTCTTAATTCTGGTAATACCTATAACCCTGTGCAACCTCCGGTTACAAATGCCGGAAAAATGACCAACACCGGTATAGATATATCTTTAACCACGAATAACATCAGCAAAGGTTCTCTCACATGGAAAACCAATTTCATATTTACGCATTACAAAAATGTTTTGAACGATAATGGTGGAGTACCACAACCGGCATACAGAGAATATGGCAATGCCATTCAGGTAACTAATTCTCCCTCTGGTCAGGCAGTCGGTTCGTTTTATGGTTTAAAAACAGACGGGCTATTCCGTACACAAGGAGAATTGGATGCATTTGGTTCGGCAAATAGTAATAATCAATTAGCTGTTGGCCCGCAAGGTATATACTTAGGTGATATTCGTTTCAAAGATATAAATGGCGATGGTGTAATTAACTCCCTTGATTTAACAAATATAGGCAGCCCTATTCCAAAGTTTACCTATGGAATGACCAATACTGTAAGCTTTAAAAGTTTTGACCTGTCTATATTAATTACGGGAAGTTATGGAGCTAAAATTCTGAATTATACAAAACGTCTTACAGAAGGTCTTTACAATTCATATTTGAACCAGTCGACTGATGTATTGAACAGGTATACGGCTGAAAATCCGAATGCAACTATTCCTCGCTACAATCAATGGAACGACAACAACAGAAGGTTATCCGACAGATATGTGGAAAGTGGTTCTTATTTGAGAATTCAGAATGTAAGTTTAGGATATAATATTCCTCGCGCTCTTTTAAACAAGACCAAGTTTACATCTGCACGCGTTTATGTGTCTGCGCAAAATCTGAAAACATTCACAAAGTATTCAGGATACGATCCTGAAATAGGTGCCTATAACAATAACGTGTTTAATATGAACATCGATGATGGGCATTATCCGAATCCAAGAACATTTACTATCGGAGGTAACTTTGTATTCTAAGAACATTTTAAAGATAAAAAGATGAAGTATATATATATAGTATCGTTATTACTGTTTTTAGTGGTAACATCCTGTGACGAGTCTTTCCTGGAGAGACCTTCACAGAATAACCCGACAGAAGAGAATTATTATAATACGGCTGCAGAGGTGAATGGTGCTACTGGCTTGCTATATAATAAGGTCTGGTACGATTATCAGGATAAAGCATTCCATGCTATAGGGGAGGCACTGGGCGGTAATATGCTCACGGCTAATGATCCAAATTACGGAGGGTTGGTATACAATAAGTTTACTTTTACAAGCAGTGATGTTTTAGTTGCTTCCAGCTGGGCTTCATTATATTCTGTTGTTGGAGCCTCAAGTTCACTAATTCAAACACTTGAAAATAAGAAGGCAAAAGTATCTGATCCGGCTTATCTGATTCAGGGTATTGCTGAAGCCAGATTTATGAGAGGGGTTGCTTTTTTCTTTCTTGCCAGAGCCTTTGGTGATGTACCTATTGTTGATGACCCGGTTGCTTTTGCTTCTTCCGGTGTATTTGATTCACCTCGTTATCTGCAGGCTGATGTATTAAGATATGTATTGGAAGATTTACAGTATGCAGAAGCTAACCTGGCGAATGAGGCCAGTCAGAAAGGGAGAGTTACAAATCTCTCTGCGTCTGGTATGATGGCTAAAGTTTACCTCTATATGGGAGATTATGCAAATGCTAAAATCAAAGCCGGGTTAGTAATTGATTCTAAAAAGTATTCACTCTACCCAGACTACAATGAAATGTTTACGAGTTCAAAGGCAAACAATAATGTTGAATCATTATTTGCATGGCAATGGATTGCAGCGGGAGGATATTCAATTGGAAATCCGATTCAGGCTTACTGCGGAACTCAGGCTTTACTGAAACCAACCACCGGGGCAGGTTGGGGATCTGTAATTCCTACTATAGACCTGATAGAATCATACGATCCTCTGGATAAAAGAAAAGGCTGGTCAATTATGCAGCAAGGATTCTTTAGAAAGGATTGGACAAATATAAATTTCCCTAATGGATATACTTATGATACTACATCTATAGGCGGTGATGAAGCCTTCAAAACAAAAAATGGCTCACGTGCCAATGCAATGAAATATGTTGTTGGTCCAGGTTCTAATGGTGAGAATGTAAATGGCACCTCAACTGATATTTGTACATATATACTTAGATATGCTGATATTGAATTGATATATGCAGAAGCAACGCTGGGTAATGATGGGTCTACCAGTGATGGGGCCGCACTAAATGCCATAAACGATGTAAGAACGAGAGCTGGCTTACCGGATTTAACATTAATAACCAAAGACGATATACTGACAGAACGCAGACATGAGTTTGCCTTTGAAGGCGACTACTGGTTTGATATTCAACGCCAGGGATTTGAGAAAGCCAAGGAAATAATCAGCAACCAAGAGCGTGGTTCGTATGACTTCAATGGTAAACTTCAAAGTGAAAAAGTCACATTAAGTTCTCCTGACCAAATGTTTTTGCCTATCCCGCAAACGGATTTAACAGCTAGTCCTATGCTAAGAGAACCTGCTGTTCCATATTATAAGTAAACCTTTTTCGAAAGTTAAAATATCAACTATGAAGAATTATCTAAATATAATATTCAAGATGGTTTTGGTTGCAGGAGCACTATACCTGACCTCCTGTAAAGACGATGAAGTCTCTCCATCTGTTGCGCAGATTTCACCAGAGTCTGCGGCTGCTAAATCTCTCTTGACTGTTACCGGATCGGGCTTAAAGGACATTATGAAAATTACATTTGAAAATGGAAATGTGCCCGCCTCCTTTACTTCAACCTTTAACACCGATGGCGCCATTCTTTTCAGAGTACCGGTTGATGCCGTTCCTGGCCAACAGAATATCATTTTTGAAAATGCTTCCGGTAAAACATTTACAGTACCATTTACTGTTTTAGGTTTAGCAACGATTAATGATGTTTCAGACTATAATTTCAAGAAGGATACTGAAATTATACTGACAGGTAAAAACCTGGCCGATGTAACGAAAGTTACTTTTACGGGGACGACTACTGAGCTCGAAATCGTTGATAAAAGTGCGACAACACTCACTGTAAAATTCCCACAACCTGATGCCGATTTTTATGAATCGACCTTAACACTTACGAATGCTGCCGGCCCCGCGGCTACTACACAATCATTTGTAGCCATTGACAATGCTGTGCAATTATTTACGGATGATTATGGTATAAATCCTTCCGGTAATGCTTTCCAAAATGCATCATGGGGGCCATCCTCCATTAGTACAACACAGTTTAAGTCGGGAACTGCTTCGTTGTCTTTTGGATACGCTAAAGGTAACTGGAGTCAGGACGGATTCGGATGGGATAATATATCGAATGACGGGTACAAATATTTGTCATTCTGGTTAAAAGGTGCATCGAAAGATTATACGCTTTATGTGTGGTCTTCAGCGCAGCCGGGAACCTTCAATACATTTGATGATTTTAAGAAAATTGTTGTACCCGCCAACGTATGGACTTACTATAAACTTCAGGTAAGCAGTTTGAAAATTTTTGGTGAGAATAATACTACAGCCTGGAATCAGATTGGATGGAGAATTCAGGGACCGGATGATCAGGATGAAACCTTCTATATAGATGATGTGATCTTGATAAAATAAAATTGTCCAAGCCTGCAGAACGTAGTTCTGCAGGCTTACGTAGACCGGCTCGTTCTCTATAAAATGATAGTGGTACAAGTCCTCAAATTTTTTTATGATTTTGCCTTAAAGGAGTAAATGTATAGGTATATATAGAGTTATACTGGCGCTATTCATTGTATGTGTCCTTTAAACATATCGTCATACCTGAAGCGTTGGTAGTATCAACAACGCCTTATGAGGTTGAAGTACTTATGTTGATCAGAGAATGTAGATCTATAAATGTAGAAGTTGAATAATTTTTATATGATAAAGAGTAAATTAGCTGCCGTTTGGGTAATCCCAATGTTTCTTTGTCTGGCTTGCTCGAAAGACAAGGACACTGACGTTACGCCTCAACCTGAAACTCCCACTACACCAGTATCGCTTACCAAGGAAAATGTAAAAACGTATATAGTGGATAAGAACGCGACAGACGAAACAGTTGCATTGTTCTATAATTTAAAAGTGATGGCTAAAACCAGTTTTGCTGTTGGCCAGCAAGATGCGTTTGATGGATTCTATAAAAATACCGGAGGCATGTCTGATATAAAAAAGACAACCGGTAACGACCCTGCTTTATTAGGATCAGATTTTATGTTTATTACGGATAAGAATAATACAGGTCAAAGTGATAATTGGTTTTACCAACAGGAAGAGAACATTATAAATCATGTTGAGCAAGCGTATAGCAACGGGCTGATAAATATTTTCTGCTGGCACATACGTGAACCCTATAAGGAAGAAGCCTTTTATGTATCTGACATGACTGCTGATGCGAGAGCAAAAGCCTTCAAAAGTATTTTGCCAGGAGGAGAGAACCATGAATGGTATAAAAAGAAATTAGATAAAGTTGCATCTGTTTTTAATAACCTGAAAGGAACAAACGGAGAATTGATTCCGGTAATATTCAGACCATTCCATGAGTATGATGGAAGTTGGTTCTGGTGGGGAGCCGACTTTTGTACAGCGGATGAATTTAAAACAGCATATCGCTTTACGGTTGATTATTTGAAAAATACAAAAGGAGTACATAATGTCTTGTATGCACTGTCGCCAGATAACAGTTATGATACAAAGGATAAGTATCTAAGCCGATATCCGGGTGATGATTATGTTGATATTCTGGGCATGGATAACTATGGCGACCTGGGCGCGGGCAAAGGACAGACGGGGTCTGACCTCGCCAATAAAAAATTAAAAATTATATCGGATTTGGCAATTGAGAAAACAAAAATTGCAGTTATGTCTGAAACTGGCTATCAGATAACACCATCCACTACACCGATAACCGGATGGTTTTCAAATTATGTTTATAATGCTCTTACAGCAAATGACATTGAAATAGCTTTTGCTATGTTTTGGGGTAATGCGGGCGATAATTATTTTGTTCCTGCACCATCATGTTCTAACGCTTCTGATTTTGTTGACTTTACCAATAAGCCAAAAGCATTGTTGCAAAATGAATTACCGGATATGTATATCATTTCAAATTGATAGTTCCCTGTCAGTAACTCTGTTGTGAAGAAATAAAAAGTGAAGTTTTACTTTAACACTTGACAAACATTTTAGCAGGAGCAATGCTTTTTAGATGAGCAACTCCTGCATCTTTTTTCAACACTATAGAATATACTATAGTATAATTATTATGACAAAGTATATTAGATATATGAAAGTAATCTTGATTTGTTCAGCGTTGGTATCAGGTTCGTTGTTGCTATCTGCGCAAGCGTTGATCGATAAGAATGCTACCGATAAAACAAAAGCACTCTTTGTAAATCTGAAAAAGATAGGATCATCCGGAATTCTATTCGGCCACCAGGATAGTGATGCCTATGGTGTAAAGTGGAAAGACGAACCCGGCCGCTCCGATGTAAAAGATGTATGTGGTGAATATCCCGCTATACATGGCTGGGATCTGGGTAATATAGGCAAGCCGGGTGAAGATAAATATATAGCGAAGATTCATCAGTGGGTGCTGGAGACGTACAAACGTGGAGGCATCAGCACAATATCATGGCACGTAGATAACCCGGTGAGTAAAAAGAACGCTTGGGATACAACGCATGCGGTATACGATATACTGCCCGGTGGCAAAATACATGCTTACTTTGTTCAGCAGCTGGATGCAGTCGCAGAGTTTTTGAAGAACTGTAAAGATGGCAATACCGCTATACCCATCATCTTCCGCCCGTATCACGAGCACAATGGAAACTGGTTCTGGTGGGGGAAAGGTATATGTACCGAAGAAGAATATATACAGTTGTGGAAGTTTACCATTACCTATCTGCGCGACACAAAGAAACTGCACAACCTGATCTACGCATTTTCTCCCGATCGCAGTCGCATGAACCTGGAGGATGCAAAGAGATCCTATATGTATGCTTACCCGGGCGATGACTATGTAGATATACTGGGGCTTGACGATTATATGGATGTAGGCGTAACCTGGAATAAAAAATCACCCGAAGAACAGCAACGGGATTTTGTCGCGGTGATGCGCACGATCTCCGATCTTGCCAAAGAGAAAAATAAAGTAGCGGCACTCACCGAAACAGGACTGGAAGGTATTACCAATCCGCAGTGGTTTACCGGTGTAATACTCGAACCGCTCAAAGCCAACACTGATATACAGGTGGCCTACTTTATGGTGTGGCGCAATGCCAACGAGAAACATCATTATGCGCCCTATACCGGGCACACATCGGCTCCGGATTTTATTCGCTTCTTCCATGACGAGCGTTCGCTTTTTGAAGCGGATATTCAGAATATGTACAATTGGAATAAGCCTTTGGTGAAATAAGCGGATCAGAAAAAAACAGCGTATACCGGCAGTAAGAAATTATCATCCGAATACCGATATTTCAGGCTCGATTCAGGTATACATCGCTGTATGTGTGCCCGATGAGAAGCAAACAATGTTTAACTGATCTTTCAAATGATAACTTTTTCAAACACCGACTCCAAACAACAAACTTTCAGCAAGGTACAGGCATACCTCGATGAACTGGGATTAAAAGTAGTAGCCAAAGATTTTGAGCGCCCCTGGGGAGGCTTCTTTGTGATAGACGAATCACAGGCAAAGCAATTTGCCAGTCAGTTCTTTCCGGGTATAGAAATAAATGATTTGAAGATCAGCGAAAAGCTGAGTCCGAAAATATTAATGGTGCAGCCAGACAAACGTCTCTCGTGGCAATACCATCACAGGCGTGCTGAGATATGGAAACTTGTAGCCGGTGAAGCAGGTGTTATTATCAGCGAGACTGACAAAGAAGGTCCGTTGAAATCACTTGCTATAGGAGAGATCATTCGCCTCAACTGTGGTCAGCGTCACCGCCTCGTAGGACTGAAAGGCTGGGGCATGATCTCGGAGATCTGGCAACATACCGATGCCGCGCATCCATCTGATGAGGATGACATCGTGCGCGTGCAGGATGACTTCGGCAGATAAACTATATATGTATACTACGCAGCAACGATATGGGCTCCTGGTAATTATTCTTTTCTTTCTGATAAGAATAGCAGGAGCCCAGCCTGCTGCACTTCCTCAAAAAGAGATCATCTTCGATCAGCTTCCGGAGAAACTCGGTCTCTCACAAACATCCATCAATTGTATACTGCAGGATCGTGAAGGATTTTTATGGATCGGCACTTGGTCGGGGTTGATCCGTTATGATGGATACTCCACCGTTATATACCACGCTGATAATGCTCCTGACAAGATCAAGAGTAACAAGATTGCTACCATCTATGAAGATCGCCTCGGCTATCTTTGGATTGGTACACACATGGGCGGTTTGTTCCGCTATGATAAGAATACAAATTCCTTTCTGCACTTTCAGCACAACGCTGGCGATACCAGCAGCCTCAGTAACGACAATGTGATATGCATACGCGAAGACCTGCGCGGTAATTTATGGGTGGGCACAGAAAATGGCTTGAATGTTTTTGATCCGCAGAAAAAAACATTTGCATCGTTCCACTATGATCCGATGGATACGACCGCTATATCCAGCGACATCATTACTGATATATACCTCTCTTCTCACAATGAACTATGGATAGGTACAGCAAACGGACTGAACAAGGTACTTACTCAGGGCGAACGCACTTATACTTTCCGCCAATACCGGTATACGCAAGATCAGGCAAACCAGTATCATCAGAACTATATCTATAAAATTGATGAACTCGCCATTGATGGAAAATCAACTATCTGGTTTTGTACTATAAAAGGGTTGAAGAGTCTGCAGAATGGTGTTATTCACAATTATGCTATTCCGGGTAAACCTCCAAGCTATAGCTTCTTCCGCGCAATGTGCGTTGTAAAAGGAGAACGGCCCTATATCATAACCGGCTCAGAAAAGGGATTGAGTTTCTTCGATCCGCTGAAAAATGAATATACCCATTCGTTCGATGATAATGATCAGCAATTGAATCTCTCGCACAGTACAGTTACTGCGCTATATGTAGATCGCGGTGGTGTGCTGTGGGTAGGCACGAAGAAAGGACTGAATAAATTTGATAGTTATTCCCACGATTTTGAAGCGTATGAAACACGCACCTTTGATAAGGGGAAGAATATAATTACTGGTATACGCAGCGCGAATGATCACGGCTACTGGATTGCTACCATTGGCGGTGGACTATATAAATTGAAAGGCAAAACATTTCAACGTGTTCGTATACCCGATCAACATGATAATGACTTTGTAAATTTTATACAGGTATTATATACTGATACCAGAGGTCACGTGTGGTTAGGCACAGCCGGAGCAGGTATATATCGTTTTCATCAACGCGATGTAACGGCCAATGGTATTGTAAAACGCTTTGAACATTTCAGCACGCGTAACCTGACTGCGTATAACAACGACTATATCATGTCGTTGTCGGAAGACAATGCCGGAAATATATGGGCTGGTACGTGGAGTGGCGGCTTGAATAAAATTACGCCCGATGGAAAGGTGACAGTATATAATGATGAGCTGTTGCGTGTAGCACCGTTGGTAGTAATCCATGCAGACCGCACCGGAACGTTGTGGGTAGGAACGCGCGGCAACGGACTATACCGTATTAAACCAAAAGCTGATAAACTCGATATCCATCAATTCTATAGTAAAGATGATGATGCGCCAGGTATGCTCACCAATAATTTTATCAACATAGTATATGAGGATCATGCAGGTTTACTCTGGATTGGTACAGAGGGAGGGCTTTATTCATTCGACAGGAGAACAGAAGAGTTTACGCATATCAAGATTGAGGAAGGCCCCAGCAATGAAGTAATAGTAAGTATACAGGAAGATGAGAGCGGTAAACTCTGGCTTGCACATGGCGATGGCATAACGGTAATCGATCCATCAGACGCTAACTATATAAAGCATTACGATCATCACGATCGCATACAGGGTGGCTTCTACTACAACAACGTAAGCTATAAAGATGAGAAAGGGCAGTTGCTGTTTGGTGGCTCGGAGGGATTTAACATCATTGATCCGGCCGTAACGGTAGTAAACCCCAACACACCGAAAGTAGTAATCAACGATTTTCAGATATTCAACAAGTATGTGCCGGTAGGAGGTGAGTTTGACGGCCGCGTGATTTTGAACAAGCCGCTCTCGGCCATGGACCAGGTTGAAGTGAAGCACAGCGAAAATGCTATATCATTTGAGTTTACAGCACTCGATTATGCTGCACCTGAAAAAACGTTGTACGCCTATATGCTCGAGGGCTTTGATAAAGACTGGAATTATACCAATGCCACCAGGCGCTATGCCACCTATACCAACCTGAATGGCGGAGAGTATACATTTAAAGTCAAAGCTGCCAACAGCGAAGGCGTTTGGAACGGGCCGGTAACCGCGCTGAAAATTGTTATCCATCCACCGTGGTGGAAAACACTGTGGGCGCGTATAGTATATATTATCAGTGCCCTGCTGTTGCTGCATTTGTTCAGAACACTGGTGCTGATGCGCGCGAACTTTAAACACGACCTGAAGGTAGAGCGTTTGCAGCGCGAAAATATGGAGAAGCTTAACCAGGCAAAGCTCCAGTTCTTTACCAACATCTCGCACGAATTTAAAACACCTCTTACACTTATACTGGGACCATCGCAGAGCCTGCTCGATAAAGGTGAGAGCGATAAAGAAGCGCGTGGCCAGCTGTTGAGTATACATAATAACGCACAACGCCTGTTGCGCCTGGTCAACCAGTTGCTGGACTTTCGCAAGGCAGAGTCGGGTAATCTGAACCTTGAAGTATCGGAAGGAAACATTGTCAAGTTTATCAAAGAAGTAAAACTATCATTTGATACGCTGGCTGAACAGTTAAAGATAGATTTCTCGCTCTATGCTTCATCCAACATTATCAACGTGTGGTTTGATCGCGATCAGTTTGAGAAGATCATGTTTAATTTATTGGCCAACGCATTCAAACATACACCCGAGGGCGGAAAAATTACCATCCAGGTAATTGAAAGCACAGAGAGTATAGCGATCGTGGTGGAAGACACCGGCAAGGGTATAAAACCGGAGCACTTTGAAAGTATATTTCAAACCTTCTTCAGTTATGATGAAGATAAACACCATACGGGAACAGGTATAGGGCTGGCGTTGGCAAAGAGCCTGGTGGATATGCATCACGGTGATCTTACCGTGCAAAGCGAAGTAAATGCATTTACCCGCTTTACAGTAACACTGCTGAAAGGCGCATCGCACTTCGATGCTTCGGAGCGATCGCTTGTATCGCGCGACATTGAGAGTATGGATCGCTATCCTTCGCTGCAGCAGGAGCCTATATATATACCGGAGAAAGAGGCGGATATACCACTCGAAAATGTGCGTGATCTTCCGAAGTTACTGGTGGTGGAAGATAATGATGAAGTGCGGGCCTATATCAAATCTGTTTTTGAAGGAAGCTATCGCGTGCTGCAGGCTTCTGAAGGAAAAGAAGGAATGGAGGTAGCGCTCGAAGAAATGCCCGATGTAATTATCAGCGATGTGATGATGCCGGTAATGGATGGCATTACGCTTTGCACACAGCTCAAATCGAATGTACGCACTTCGCATATACCGGTAATTCTGCTAACCGCGCGAACATCGTTGATCTTTAAAGTAGAAGGACTCGAAACCGGGGCAGATGATTATGTAACGAAGCCTTTCAATCCGAAGGTGCTGCAACTCAAAGTGCGCAATCTCGTGCGCATGCGTGAGCGTATGCGCGAGATGTTCCTCGATCGCGAAACACTCAACATCGAGCCCAAGCGCGTAACGCTTACTTCGGCTGATGAATTGTTTGTGCAGCAGGCGTTGGAGAGTATAGAAAAAAACATGAGCAATCCCGATTATGCGGTAGATGATCTCGGCAAAGATGTAGGCATGAGTCGCACGCAATTATACAGGAAGCTCAAAGCTATCACCGGGCAGTCGGCCAATGAATTTATCCGCATGATCCGCCTGAAGCGTGCAGCACAATTGCTTGAACAAAATCAACTTACCATAGCCGAAGTTACGTACGAAGTAGGCTTCAGCGATCTGAAATATTTCCGCGAGTGCTTCAAGAAATTATTCGGAGTTACTCCTTCGGAGTTTGCGCAGAAGCCGAATGGAGATTTTCAGGCGGAGTAGCCGGATCGATCTCTGTACTCTTGTATGTTTTCTGCTGATACTCTTTTGGCGTTACACCAAACTCGGCCCTGAAACATTTAGAGAAATAAGAGAGATTCGAGAAGCCTACGGCATACATGATCTCCGATATATTTCCTTCTTTATTACCCAGCAGTAATGATGCTTTTTTGATCCTGTATTTCCGGATAATGTCATTCGGAGAAAGTTGTGTAGTAGCTTTCAGTTTACGGTACAGATGTGTGGAACTCATGCCCACTTCATCGCTCAGCATCTCTACACTTAGATCGGGGTTGGCAATGTTGGCTTCGATGATACTCATTACCTTCTTGATAAACTTGTCATCTACATTTTCGCCAGTAGCGGCTGCTGAGGGTTGCACAATGAGTTCGTGGCGGAAGTAATCGGCCAGTTCTTTTTTGCGTTTCAGTAAATGATCGATGTGTGCTTCGAGTAATTCAATCTCAAAGGGTTTGGTAAGATATATATCGGCTCCTATACTCAGGCCTTCTATCTGCTGCGAGGTGAGTCCTTTGGCTGTAAGAATAACGATGGATATATGACTAGTCTTCGGGTTGCTTTTGATCTGCTTGCACATCGCGAGGCCATCCATTACCGGCATCATAATATCACTGATAATAATATCGGGTAAAAAATTATTGGCTTTGGTTAAACCCTCTTCTCCGTTCTGTGCGGTAATGAAATGATATTTATGTTTGAGACTTACCTGTATAAATTCAATAATATCGATGTTGTCTTCAATGATCAGCACCAGTGGTTTGCCTGTGTCCAATCCGTAGCGGTATACTTTTGAATCTTCTTCGGTTGCCTGCGATTTGGTAGCGACTAATTTTACTTCGGCATGTTCGGTTGCTTCCAGCGGGAAGTGTTGTGAACCTAAAGGAAGTATCAGGGTAAAACATGTACCATGGCCAACAACACTCTGCACTTGTATCTCGCCATGATGCAGCTTGGCATACTCCGCTACAAGGGTGAGCCCTATACCGGAGCCGGCTTCCATTTTCTGTGCAGCATCGGTCTGGTAAAAACGCTCGAATACACGCACTTGTTCTTCCTGCGACATACCTATACCAGTATCCGTTACTTTTACTTCAATGGCACCTTGTGCATACGCATCGTGTTTGCCCAGCAGTTCTATGGTAAGATCTACATGCCCACCCTTCGGAGTAAACTTGAATGCGTTGGATAACAAATTGAAAAGTATAGTCTCTATCTTTTCTGTATCGGCCCATACTAAACATTCTTCTATACCGGCATGGAAAGTGAAGTGTATATCTTTCCGATTGGCTTTATCGGTAAACAGCGAGTATAATTCCTGACAGAAGCCGACCAGGTCAAACGATGTGATCTTCAGTTGCAGACTATCATTTTCCAGCTTTCTGAAATCAAGAATCTGGTTTACTACGCGTAATAGTCGCTGTGAGTTTTTCTCCGCCAATGTAAGCAGCCGCTTGTTTTCGTCCGGTATATCTTGTCGCTTCAGCAGTTGTTGTATCGGTGGCAATATCAGGCTGATCGGTGTGCGCAGCTCGTGCGAGATGTTGGCAAAGAATTGCTGCTTGGTTTGCACAATTTCTTCTGCATGCACTTTCTCCATGCGCGTAATGGTAAGTTCATTGCGCAAGTGAAGGCGCGCAGTATACGTACGCAGCGAAATAATAATGACCGCTATAATGATGACTATATATAGACCTATAAAACCATTGCTAAGAAACAACGGAGGCTTTACGCGTATCCGGATCGTTGCTACCTGGTCGCTCCATATACCATAATTGTTGGTGCCCTTTACGGTAAGCGTATAATTACCGGGAGAGAGGTTGGAGTATACAGCAAAATTCTTGAGCCCTGAAACGTAATTCCAGTCCTGATCAAATCCATCCAGCTTATAAGCATATACATTGCTGGACGGTTGCCAATAGTGCAAGGACGAAAATTCAAAAGCTATAGATCGCTGGGCATAATCAAGTGTGAGGTCGTTGGTAACCGATATGTCGTTTTGCAGCAAAGCTTTGCCATTGATCTCTTCTTTGGTATGCACCATTTTGTTGTTAATCTCGAGAGCCGTGATATATACATGCGGTTTAAATGTATTCGGCTTTACTGCGGGCGATAGCGTAATATAGCCATTGTCGCCACCAAAGATTACGTCACCTTCCGGAGTGTTGGTAACGCAGCCATCAAAGAAACTCTTCAGGGGTATATCTTTCTCCAGCGGAAATATTTCAACCTGGTGATCCGGCACAGTAAATTTCAGAATGAAGTTGCTGGCCGCGCACCATATATTTCCATCGCGGTCTTCGGTGATGCTGGCGAGCGTAATATCGTTACCCGTAGTTACCGGGTAAAAAACAGCGGCATCTGTCTGAGGTTTATACTCGATCAACCCGTTGGCAACACCGGCCCACAAACTTCCCCTGCGCGAAAAGTATAAACAGTTAACATCCCGTTTACCACACGCTATATTAAAGGCTTCTATACTCGTATTCTTGTGCGATGACAGATCAATGCGAAAGAGCTCCGAATATTGTGTAGCCCATATAGCATTGGCCCCGCTTACATTTTTAGAAGAACCAAAATCACCTGCCAGTTCAAAATGTATAGAAGATAATTCCTGCAAGTTGCCTACCACCTTAAACAGTCCGCCTTCCCAGGCACTTACCCAAAATGAACCATCGGTGCCTTTGGTAAAGCGCGCTATATAATTAGAGGTAAGTCCGTTGGTAGCATTCGCGCTAATGGCGTGCATCTTCTGTTTGGCTTCGTCCCAGATATTTATACCACCTGCCGTGCCGATCCAGATACGACCATAGTCGTCTTCTTCCAATGCAAACGCATTGTTGAGTTGTATGCGATTATTTTCCGGTGAGCCACTCTCAAATATTTTACGCGTATTATGTACCGGGTCAAAACGAATAACACCATGCAGAGTAGCGAGCCATAAAATTCCTTTGCGTGTTACCAGTACAGCCTTTACCTGGTTGCCAATCGTCTGGTTGTTGATGGGATACGATACTTCGTGGTAAGTATAAAAATTACGAAACTTGTTGAGCCTGCTTAACCCATTGGAAGTAACAAACCAGATCACACCACCACTATCTTCAAAGATCTGCCAGATCACATTATTAGCAATGGAATATGATTGCTGCGGATGATGGAAGTATGCTGTATTGGTTTTTGTTTTCGGATTGAATACGTTCAGTCCAAAGTCAGTGCCCAGCCATAAATTACCGCGGTCGTCCGGATATATACATTTAATTACTTCGTTGCTGAAGGGTATTTGTTTTTCGGTGAAGTGTTCAACCTGGTAAGTATAGGTGTTGAATAAACATAAACCTGTTTCTGTACCGATCCATAATAAAGAGTCGGATGCAGATGAAGCCGGTTTTATATCCCCACAGATCAGGTTGTTCTTCAGCTCCGGTTTATAGTTACCCTTCAGATCGAACGTAGTGAAGTGCTGTTTGCCGCGCGCCAGTTTGTTCAGCTTGTCGTATGTGCCCACCCATAAATTACCGCGGGCATCTTCATATATAGAGCGCACGGTATTATGACTGAGATGATTGGTTTGTGCTGTATATATAGTATATGTTCCATCTGCCAATATATAGCGCACCAGTCCCGCAGCGGTGCCCACCCAAAGTATACCGTTGGATCCTTTATAGAGTGTTCGTACTACTATATTCTTTCCGAGATCGATGCGTGTTACTTCGAAGGTCGATGTATTGATCTTGCACAAACCTTTCCACGTGCCCACCCACAGGTAATCGCCTTCCACCACCATTGAGCTCACTTCATTAGCGGAAAGTGTGTTGATGCCTTCTCCTTTTTTAAACGTGATAAAGCGATAGCCATCATACCGGCAAACACCATTCGCGGTGCCGATCCACATAAAGTTATGCTGGTCTTGCGCTACACCACTGATGATGTTGGAGGGTAATCCATCGCGCACCGAGAGCGTAGAAAAAAATGGAGAGTCGGCAAAGGAGTTTTGATATACCGCAGCGAGAAGGCAGAGGTACAGAAACTTTGCGAGATGTTTAAAAGGGGAGGCCACTGACAAAGATGCTTTTACGATAGGGAAGTACGCTACATTTTAAAAGTTATGCAATCGATTTTTGAATCGGGCGGGTAGCGCATCCGTGGATGATTGAAAAATCGTGCAAAAAGAAGGATTCTCAAGACGGGTGGTTGGTTTTTTGTCGATTCCTGTATGATTTGTGGTAATCGTTGCAATCGTTTGAAGATACCTTGCAAACGGTTGATGAAACTTAAAACCATCTAACTTATGATACGAAAACTACTCCTTATTATCACCGTGCTGATGACTGTCTGCTACGGCCTCCAGGCCCAGCAGAAGGTTATCAATGGAAAGGTTACCGATGAAAACGGAAGCGAGCTTCCCGGTGTAAATGTTCTGCTGAAAGGAACAAGCCTCGGTACTGTTACCGATCAGTCCGGAGCCTACTCGCTCAGCATTCCGGCAACCGAAAATGCTTCCGGTATATTGATCTTCTCATTTATAGGATACCTGTCGGAAGAAATTGCTATCAACAACCAGACTGCTATAGACATTCGACTGATGCCCGACATCCAGACATTGAGCGAAGTTGTCGTGGTAGGTTACGGTACACAACGCAGAGAAGATATATCGGGTGCTGTATCGTCTGTAAAAACAGCAGACCTTCCGCAGGTTGCCAACACATCTATCGATAATTTATTGCAAGGCCGCGCAGCAGGATTGAACCTGACACAACGCAGTGCACAACCCGGTGGCGGACTATCGGTAAATATTCGTGGTGCTATATCTCCGAATGGTAACAATACACCGCTCTATGTTATCGATGGTGTACCTGTGCTCAACAATGGTTCATCTGAACCTTCGCTTACTGACAGCGACCTCGGTTATTATGGTGGCGTTGATCGCAACCCGCTCAACAGTATAAATCCTTCCGATATAGAGTCGATCGATATATTGAAAGATGCCAGTGCTACGGCTATATATGGATCTGCAGCAGCTAACGGTGTGGTATTGATCACTACCAAAAAAGGAAAAGCCGGTGCTGTTACTACAGAATACAGAGGAAGCTATACTGTGCAGTCGATCAAAAAATATTACGACCTGATGAATGCTACCGAGTTTATGCAACAGCAGAACCGCCTGGCAAAAGATAAATATCTATACGATAATGGTATTGCTCCCTATGGTAATACAGATCCGTCATCGGTAGGTGCATTCTCTCCTAAATTTACCGATGCGCAAATTCAACAGGCAGGTGTGGGCACCGACTGGCTTGACCAGGTAACGCGCAAGGGAAGTATACAGGAACACAACATTTCACTTTCGGGTGGAACGGAAAAAACAAAACTATATACTTCATTCAATTACTATAACAACAAAGCTGTTCTCGAAAATTCAGATTTCGTGCGCTATACCGGGCGCGTAAACCTGGAACAGAAATTAGGTGGTCGTGTAAAATTCGGATTGAATCTTACACTGAGTCAGATCAACAACAACAATGCATCGTCTGGTGCCAATGCCGGTGGTGTAGAAAAGTATAACATGTTGCAATCTGCGTATGCTTTCTCGCCAACTGTAGGAGTATATGATGAGAACGGAAACTATACCCGTACATTCGATCCGCTCATTACCAACCCGGCAGCATTTCTGCTGATAAAAGACAAGACACGCACCAATCGCGTAATTGCTTCACCAACATTAGAGGTAAAAATATCAAAAGCTTTACGTGCCAATGTAGTGGTGGGTATAGATAAGCAATCATCTACCCGTAATTTCTATTTGCCACGCGCAGTACAAAATGCACAGTTGCCACAAGGCATGGCGCAATTAGGATCAGGCAGTTTGGGGAACTATACTACAGAGACCTACCTGACCTACGATAAGAAAGTTGGCCCGGGTAATTTATCGCTGGTAGCCGGTGCCGGTTATTATACCAGTATACAGGAGTCGTTCAGTTTACAGGCGGTGGATTTCTTTACCGATGCATTATCCTATAACAACGTAGGTATAGGAGCGAACAAAGAGAAGGCCTTTGTAAATTCCTATCGCTCACCAAATGCTACCAAGATCTCGCAGTTCTTCCGCGCGAATTATTCATTGATGGATAAATATATAGTTACCTTCACCGGAAGACGTGATGGATCAAGTACATTCCCGAAAGATAAATATGGATTCTTCCCCGGTATATCTGCTGCATGGCGCATTAATCAGGAAGATTTCTTAAAGAACTCGGCACTTGTGTCGGATATGAAACTGCGTGCCGGTTATGGTACAGTAGGTAACGATCGCATTTCTCCTACCAATGCATTGGATCTGTACGAATCCGGTTTCTACTACCTCATCGGAAGCACATACTATAATGGAGTAAC
Source organism: Ohtaekwangia sp. (assembly GCF_036568665.1). GTDB lineage: Bacteria > Bacteroidota > Bacteroidia > Cytophagales > Cyclobacteriaceae > Ohtaekwangia. The sequence goes on along the minus strand of NZ_DATCSD010000012.1, from coordinate 7,365 downwards.
CTTGTCACAGGTGGGTAACCAGAATCTCACGTGGGAGACCGATGTGATGATCAACGTAGGTCTTGATTTTGGTTTGTGGGCCGATCGTTTAACCGGTTCACTCGAAGTATATCAACGCACTGCAAAAGATCTGCTTGACTTTAACAAGCTTCCTTCCAACAATGCCGATGGGCAAGTGGCAGCCAACGTAGGGTCTACGCGCAGCCGTGGTGTTGAACTCTCGTTGATGTCTCGCAATATCGATAACGGTTCATTCCGCTGGAACACAACCGTAAACCTTTCCACCTTCAAAGCGTATTGGGTAGAACGCAATCCGCAGGTTGCCTTGCCGGAATATATAGGCACACACGATCCGATCAATGCTATATATGGCTGGAGAACGGATGGCATCATCAAGAGCGCTTCCGATGTGCCAGACTATATGGCGGGTGCAAAACCCGGTAACATCAAGTATGTAGATACCAATGGCGATGGCCAGCTTAACAGTAAAGATGTAGTAATGCTGGGCAACAGCAGTCCCAAGTGGAATATAGGTTTCGGTAACACCTTTTCGTATAAGAACTTTGATCTGAACTTTTTCTTCTACGGATTTCTCGGTCAATCATCCTTTAATAATTACTCCGGCTTCTACGATCCGCTGCGTATAGCAAACAGCAACTCGCAAAATACACTGCGCGATGTAAAGAACATCTGGACGGCTGATAATACCAATGGTTCATTGCCCGGTATAGCCAGCAATCCCTATAGCGGTAATAACCCCACCGGCACGCATGATTTCTATTTGCAGAAAGCAAGTTTTGTGCGCCTGAAGAATATTACACTGGGCTATCGCTTGCCTGATAAGATCTGGGGCGCAAAGAAATTTATTCAATCCGCCAGATTATTTGTAGACGTACAGAACGTAGCCGTGTTCACCAACTACAAAGGATACGATCCTGAGTATACGGAAGTAAACCCGTATCCGCAGGCATTATCTACAACCTTTGGTGTAAATGTTAAATTCTAAACAGCATGATCATGAAAAATATTCATCGATATAGCAGACGATCTGCATGGGGTGCGCTTGTGGCGCTGGCCGTTACGCTGGCTCCGCTCACCGGATGTGACGATGCACTCGAAACAAAAGTATATACACAGGTGAGCCCTGAAAACTTCTTTAAAACAGAAGCCGACTTTAATGTAGCCGTAGTAGCATTATATAGTCCGTTCTCAACCAACTGGGGCATGACGGACCCGGGCGATGGCACGTGGTATAATTCGCTCTATAATGCTGATAACAAAACATACCTCATGCGCAGCATTCTTACAACGGATGAGGTAGTGAACGGATGGGACCCAAACCTGGAGAACTTTACCTTCGGGCCTTCTACGTGGTCAGGCACAAACGAAACGGTATACTATAAGATCCGTTATGTGGCACGTGCTACCGATGTGATCAACAAGATCAGCAATGCAACAGGCGTAAGCGAAACCATTCGCAATAAATATGTAGCCGAAGCAAAAGTGATGCGTGCTTGGCTCATGTATATACTCTACGATTTCTTCGGACCGGTAAATGTAAAACTTGATCCGGCTACATTGAATGATACAGAGATACTACCGCGCCCGAGCGATGCCGAATATGTAGCGCAGATGGAAACAGACCTGACAGAAGCTATACCTGATCTGACGGACAAGTATAACGGCAGCGCCAGCGACTGGGGACGTGTATCAAAAGGTGTAGCGCGTATGTTGTTGCTCAAACTATATATGCACACCAAGCAATGGGCCAAAGCGGAGACTATAGGAAAAGAAATACTCACCATGGGCTATGTGCTGCAGGATAATTATGCCGATGTGTTCCGCAAGAAAGGCAACGATGAGATTATATATGCAGTGCCGGCAAGCGATGCATCGCCTAACTTTTATATACAGGAAGTGTTGCCTTCCGATTTCCGTCAAGCAGGAGATATTGTGCGCAAGGTTGGTGGCTGGAGCGGCTATAACATGCCGTGGAGTTTCTACGATAAGTTTGAAGCCGATGACGAACGCAAGAGTGTGATCATTGATTCGTATACAGCCGATTGGGGCACAGTAGATCGTTCAGCATCGTGGTGGAAAGGTCCGCTGCCATTGAAATATACTTCCTTCACGGGCGATGGTCCGGGCTATGCTATAGATGTAGTGGTATTCCGCCTGGCGGAAGTATATCTGTCAGTAGCCGAAGCGATCAATGAACTGCGCGGCCCCGCGGAAGCATACCAGTATGTAAATGCTGTACGCGCACGAAGCAACGTGGCTGATTTTGAAAACATGACGGCCGATGAGTTTCGCGATGCTATACTGGATGAACGCGGCCGCGAACTCTTTGCAGAAGGAACACGCAGACAAGACCTGATTCGTCATGGTAAATTTATATCCGGTGCCAAAGCACGTGGTAAAGATGCCAAAGAATACCAGGTGCTGTTCCCTATACCCAGTGCTGTTATTATAGAAGGAAAGAATATCATCGCACAAAATGATGGCTATACCAACTAACCCTTGAAAGTATATATGCATTGATCTCTTAGCAGGTATGATGGAAGTAACGATCGACTTCCTCATACCTGTTCTTTAAATAATCATTTCAAATTCAACTACTACCAGACATGAAAAAAAACGTTACACGATTGTTTATAGCACTCGTATGTTTGCTGTGGACAGGTTGCCAACAGGAGATTGTCGTAGAGGAAGGGAATGTGAAGCATGACGACAATATAGCAGCATCTGCTAATGCCCGCGCCAGCGGACTTACGTATCGCGGAATGGATTTGTCGTATGCCTATAAGATCGAAACACAACGTGGCGGTAAATTTTACTATGCCAACGGAACAGCCGGAACGTTGTTTGATATAGCGAAGAGTTCCAATGTAAATTTAGTACGACTTCGCTTGTGGGTAAATCCCGATGCAAGTCACCAGGAATGTAGCCTGGCAGCGGTAAAGGAACAAGCCAAAAAAATCGTAGCGAAGGGTATGCAGTTCATGCTTACCTTGCATTACTCCGATACGTGGGCCGATCCGGGAACACAGACCAAGCCCGCTGCCTGGAGTAGCCTTACGCAACAACAGCTCATTGATAAAATATGGTCGTATACCACAGACGTGATGACGCAGTTGAAGAACCAAAGCACTACACCTGCCATTGTGCAGATCGGTAACGAGATCAACCAGGGATTTCTCTGGCCTACGTTCAAAGTCTCTGCCGATAGCGATACCAACTGGGACAACAGTTTTGAATACGCCATCAACTCCGGATACAACGCAGTAAAAGCTGTATTCCCCAATACCAAAGTAATGTTACACTATGCCGGTATATGGGCTGATAATTTTTTCTGGCGTTGTAGTAAATTCGGTATACAATACGACATCATGGGATTTTCGTGGTACCCGGAGTGGCATGGCAAAAGTTTTTCCGATGCATATAACCAGTTGAACAATCTCACTTCGTGGTATAGCAAAACCTGTATAGTAGTAGAGACTGCTTATCCGTGGACGACCGGTTATGCAGATCAGGCATCGAATGTATTGGGTTCTGGAAGTTTGATATCCGGTTACCCGCTGACACCCGCAGGGCAACAGGCATTTCTGGAACAACTCATGACCACGGTAAAATCTATACCGGGCAGTCGCGGAATAGGGGTAGTATATTGGGAGCCAGACTGGACTGCCTATAACGGACCGTCAGCCACAAACTGGGAGAATGGTTCGAGCTGGGAGAATGCAACCTTGTTTGATTTTAACTGGAAAGCACTACAGGGCTTCAGTGCTTTTAATTGATAGCAGGTATATATAGCAGGTCAGATCGTGAAATATAGTAGAGAAGAATTATAGCAGGAAAAGAAAATATATGAACCATAAGCAATTCGTATTACTGGTGTTGGTGTGGAGCTTGTTCTCCTTCTCGCATTGCAAGGAAGATGAAACAGATAACACTGTAGTAGATCCTCCGGAAGAAGAGAAGGGGCGCGATCTGACCGGCTTTTATTTAGGGGCAGACCTTTCGTATGTAAACCAGATACTGGATCATAACGGTATATATAAAGATGGAGGCGTGGTGAAAGATCCCTATACCATCTTTAAAGATCATGGCACAAACCTGGTGCGTCTTCGTCTGTGGCATAACCCCGCGTGGACGAAGGAAGTATATGGTGCCAACGGAACACAATTATATAATGACTTGTATGATGTAGAGAAAGCGATAAAGCTCGCCAAAGCACAAGGTCTTTCTGTATTGCTCGACTTCCACTATTCAGATACGTGGGCCGATCCGCAGAATCAAAAGATCCCGGCTGCCTGGCAGGATGTGCGCGATATAAATATACTTCGCGATTCGGTTTTTAATTATACTCGTAAAACACTGCTATATCTGGATGGTAAAGGACTTATGCCCGAGCTGGTGCAGTTGGGTAACGAAACCAATTGTGGCATGCTCTATACCGATGCACCTGAGGGCTTCCCGGCATGTAATGTATGCAATGGCGCGTGGCAACAACTCGGCACAGTGTTGAATGGAGCAATTGCTGCCGTGAAAGAAGTAACGGCTACATCTGCTGTTAAGACTAAAATACTGTTGCACGTTGCCGATCCTAAAAATGTGGAGTGGTGGTTCGATAACATTACCACGCAGGGAGCAGTAACTAATTTTGATATGATTGGTTTTTCGTTTTATCCGCTGTGGCATACAACTGTATCACCCGATCAGCTTTCGGATAAGATTGCATCGTTCAGAAGTAAATATAGCAAGCAGGTAATGATCCTGGAAACTGCTTACCCGTGGACACCGAACGGAGACGATGGCTATAACAACCAATTCGGAAGCGGAACACCTGTTACCGGTTTTCCCTATACCAGGCAGGGGCAAGCCGATATACTCAGAAAGATTACACAGGAAGTGCTTGATGGCGGAGGTATAGGTGTGATTTACTGGGAGCCAGCGTGGATCACCTCCTCGATGAAAGACTCGTGGGGCACCGGCTCATCGTGGGAGAACTGCGCGTTCTTCGACTTTGATGGAAACACAATTGACGCTATAGATTTCACCAAACAGAAATATTAATAACCGTAAGTATACATAACGCTATTATGGTGTAGCATGTAATGTGAGATTGAAGTATTATGAAGCATCTGATAAATAGTAGAAATATAGCAGCAACAGCTTTGCTGATAATAGCTGTAGCCTTTCCGGGTGTTGCTCAGAAAAACACTGATGTATATGTTGATAAAGATGGCATTATGCGTTGGGGAAAAACCAAAGAAGAAGTACATGCCTTTGGTGTAAATTATACTGTACCCTTTGCGCATGCATACCGCACCGCCAAACGAAAAAATATTTCACTGGAGAAAGCAATCGATCAGGATGTATACCACTTTGCGCGACTGGGATTTGATCTGTACCGAGTTCACGTGTGGGACTGCGAGATCAGCGACACTGTAGGGAATTTACTCGATAACGAGCACCTCAAACTCTTCGACTATATGTTGAAGAAGATGAAAGATCGCGGTATGAAATTTATGCTCACGCCTATAGCATACTGGCCCAACGGCTATCCGGAACCGGAAGAAAGAACACCGGGCTTTTCTACGAAGTATGGTAAAGATGCATGCCTGGTAAATGAAGATGCCATTAAAGCACAGGAGAATTATCTATACCAGTTCTTGAATCACGTGAATTCTTATACCGGTATAGCCTATAAAAATGATCCGGATATTATAGCCTTCGAAATATCCAACGAACCTCACCACGGAGAAGCTGCAGAGAAAGTAACAACATTCATTTCGCGGCTGCGCTCTTCTATGCAGAAGACGGGCTGCCGGAAACCTATATTCTATAACATCAGTCATGGTATACATTTAGCAGATGCATATTTCAAAGCCGGTATACAAGGTGGTACATTTCAATGGTACCCAACCGGTTTAGGAGCAGGGCAGGAGCTGGGCGGAAACCTGTTGCCGAATGTAGATCTGTATACGATACCATTTGCCAACAACCCGGGTTTTAAGAAGATCGGTAAGCTTGTATACGAATTTGATGCAGCCGATGTTGGCCGCTCCTATATATACCCGGCTATGGCACGAAGCTTTCGTGAGGCAGGTATGCAGATCGCTACGCATTTTGCCTACGACCCAACCTATATGGCCGATGTTAACACCGAGTATGGCACGCACTATATGAACCTGGTATATGCGCCACAGAAAGCGCTAAGCCTGAAGATAGCCGGTGAGGTATTTCATACTATACCGCTCTATAAAAACTACGGGCATTATCCGGCCAACGCTACATTTGATAAATTTCGTGTGAGCTATGAGCAGGATTTAGCCGAGATGCTTACAGAAGAAAAATTCTTTTATACCAACAACACAACCACTGCACCGCTTGCTCCGGAGAAACTGCGTGAGATAGCAGGGTGGGGAAATTCATCGATAGTAAAGTATGAAGGTACAGGCGCATATTTTCTGGATCGTGTTGAACCCGGTGTATGGCGACTGGAAGTATTGCCGGACGCAGTATGGGTAAATGATCCCTTCGGACAAACAAGTCCGAAGAAGAAAGTAGCGGTGGTAAACTGGCGCACCTGGCCTATCGCTATATCATTAACGGATCTCGGTGATGATTATAGTATAAAAGGCTTGAATGAAGGGAATACGATTTCTGCATCTGCTACAGGGAAAGCATTCCAGGTATCACCGGGCACCTATCTTCTTACCAAGAAGAATATAACAACGAAGATATCGGCAGAATCTCGTTGGAAGAATATCAGTCTCCATGAATTTGCAGCACCGGCAACCAGTGTCGATAAAGTATATATTCTTCACAAACCTGCAACGGAGTTTGCTGCCGGTATATCACAAACACTGGAAGCAACCATCGTATCCAAAGAACCACTGCAGGCTGCCGAGCTAAGTATCTGGGGAACCGGATGGCGCCCGGAAGTATTTCCGATGGAACACGTGAGCGGATATACCTATCGCATTACCTTACCGGAGAAATTTCTAAAGCGTGGCATGCTGCGATACTATATATCGGCTAAATATCAGGGGGTATATTACACAGGTACTGCTGCCACGGAAGGTAAGCCAAGTGATTGGGATTTTTATGGAGAGCCATTTATAGTCCCCATGCGCTCTGCTGATGCACCGGTATATCTCTTCAATGCGGCCACCGATGCGAGAGGTTTGTCACGTGCGTGGTTGCGATCATCTACCGTGGTACCATTGGATGCACCGGGCAAATCTGAGTTGCTGGTAAATGTAGAAAAACTATTTACCGCAGATCCTGAAAACAAGAATGGCGAAGCCGTGCATGATTACTCGATGCGCTATTTTTTTGGTAACGCTATAGCTGCAC
>NZ_DATCSD010000011.1:0-5651 GCF_036568665.1 Ohtaekwangia sp. | reverse complement strand
CCCAGCTGCGTGGTGGTAACATCGTTGGTCTGCATGGAGCGCGCATCGTTGGCTCCCACTCTCCCATTGCCCAGTAATTTTGCCCCGGGTGCTACATACTCAACATGATCAACAAATGATAACTGCTGTATAGTAGAGATCAGCGATGCATCACATTGTATTAAAGCACCGTTGAACCATCGTGTTTTATAGAATACATCGGCACCGGTTTCGCGCACGCCTTGCACGTAGCTGTCGTTCACCGGAAAATCCTGCTCGGTAATATCGATCGCCTGTTGTGCTCTTCGCGTGATGGCGCGTCTGGAAAGAAAAGCCAAAGGGCTGGAAGTAGTATAAGATGTACCTTCTTTATCGGTGAAGAAAACCATATACCGGTTCACCTGTGCAAAAGATGAAGAGACTATTAAACACAGGCCGATCACCTGCACTACTCTATTCCACGCCATACGTACTGATCGTCTGCTTGTAAATTATACCGCTCTCTACCTGTTGTTGTCCCAGGCAATTGTCTTGTGTGCAATATTTCAATTGCGTTGTCTCTTTATATACCAAGCCTACCTGCGCGGCATATACCTCCTTGCGCTGATCAAGGTAAACGATATAGTCCTGGTTATCATTTTGAATAACGGTAATACAATCATTAAATGTTTTCTCATTAAAAGTCTGTGCCGTCTTTACATCACTCATTTCGTACTCATCTTCTCCGAGTGTATTGTAAACATTACCATCCCAGGTAGAATTATTGGCCACCGGAAATTTCAATTTTACGTAGGCTATATTTTCTTCGTCCGTTACAACTTCGCGTGAATTGCTTCTTACTGACCAGGTATCGATATAGCTCCAGGCATCTATATCTGTGTTCCGTTTACTGCGGTGGATCACAAATGTACTGTCGCCATCTGTGCTCAGAAATTTATCGATGATCGCGATCTTCAACTGGTAATTTTGTGTGCTGGGCTGACTCAGGGTATAGGTTGTCTCCGTAACGTCATATACCAGGTATGCACCAACCCGGGTTGGAAAGTAAGCTTTACCGTAATCAAGAGCTTTACCATCATCGGAAGAATCGCACGATACCTGGCAGGCAACTGTGGCTAAAATTAAAAATCTGAGAAAATGCTTCACTGATTAACCAATTTTATTTAAATCCGCGCTTGAAATGGAACGTAAACAGCTCAAAGTTATTTTTTCCTGGGCATTAAAGCTATGGCATTAAAGACATTCGTAAAAGTAGGCAGTATAACAAACTTAAGTGATGCCCGGTATTGTGCCGGTATGGGCGTGGATCTGTTAGGATTTCGTGTAGTGCCAGGGCAGGAAAATCACATCAACCCGAAACAGTTTCAGGAGATACGCGGCTGGGTTACGGGGCCAAAGATTGTGGCAGAGGTATATGGTTTAACGCATGTTGACCAACTGACGGAGATCATCGAGAATTACCGGCCGGATTTTCTGGAGCTCGGCAAAAAGGAACTTCTGCTCTTGAAAGGACAAGCATCATTGCCCATTATATTGTCGATCGATACCGGAGAAACGCTGGACTCGATCAACGATGAACCTGCTTTTATACTCGTGCGTGAGCGCAGCGACCTGGCTCAACTTGCCAATGACTATGAGATTCTCCTCACGGTAGAATCTATCGAAAATGTTCAACGCATCGACCAGCAATATATACATGGCATCGCGCTCAGTGGCAGCGCGGAGATCAAACCCGGACTGAAGCAGTATAACGAGCTATCGGAGATACTGGAAATGCTGGAGGACGAAAACTGAAAATAGCTTCGGCTGCGGGAGATGTGTGAGAGTATAAATATAAAGTATACTCACACACCTGGCCCTTCACACACCTCCAGCAGCCTGAAGCTTGCAGCTACTATTTGCTTCGGGCGTAGGTTTCTATGATCTCGCGGCTCACGCCTGCTTCAGCCACTTCTTCTACACCACGTTGCACGAGGGTATCATTTTTAACTGTTACCGTGAAGTGAAAGCTCTTGCCTTCCCATTCGCGATAATTACAATACTCGAGGTTCTCGGTGTATTGATCGCCTGCCAGTGAGTAGGTGCCTCCACCTGAAATAAACATCGCGGTTGAGTCCTGACCTTTTTTAAGATCGTGATTGAGAAAAGCAAAATGCGTATCGTTGATGATCTTGATCATCCGTTGATTCTCTCGATAGTCGGTGGTAGTGGTATCTCCTTTCTGGATCGTTACACCAGTTATCAACTGCCATGTACCGGTCAATTCATGGGGGGTTGATGTTTCCGTTACAGGAGCTTTGCGTTCACAGGCAACAAGCATAAGGGCCAGAACGCCTACAGTTTTTACATTCATAGTTGGGTTATCTGATTGGTTACAGTCCCGAATATAAAAATTATAGCGAAGATTGATTGCCGGTGATGTGATTTTCTAAGACAACTTTACCGCGTATCAAAGCGATACCGGTTATCGCTGGTGCGATGAATCAGGTTGATGCCAAGTTTCTTCTTCAGGTTTTGAATATATACATCGATGGACGTATCGAACAGGTATATTTCTGATCCCCAGATGTTCTGCAGTAAATTTTCGTGCGAGATGGCTTTGCTCGGATTCTGCGCAAAGAAGAACAGTAATTCAAATTCAGGTTTGCTCAGCGTGATCTCATCATCACCCACTTGTACGGAGTTTGACTTCCGGTGAATCTTGAGATTACCAACCGTTAACTCTGCTATACTTTTCCGGATAACAAATTTGCGCTTCAACACGGTAGTAACTTTATAGGTAAGCGCACGCAGGCCAATCACCTTTTCGATATAGTCATCACCTCCGGTATCCAATGCAGCTTCGTGATAGTAGTTCTCTGACTTTGCTGTGAGAAAGAATATATAGGTATCTTCAAAGCGCTTCATGCTGCGAAGCTCACGGCATATTTCAATGCCGTTGGGATGCGGCATCATAATATCCAGAATGATAAGGTCGGGTGAAAATGATTTGGCAACGGCTACTGCATCCTGACTTTCATCGATGGTCTTTACCGTATAGCCCTCCCGTTCCAGGTTATACTCCAGTAACTCCAGGATGTCTCTGTCATCATCTACCACCAATACCCGGAAATGTTTTTTATCTCCCATAACTTTTTCTGTTTGGGAAAAATACTAGCTAAACGTTATCCGATCTTTATACCTGCATTATGAAGGAATGAACTTTTGAACGTTGCAACGAAAAAATTACAACTATACTTTACCGGATAAATACGGTTGTGCTTCTATCCAATGCATCGGTTAGCCAATAAGGATTGATGAGGGCGAAGTCAGCAGGAATCTGATCTATACCAAAGAACTTCAACTCCTGTGTTTCACTATTCGAAAAACAATTCGGTATAGCTTCCAGCAGTCGTGCTTCAAAATATGAAGTAACATACTGCACCGTTCTGGCGCCATATATATAGGTTGATGACTCCGGTGTGGAATATACCCCTATAAATCGTACTATCTCGGCAGCTGTATTGGTTTCTTCCTTGATCTCGCGAAGTATAGCCTGCTGTACTGTTTCACCAAACTCTACATGGCCGGATATAATGCACCACTGGTTTACATCGCTGCGTTTTTGCAACAGTATCTCGCCCTGTTCATTAAAGATCGCTGCGGCTACAGAAGGCAGAATTTGTTTCGGGTTCTCCATCCCGCTAATTTACTGCCTTCCAAGTTTTACGGCACGTGCCACTGCTTCGGCCGTGATGTTTTCGTATTGTACGGTGATGCGTTCGTCTGTTTCCAGCCATTGTACGATCTTCTCCAGGTTTTTCTTGCGCATCTTCTTCAATACCGGCACACCGAGTTGCTTTAAGGATGCCGCATTGTAATGCTGTTCCAACTGCGATTTCATGGGCACCACCATTAATTTTTTACCGAGATACAACGCTTCGGCTGGAGTTTCAAAACCAGCTCCACACAAAACACCTTTGGCAGAAGTCATGCTTTCGGCAAACTCATCTTTGTTTACAGGATATACCGATAGCTTCCCGATGTGATAGGGCTTCTTAGCGTGCTTGGAAAATATATGCCACTTGATCTGCGGTATCTTGGCCAGCAGCGGTACGAGTTTCTTGTCATCGTACGAAGGCAGATATACTGTATAGTGATCCTTTTCAACTACTTTACTTTCGCGCACCGCAGCACGGATCACCGGGGTATATATATTCTTGTCGTACTTCTCGAAGTGAAAAGAAACATATTTATCCACCGGGGCATAGTTATGCAGTACCCACTCTCCTACCGGATCTATCTTCTTGGGTGTAGGTACTTTTGTTGATAACAACGCTGACTGATGGCTGAGACCAACACAGGGTATTTCTCTTTTACGGCAAGCCCAGGCCGTTATCGGTTCAAAATCATTGATCACGAGATCATACTTCTCCACCGGAAATTTCTTGATCTCTTTATATACTTCCTTCGAGCTGTTGTTCTTGAATGTTCGCAGAAAATCGATGCCTCCGCTTTTTCCAAAGTAAAAACTTAAGCCCTTGGATTTATACTTTACGGCATACGGCAACTTTATATCAGCCTGAGCTCCACTTACAAACAAGTCGAGGTCGCCATATTGTTGAAGAATAGGAATAACGTCTTCGGCGCGCGCAAGGTGGCCGTTACCGGTACCTTGAATAGCAAATAGGATTTTCACTTTTTAACAGTTAGAAATTCATTGACAAGGTCGCGAAAAATTTCATCGTTGTCGAGCCTGTCGCCCCTAAATCGCTTCGGTAATTTTACAGATTGCGCCACTTTATCTTCGCTATACCGGTAAATGCACCAGGAGTTTCCATCATATTCGAGGCAAGAAAGATTTTCGATCCAGTCTCCCGAGTTCAGATACATAACAGAACCTTTCTCGGTTACAATCTCTTTGATCTCCGGGTGGTGTATATGCCCGCAGATCACATAATCGTATGCATTCTCGATCGCTATATCTGCAGCTGTCTTCTCAAAATCGTTGATAAATTTTACGGCCGACTTCACGCTATCTTTCACCCGCTTAGACAGTGATATTTTTTCTCTGCCGATCTTGAGAAGACACCAATTAACCAATGTATTGATGAGGATGAGCGTATCGTACCCTATAGCTCCCAGCTTTGCTAACCACTTGGAATATTGCATGGTAACGTCAAACACATCGCCATGAAAAATCCACGCACGTTTACCACTCAGCTTCAACGTGATTTTATTGTCGATGATGAATGAACCCAAACGGAAACCTGAAAACTTGCGCAGCATCTCATCGTGGTTACCGGTAAGGTATATCACTTTGGTGTTCTTCGCCATCAGTCCCATAATGTGCTTCACTACCTGCATGTGCGACTTGGGCCAATAGCGTTTGCTGAATTGCCACATGTCGATGATATCACCATTGAGAATGAGTTTCTTCGGCTTGATCGTTTTGAGATAGCGCAGTAATTCTTCCGCGTGACAGCCGTAGGTGCCCAGGTGAATGTCTGATAAAATGACGAGCTCGAGTTCTCGTTTCTTTTTCTTGCCCATGGTTAAAAATAATGATTCCCCAAGACACTAAAGCCTCCGGGGAATCCCCAAACCTATGAAGAAGTTCTTTGCTTCAAAGGTAACGGGCGATTATGAACCGGGGTGGGTGTGGTTGTTACTAAATTGTTAAAGATATAGCT
>NZ_DATCSD010000010.1:0-7591 GCF_036568665.1 Ohtaekwangia sp. | reverse complement strand
TTCACAAAGATTAACTATAGCTATATAACTATACAGGGTATGTCCACTCTCCCCTATAGGCACGGCTTAATAACTTATTTGCTTCAGCATCGTGTTCAATTATGCCTTTCTCTCCATTCCAGTCAACGCTTCTGCCGAGTTTCCAACTGAGCATTCCGAGCAAGCTCATGTTGGTTGAACGCTGACCTATCTCGATATCGCATACCGGTAATGTATTGGTCTTGATCGACTGCAGAAAATTAGACCAGAGTCCGGCTATATTTTGTTGATCAGGTTCATCCAGTGAAGGCTCCTGGTGAATAATCTGCTTCTTTGTATCCGATGGATAGAATGTCCAGCCATCAAGCCACCCCATGTGGAACGTTCCTTCCGTGCCATAGAAATAGCAACCTATATTTGTTTTCTCTGCTTCATTACCCGCATAGAAGCGATGCTCCCATGTAGCTATAAAAGACTCAAACTCAAAATTAACGGTCTGGGTATCGGGCGCATCGGTACTATCTTCCCGTATAAACCTGCCTGCTGACGAAAATACTTTCTTCGGATGCTTCTCTTCCGTCCACATTAAGATCTGATCCATCCAATGTATACCCCAGTCACCCAGTTGACCATTCGCATAATCGAGATGCGAACGAAACCCTTTGGGATGAATTGTTTTGTTATAAGGATTCAACGGAGCAGGACCACACCACATATTCCAGTCAAGTCCGGCAGGAGGTTCACTATCGGGTGTCCTGGTACCAGCACCTCCGGGATAATGTACAAAGGCTCGTACCATCCCTATCTTTCCGGCTTTGCCTGATTTCAAAAACTGCATACCCGATACGTTGTGAGGCGATACTCTTCTGTGTGTGCCTACCTGCACGATACGTTGTGTATTGCGCGCAGCCGCCACCATCGCTTTACCTTCATTGATCGTGTGGCAGATCGGCTTCTCTACATATACATGTGCGCCTGCTTCCATGGCTGCTATCGCTATTAATGGATGCCAATGATCAGGCGTAGCTACGATAACAATCTCCGGCTTCTCTTTGCTTAACAACTCGCGGTAATCACGATACTGCTTTGGCGTTTCTCCACTCAGTTTCTTTACCTCTTCTGCAGTCTTCGCTAACTGACTGGCATCTACATCGCATAACGCTACAATTTTACTTTCGCCTGCCTGAATCGCACAGCGAAGTATATTGCCTCCCCACCAGCCAGTGCCAATGAGTGCTGTCCTATATTTTTTGTCTTTGCCTATAACATGTATAAGCGGAGCAGCAACCCAGGCAGTACCGGTTGCTGCAGCAGTTTTTATAAATTGTCTGCGATGCATGCAATGTTTTAGAATAGCGTCTGATACTGGTATATATACTTCTCACCTATCGCTCAGCACAGATCCAACGGCCGTAATCAAGATACTGCATTTCACTCGAAACATCACACGCTTTTCTTATCAGCGGTTAATGGCTTCCAGACGTTTCAATAACGGAGGATGAGAGTAATGAAAGAACACATACCAGGGATGTGGATACAGATCACTCAGACTATCTACTGACAACTTCTTCAGGGCATTGGCCAAGGCAGTGCCATTATACGTTTGCTTCGCGTAAGCATCGGCCTCAAATTCGTTCTTGCGACTCAACATACTCATCAGCAAACCGGTTATGCCTGATACCGGTGAAAACAAAATGGCAAAGGCAATCAGGTTCAGATGTATAGCCTGCTGCGAGCCTCCCAGCGCAAGCGAAAGATTTTCATTGAAGATCATCTGCGAAAGCACAAAGAGCATGAATACAATTTGCACCACCGATAATATATAGCTCCAAACAATGTGCTTCTTCTTGAAGTGTCCCACCTCATGAGCCAATACGGCCACCAGCTCATCCGTTGTGTGATTGTTAATCAGTGTATCGTATAATACAATTTTCTTTTTCTTTCCAATGCCAGAGAAAAATGCATTGGCTTTACTGGAGCGTTTTGATCCGTCAATAACAAAAATGTTATCCAGCGGAAAATTTACTTTACGGGCAAACGATTCGATAGCTGACTTCAGCTCGCCTTCCGGAAGAGGCGTGAGCTTATTGAACAGCGGAAGAATTACTGATGCATAAAACATGTTCATCAGCAGTATAAATGTACAGGCAATCAGAGCAAACCATATCCAGAAATCAGGGCCAATGGTCTTCACCAGGTATATCAGCACAGCTAATAATATACCACCGATCAAACCACCCAGTATATATCCTTTGATCTTATCCGCTATAAATGTCTTTACGGTAGTCTTATTGAAACCGTATTTCTCTTCGATCACAAATACCCGGTGCCACTGAAACGGGATCGTGAGTATATCCGAAACGATCATGATGATACCAAAGAAAACCAGCGCCAGTATAATTTCATTGCCGATAAAGTTACGCATCAAAGTATCGAGCCAGCCAAAGCCACCGGTTACCAGCATAATTGCAGAAAGTAAAAAGCTGAAGCCCGAGGTAATAAAAGAAAAATTAGTAAGCTCGCGGTGATAGCGAAGTGACGTTATATACTTCGCTCGATCATAGAATGCGGCTATCTCATCCGGAATTTCTTCACGCTGTGATTTGAGATTGATATAATCTAACACCTGATCAAAAATATAGCTGATCACCGTTATTGCCAGAATGATATAAAGAATTGTTTGCGGCTGCATGTTATTAGAAACTTAGCCGCAAAAATCATCAAGTTTTACGAGTTAACCAACCGTCAGTCTTTATCCTTCTTTTTGGATTTCTTTTTACGCTTATCAGTATCTGCCGATTTGTTTTCGGCCTTGCTCTTCTCATCCGGCTTCCCTGCTTTTACTGAACTACTGGCACGTGCACTTTTTCGTGGTGGAGGTGAGCCTGCCATGTTATAGGAGCTTCGCTGAACGGTATTGGTGCCATCGCGTTGTTTACCATTATCTCCAGACAATTGACTGGGTGAACCTGCAGAACTTGTGCCGGCATCAAAGGCGGGTATATTAGGTGAGCGCTGCGAGCTATCGCGAACATTTTTAGCGCTGCCGGTATTTGTACCACTCTTTGTTCCGGACGTATCGACCTGCGCTCCTTTATTCCGGTTTTTATTCAACTCAATCTCCAGCATCTCTTTGCTATTCGGCTTCGCCTGACTTTGGTTGATGGTTGGCCTTCTGCTGTTGGTACGTTTACTGGAATCACTCACCTGCGCCTGCACCGATAATATACCTGACGATACTATTATACAAAAAACAAATATACCTTTCATGTTCCCTCCTCACTTTGTTTACAACCACACATTCCCCTTGTTCTATTCTGCTACTACTTTAAATGTACCGGTAGCTTCAGATATACCCATGCCTCCATGCTTACCTTTTTGAAGCAATGCATTCACAGCACAATAACCCGTTATACCCCGCGCCAACAAATAAGCACCTCCTAAAATAGAAGATATACCTTTACCTTTACCAAAATGTCTCACACCACTTATTGTTAATGCCAATCCACTGATTACAGAGATAGCACGCTCTGCGGGATTCACGTTGGTGATCGTAGATACCGATACAACCAATGTTGGTGCTGATGACACTTCTTCAGATGCTATAGTAGTTTGTTTCATAATCGTTGCTTTCATTATCCTATATCTTACATCCTGAATGTCTGCAGATATATACTCATACCTGCAGCATTCAGAGATACTATATATATTATCGCATCGGATCCTCTTCCAGGTTTTCCTGGCGGTCGCCCCCTACGCTATAGGAATTATTCTCCTCATCTTCGGAGCCTATAGCCTCGTCACGGTCATCGAGCTCACTTCCGGGTATATCCAGATCGCGGGCAGCAAAGTCTACAGGCCACCTGCGATGCTTAAGTTGTTCATCATCGCCCAGATCCAGGCTCAGGTCTTTCGGACCTAAAGCTTCTTTATCCTCTTTCGTCAGATTAGATTTATCATCCAACGGTCGGGCTGGAGCATCCTCAACTATTTCCGCAGACGTTGCCCGCGAAAGACTGAGATCATCCAGGTCTACATGAACACGCTCTGCCTCGTTCACAGGATTCATAATATCCTCGCTTGGTGGATATTCGCCCGGAAGCTTTTTCGCTCCCTTGTGCTTTGTCTCCTTGTTTTCCGTACTCGCTTTATTATTTCTCATAGCATTACATTTTTAAAGGTTCTTCAATTCAATACGCTTGCCTGTTCGCGCCGCTTCATATATAGCCATTAAAATCTTTACATCGCGAAGCCCCATTTCTCCGGGCACTTTACTTTTTTTATTCTGCAATACACACGTTGCAAAATCATCCATTTGCAATGCCTGCTGATTGACGTGAGGCAAATCAAGTTTACCTTTGGCTGTCTCGCCTTTTATACCTTTATACTCATACGCTGGCTCCAACTGAAACCATCCGCGTTCAGCATCTGCCCGCAGAAAATTCATTTCATCGGCATAACTGGTTTCACAACTTGCTATAGCACCTCCCGCAAAATCAAATTGCCATGATAACGACTGCTCCACTTCACTGAATCGCTTCATGTCCGTCTTAGGTCCTTCTTTTGCCGTAACAGCGATCGGATATTTACCCATGGTATATAACACACCTTGCACACAATATATACCTACATCCATCAACGGACCTCCGCCAGCCATTTTCTTACTAAGCCGCCACACATTGGGTTCTATATCCATACCATCGCGGGCGGTGACCAGCTTTATTTCACCGTAGGTTTTCTTTGTACCAAGTTCGGCCATCGTAAGATTGTACGGTTCAAAATGCAATCTATAGCCGATGGACAATAAACGACTGGCATCTTTACAAGCCTTGATCATATCTTCACATTCCTGCACGGATACAGCCATTGGCTTTTCGCAGATAACATGCTTGCCTGCTTTTGCTGCACGGATCACATATTCTGCATGCATGGAGTTGGGCAGCACAACATATACTATATCTATATCCGGATTATTTTTGATCGAATCAAAATTCTGATAATCATATATATTCTTATCAACAAGACTATATTTGCTCTTCCACTTTTCTGCTTTCTCCGGAGTTCCCGTTACAATACCAACCAGCTTGCAACGCTTTGTTTCCTGTAGTGCCGGGGCCAGTTGTTCCGTGCTATATTTACCAAGACCAACCAATGCAATACCCAGTTGCTTCTCCGGCTGCTGAATCCCGGCCGTTGCCGGTAATTCTTCTCTAAAAGAAAAACTGTTTGCCGTTTTAGCTGAAAAAGCAAACAGCGATGTTCCGATCGCCCCGGACACATGCTGAATAAATTTTCTGCGACTCGTAGAAATATTGGTAAAGTTCATGCAGCAATGGATTGATTTATATCAGAAAGTAAAAACCATGCCCGTTGATTCAGCAATAGCGTGAAGCACAATTTATACGTAACATTCCAACGGTAACAGCAGCATGTAAAATCGCTGATGAAATTCTACACTTACAGTAAAAAAGAAAGCGCTGCTAATACATCAGGTCCGCAGCGCTTGCGCTAATATTTTTCTACCAGGATTTATGAAACGAGTTTCTGCACAGCTTCCTCCGCATCGGTAAAGCGGAATGAAGCAAGTGTCTGTTGCATCATAGTATTGATAGCTTCTGTTCCGGGATTACCAATGCTTCCTTCATGCGTATGATGCACGGTAGTCTGAGGATTATAATTACCCTGCTCAATATCAAAACCCACTTTTTTGTAAGCATCACGGAAAGGTATACCTGCCAATACCAACCGGTTTACTTCCTCTACACTAAAGAGAAATTTATACTTCTCGTCTGCGAGTATATTTTCTTTTACACTGATGTTCGACAACATCAGTTGCGCCATGCGTAAACATTCTTTCAATCGCTGTATAGCCGGGAATAAAATTTCTTTCAACAACTGCATATCGCGATGATATCCGGAAGGCAGGTTTACGGTTGACATTGCTATATCATTGGGAAGTGCTGCCAACTGATTGCAACGTGCGCGGATCAACTCAAACACATCGGGATTTTTCTTGTGCGGCATAATACTCGAACCCGTAGTAAGCTCATCCGGGAAACTGATAAAGCCAAAATTCTGATTCAGGAACAGGCACGCATCCATCGATAATTTACTTAGTGTAGAAGCTATATTAGACAAGGCTGAAGCAACAATGCGCTCTGTTTTACCTCTCCCCATTTGCGCATATACTACATTATAGTTAAGATCTTCAAATCCAAGCAACTTCGTGGTCATGGTTCTATTCAAGGGAAATGAAGAACCATACCCCGCTGCTGAACCCAATGGATTTTTGTTTACTACCCGATACGCTGCCTGCAAGGTGATCACATCATCTACCAGACTTTCTGCGTATGCTCCAAACCACAACCCAAATGAGGATGGCATGGCGAGTTGAAGATGCGTATAACCCGGGAGAAGGTGATCTTTATACTTAACGCTTTGCACCTGTAATAAGTCGAAGAGATTCTTTACCTCTGCTGTTACCTCTTTTATCTCGTGGCGCAGGTATAATTTTATATCGACCAGCACCTGGTCGTTACGCGAGCGGCCACTGTGAATTTTCTTTCCAACATCGCCTAACGTTTTGGTAAGTTCAAGTTCTACCTGCGAGTGTATATCTTCAACACCTTCTTCTACCTTGAACGTTCCTTCGCTGATGCGCTTGTATATATTCTTAAGTTCGGCAGAAAGTATGGCAAGTTCATTCTTCTCCAACAAGCCGATGGACTCCAGCATGGTGATGTGTGCGAGCGAGCCCTGCACATCGAACGGAGCCAGAAACATATCCATCTCCTGGTCTCTTCCCACGGTAAACTTCTCTACTTCCTTGAGCGATGCTTTATCTTTTTGCCAGAGTTTCATATACTATATTTTCACAAGTCGTTATATCGGTATAATCAGCGAGGCCAATACCTCATCTGTCGTGCGAATCGAGGCGTATTCGTCTTTTAAGTGTGATAAAGATAAGGTGTGAACCTGTTGCGAGCTATAGTGCGTTCCATCGATCGCTATCTTATCAAATGCTGCTGTCGCATCAGACACTACTATATTTTTATATCCCAAATCACCCGCCATGCGTGCCGTTGCCTCCACGGAATTATTGGTTACAAAACCGGTGATCACAAGTTCATCTATACCTATATCTTGCAAAGTCTTGTGCAGATCGGTTCCTATAAATGCACTGGTCGCTGACTTTTGAAAGATCTTTCCGACAGCATATGGCTTCACAAAATCTTTCAGCTCATTGCCGGTATATCCCGGCCTGAATGGTGATGCCGGAGAAACGGAACAATGCTGCACAATTATTACGGGCAAATCATTTTTCTTCCAGGCTTTCAGCAACAGTCCTATATTTTCTTCAGCCTCCGGATTATTACGATTGCCTCCCCAGTGGCTTGCTTCATCTATACCGTTCTGAACATCAATCACGATCAGCGCAGGCTTTCTCATACCTATACTATAGGATCACTTCGTTGAGTACCTTGATATAAGTATCTATACCTTTCTTAATCTCATCGGCATAGATAAATTCATCGGCTGTGTGCGATCGGGCTGAGTCGCCAGGCCCCATCTTTACGGAAGGTGCCGGTATCAAAGCCTGATCGGATGTTGT
>NZ_DATCSD010000009.1:0-3897 GCF_036568665.1 Ohtaekwangia sp. | reverse complement strand
CTAATCCCAAAAATAAGAAGTCGGCTTTGCCAATGGCGGTTGAGGTATATTAGCCTGCTCAAATACAGAATATTCTATAGTCCGGCAAATGGAATTTAAGGCGAGGTCGTTAGACTCTACACCGAAAGGTTCACCGATCTCGGCTACAATGGCATCAAGCGAAATAAATGTATAGCTGATAAAAACTACCAGCACAGGCATCATCCATCCTACTACGTCTACCAGTCCAAACGGAAGCAGGAAACAGTAAATATATACTGTGCGATGCAACAGAACATGATACGTAAACGGTAACGGTGTATTCAAAATCCGTTCGCAGCCTCCCACCACGGCAGACATATTGTTCAACTGCTGATTAAGGTTGGTCGCTACAATGGTATCAATCTTCCCGGCCTTTGTCCATGCGGCTATATATTCTCCGAGACGATACAGTAACGATACCGGAACAAATTCACGATTCTTTAAATATTCAATATCCTTCCGCTCCAGTAACCGCTCCTGGTCGTCTATACTTTGCGTTCGTCTTAATTGATGATTCAAAGCCCAACAACACGCCACAACCGTTTTGGCAAACTGTTTTTTCTCTGTATCAAGTTCAGGACTATTATCATCAATCATGGTAAATACCTGTCGCACGAGCGAGCGGCTTTCTACTACCAGTGTTCCCCAGAGCTTGCGTCCCTCCCAATAGCGATCGTAACTGGATGTATTGCAAAACCCGAGGAAGATTGCCAAGGCTATACCGATCAGGGTAAAGATGGTCGGATTGAGATTTACTTTGTACTGGTATATCTTTCCCTGGAAGAAGAACACTACCAGCGAAAAAGCCGTAAGGGTAAGCAGTTGGGGAAGTATCTTGGGCAGAACAGAACCATGCCAGATAAACATCATTCTAAACCAGTGTGTGCGTTGACGTACGATCATATTTACGCTGTATTACGGATGCAGAAATTGCAACCTTGTTTTCGCCAGCTCAATTTATACATTTACTCGCTATGATGCATCAATCGCCATCATACAAATTATTAATTATAGAGCTGAGTACGTACACGCCCAAATAATATATCTGTAGGCAGTGTCTCCTTCTGTAAGACTCTGCCTATAGATACTGTCACTATATATTCAGCAAGATATAGCGTTTGCTATTTCGGTAACGCGGCCATGAATTTTACTATTTCCTGCCCGATTTCATAAGCATGTGTTTCCAATGCAAAATGTCCTGTTTCATAAAAGATTACTTTCGCATCAGGAATGTCGCGCTTATAGGCTTCGGCACCTGATGGTAAAAAATACGGATCGCGGCTTCCCCATACAGCGAGGAGCTTCGGCTTTCGCGCCTTAAAGTATTTATGAAACTCCGGATATAGCTTCACATTGTTCTGGTAATCCTTAAACAAATCCAACTGTATCTCTACAATGCCTGGTCTGTCAAGAAAGAGTTGATCCGTGGTATAGCTCTCGGGGGCTATCAATGATTTATCATCAACGCCTTCTTCATATTGCCAACGTGTTGCCGGCAGTTGCATAAATTCGCGCAGCGCATCACGGTTCTCTTGTGATGGGTCACGCCAATATTTCTGAATAGGATTCCAGCCGGCACTGAGTCCTTCCTCATAAGCATTTCCATTCTGTGAAATTATGCCGGTAATTTTTTCCGGATTAGCCAGCGCAAGCCTGAACCCAACCGGTGCTCCATAATCAAATACATATATAGCAAACCGCTTTAGTCCAAGTTTATCAATAAACTGCTGCATCGTTGCTGCAAGGTTATCGAAGGTATAAGTATACTTTTCACGCACAGGCGCGTCTGAAAAGCCAAAGCCCGGTAAATCGGGTGCAATTACCCGGTGCTTCACACTCAATATGGGTATAAGATTTCTGAACATGTGCGATGATGAAGGGAAACCATGCAAGAGCAATATCACCGAACCATCGGATGGTCCAGCCTCTCTGTAAAAAATATTCAGTCCGTTTACTTCGGTCTTCCGGTAATGGATCACCGTCTTCTGTACTATGTTCGTTGTGGATTTAGGCTGACTTTCATGTTGTGCCTGTGCTGCTGTAATTACCAGGCATAGTATAACCATCCCCAGTGCTGTTTTGTGTATTGTGCTGTTCATGTTTTAGTATTTATTGGACAAAACTAGGTTTGTTCATATATTTGTAAAAACGATTAATACTGATAGTAACTATCATAAAATATGATTTATGAATATTAACGATCTCCGAATTTTTGAAGCTGTTGCCTTGCATGAGAACTTTACCAAAGCAGCCGATACTGCAAACACAGTGCAGTCTAACGTAACAGCTCGTATAAAAAGCATGGAAGATGAGTTTGGCACTCCGCTGTTCGACCGGACTTCGCGTAAAGTGGTGTTAACCTCTGCCGGCAAAAAGCTGATGGTATATTCCAAGCAGATAAATCAATTGTATGAAGAAGCCCGGAGAGAAGTGCCGAAAGCAAAAGGTATAAATGGCCGTCTGAAAATCGGATGTATCGAAACTACCATGGCCTTGAAAGTGCCTGCATTGCTAAACGAGTTCATGCAAAAGTACCCGGACATTACGCTGGAGTTCAAATCAGAATTAGGTCCTGACCTGGTTAACGATGTACTGAACTATAAATTAGATGCTGCCTTTGTGCCCGGCCCGATTTCTCTTCCGGAACTGAACCAGCTAAAAGTCAGTGACGATAAATTGGTGCTGGTGAGCTCAACCAAATATACCACACAAAAGAATTTACTCTCAAACCAGGATGTAACGATTGTTGTGTTCGATCAGGGCTGCAGTTATCGCGCACGACTGGAGTCATGGCTTAGTGCCAAAGGTATAGTGACGTATAAGAGCATTGTTCTGAATACACTCGAGGGAATCATTAACTTCGTGGAAGCCGGATTGGGCTTCACTGTATTGCCCAAAGGTTTGATCGATCAGTACTATAGCAAGCGAAAACTTAACCTGATTCCGCTGGCACCCGAGCTGGCATCATTAACAACTGTGCTGGTGTACCGAAAAGATATACCGCAGTCAGGAGCGTTGAAGGTGTTTCTGGGAATGTATTAAGATCGTAACAGTCAGACGTTCCTACCTGACTGTAGTAGAAAATGCGAGAATAGGACGATACTAAATATATACCATATCCGTTCAAATTAAGCAATCAGCTTCATTAATATGCTCATGAAATTACTTACGGCACTCACACTAAACCTGATAACCTATACAACATCTTTTGCTCAAGGTAATTTTAATTGGACGGATACTCTGTTAACAGTTGGGCAAACAAGAACAATACACCTTTCGAGAGCGTTTGATGGCCCATGTACTACAAAGCCGTGCTATACTTATTACCAAAATCAAAATACCTACGATACTCTACTGTCGTTTTTAAATTCCAACGAAAATGTATCCGTTGTATTTCTATGGCATACATGGACAGAAGACTGCTACGCATATAATTTCCATGTAAGTCAAAAAATGGCGCAGGGTCTTATCAATGAATTAATTAAACACGGGATAGGTGAAAAGAGAATAGCTGCTGTTGGATTAGGAGAAGCAAGACCCTTAATTTCAGTAGCGGAATTAAACAAGATAGACCCAACCAAAAGATTCTCTGTGGATAGAAAAAATAGTCGCATTGAGATGATCATTGTTTCAGTCAAAGAATTTAATTAACAGTCAGGTGTTTCCCCACTGGTTGCACTTATATCAAATCATTACTTATTGTACTGAAAAAGAAAGTAAAATTCCTCTGCTCCGTCAAAGAAAAATATAGTGTAAAATGTACATTTGTAACTATATTTCAATTTAGACTTGATGAAAGAGAGCGTAAAATATCTAAGCATCGCCTTCGTGCTGGTGTATAGTTTGATCGGATGCAAAACCGAACCTGTTACGGAA
>NZ_DATCSD010000008.1:0-6612 GCF_036568665.1 Ohtaekwangia sp. | reverse complement strand
GGAGAACAACTTCATCGAACAATAAGCTTGGCCGAATAGCTTCGCGTATTTGTTGTTACGTGGGCTATATACATACCGGGGCGCACACCATCGAGGTAAAATGAGTAGGTCTGGTTTAATCCTTCGGATATAGATTCGTTGTGTACTATACGGCCCGTCATATCGGTTACATATAGTGTGGCGGTTTCGCGCTGGGGCAGGTTCAACCGGACGTTGATGAGTGAACCGGTAGTAACACAATTCGGGTATACCACCAGGTTCGATGTTACAGCAGGCGGATTTTCATATTGAAAGAACTCGATGTTGTCGAGGTAAAGATTGTTGCCGTTCTGATTGGTAAAGATGAATGCCAGTCGCACACTGTCCTGGCCTGCGAGCGCGCTGAGTGAAAGATTTTTTCCGAGTGTCCAGTCACTATCTGATGCCGGTTGCCAGGCTGCAGCGGAAGTATGAGAAGCAATGTTCGGCCCGCTCATATCCAGCACCGATAGGGGAAACGTTGTGCCACAATCTTTGGAGGCTATAACACGGAAGCCATCAAATTTACCTGAGCGATAGGCATACGAAAGATCAAACGACACGCTGGCACTGGTAGATGTTGTGAAATCAAGTACGGGGCTTACGAGCCACATCTCATTATCGGTAGTGGTGTTTGTAAAACCGTTGGCATATAGCGCGGTATTATCGCCAAGGTCAATAGTTTGCCAAGTGGTGCCACCGCTTGGGTTAGTAAGTGTCCAGACTTCACTGAATCGTGTGCCTTCAAAATTTTGCCGCAGAGGTATATTATCCTGTTGGGTGTTGATCACCGTAATCATCGACTTGCTGTTGTTGAAAGGATTTACATCTATACCTCCGTTCGGTGTCTGTACTTCGAAGGAAAGTTCATTCTCATCCTGCGTAAGCTGTGCAGCGGGTAAGGCAATTTCAATAACATCATTTTCCTCCAGGCTAACATTTTCTATCGGCACAGCCACGGATGCGCCATTGATAGTATATACCAGCTTGAAAGATGTGATCGTTTCAATACTGTTATTTACTTTAACTGATACTTTGGGTGTAACTTCTGTTTTGCACGTTACCGGAGAAGGCGCTATAATTTCTTCAATCAACAAATCGTTTCCGCTGGCAGTCGGGTCCAGTAGCCCGGGCGATGTAAGCAGCGATGTTCTCCGCGGACTATTCTCCAATACCGTGATCATTCTCGTCACTTGATCCTGCGTAAAGAGATTCATGCAGGCATCATCCGTATAGTCCAGGTAATTCTGAAACATCTTGGTGGCATTACAGGCAGCCTGTGGGTGTGTAGGACAATTGAATGTAGCTGCATCCTGCGGAGGAGTATCATTTATATAGTCGGTACCATTGCAATTGGAAACATCACCCCAGAGGTGACGCAATCCGAAGAAGTGCCCGAGCTCATGTGTAGCGGTGCGACCTTTGTTATACTTTGTTTTCAGACTAAAGGCTCCATCATCTATCGAACCAAAAGACTGGTAATTAAATACTGCACCATCGGTAGCTGCAAGTCCGTTCTGATAGTCTTCCAATCCTGGCAGATCAGAAACCGGAAACTGTGCATAACCGAGATAGTCAGTGAGATTACAAACCCAGATGTTCAGGTAGTCATCCGAAGACCAGTAACTTAAACTTTTCAACTCAGTATTATCGCCCGAGGTCCACGAAGTTTGTGTTCCCTTCACGCGCACTATACCATTGGTAGCAAAACCATCGGGTGTGCGTTTGGCCAATACAAATTCAATGCTCATGTTTCCGGCTACCGATTGAAATTCGGCAGGTGTATTGGAAGCATCTGCGTTAAGACGCTGGTAATCTTTATTGAGTACTTTGATCTGCGAGAGAATTTGTGCGTCCGGTATATTGGTGCCTGTGCCTACAGCCTCTCCGTTGTGAATGACATGTACTACTACCGGAATCTGATACGTTGTTTCCTGTATGCGGTCGGTTGATTGCTGGCGGAGTCGCTGCGATTTCTTTTGTGCAAGCCACTGTTCAAATTGGCGTGTGTTCTCCGGTATATTGTGGCTGCGCAGCAGTTGATCGGTATATTCCACCGTGCCACAGCGTTGCTGAGCTGTAGCGGTATAAACGTGTATAAAAGTAAACAACGTGCAACATAAGAATGTTGCTTTCCGGAAATTTGAAAAAAAGGAGAGCATGGAATTCACACAAGCAAAGATCAGATACACAAAAGCTTTATCAGGGAAAGATACAAAGAGTAACCGTATATTCAGAAACGCGAAGTCCTTTTAAAAAAGTGTGTAGCCGGTACTAAACAAGATCGTTCAGCTGGCCGAGTGGCTACTATTTTTCAGCTGACTGTTAGCTTGTAAATAAAAAATACGATAAAGACTGATGAGATATATACCCAACGAAGAAAGAATACTCTTCAATGTTACTCACAACGTTATATAGCCTTAACGACTATATATTTCACAGCTCGGCACTAAAAATGCAACACGGATTTAGTTCGCTATAGGCGTAAGGTTGATTACTTCAATTCCTTTGACCTCCGGAACATCACGTTTAATAGCAGCCTCAACACCCGCCTTGAATGTCATGGTAGACATGCGGCAGTTACCACAGGCTCCTACAAACTCAAGCCTTACAATGTGCTCGGGCGTGATCTCGTTCACTTTCACGTTGCCACCGTCAGCCTCCAGATACGGACGAATGGAATTGAGGGAAGTCTCTATTTTCTGGGTAAGTTCTTCAAGCGTATTCATCAGGCGTCTGTTTCAACTTTTACTTTCGTCAGCTAAAGGTAGCTATTCTCTGTCAAATTATTTAGAGGCAATTACTTCACCTCGGTCACAAGCGTGGGTTGATTGGCATTCCGTATCGCAATTTGTCTCGCCACGGTCTTCGCCAATGTCTTGAATGCATCAGCAGAAGGTCCTTCTTTCATGGCAGCAGGCAAACCACTGTCGCCACTTTCGCGAATGCTTTGTACCAGCGGAATCTGACCCAGGAATGGAACGCCATGCTTTTCTGATAAGTTCTTGCCGCCATCCTTTCCAAATATATAGTACTTGTTATCCGGCAATTCTTCCGGAGTAAAGTACGCCATGTTCTCTACGATGCCCAGTATAGGTACATTGATCTGCGGCTGCTTGAACATTGCCAGGCCTTTGTTGGCATCAGCCAGTGCCACCTTCTGCGGAGTGGTAACAATCACAGCTCCCGTAACAGGCACGGTTTGTACCATCGTTAAATGTATATCGCTTGTACCGGGAGGAAGATCGATCAACAAATAATCGAGTTCGCCCCAATCGGTATCGCTGAAGAATTGCTTTAATGCAGAACTTGCCATCGGTCCTCTCCAGATCACAGCACTATCAGGCGCTGCCAGAAAAC
Source organism: Ohtaekwangia sp. (assembly GCF_036568665.1). GTDB lineage: Bacteria > Bacteroidota > Bacteroidia > Cytophagales > Cyclobacteriaceae > Ohtaekwangia. The sequence continues at coordinate 3,234 of NZ_DATCSD010000008.1, read as the reverse complement.
CAATGGAGAGTAACTTCACACCGTATTGTTCAATCGGAATGATGATGTTCTTTCCATTCACCTGCTTTACCATCGGCTGCTCATACTCGCAGTTGAACATAACCGGAATAGAAGGTCCGTAAACATCGGCATCGATCAAACCTACTTTTGCACCCGTCATGGCGAGAGATACTGCGAGGTTGGATGTTACCGTAGATTTACCCACGCCTCCTTTACCCGAAGCAATCGCGATGATGTTTTTAACACCCGGCAACAGCGGAGCATTGTCGCGCAACGTTGTAACCGAAGATGTCATGAAGATGTCGATCTCAACATCAGGTCCCGCTACTTTTTCTACAGCGTCTTCACAATCCTGGCGGATCTTGTCTTTCAGCGGGCAGGCAGGAGTGGTGAGCACTACGGAAAAACTTATTTTTTTTGGCTCCACCTTCAGGTCTTTGATCATGTTCAGGCTCACGAGGTCGCGCTTCAAATCAGGATCTTCCACCGTAGAAAGAGCTTTCAGAATGTCGGTTGATGTAATCATTTCAGAATGTCAAATTTCAGATCGCGGATTAAAGTTCCTGTAATTCAATGTATTCTATACCAGGAGCCGCAATACTTGCAAAACGGGCGCAATTTAGATCGAAACTCCGACAACTCCATAGCATTTGCCACATTGGATGGCCTATATCACAAATGTGTAAATAAGTATCACAAATGTTATAATCAAGTATCTTTGCCCACAGCTGTTTTAGTGAAAAATGATCTCCCGCGAAACAATTGATGAAGTAAGAAGCCGCCTCGACATTGTTGATGTGATCGGAGATTTTGTGTCGCTGAAGCGCAGTGGTCAGAATTACAAAGCGTTAAGTCCTTTCACCAACGAGAAAACAGCTTCATTCTACGTTGTTCCGGCGAAAGGCATCTTCAAAGATTTCAGCAGTGGCAAGGGTGGCGACAGCATCACGTTTGTGATGGAGCACGAAGGGATGAGCTATGTAGAAGCCATCCGTTACCTGGCCAAAAAATATGGCGTTGATCTGAAAGAAGATCAGCGCACCCCCGAAGATCAGCTTCAGCAGAGTGATCGCGATCGGCTCTATGCGCTTATGAATTATACCAAAGACTACTACAAGCAATCGCTGATGGAGTCGGAGGAAGGGCAGAGCATTGGTTTGAGTTATTTCCGCGAACGTGGCTTTCATGATCGCACTATCGAAAAATTCGAACTGGGCTATAGCCTCAACGAGTGGGATCACCTGAGTAAAAAAGCATTGGGCATCGGCTATAGCGAAGACTTGCTGGAGAAAGCAGGACTGATCATCAAAAAGGATGGCGGACGATTTTACGATCGCTTCCGCGGACGCGTGATCTTCCCGGTGCATAATCTCTCGGGAAAAGTTATAGCCTTCGGTGCGCGCATTCTTACCAAAGAAAAAGATCAGCCCAAGTATATAAATTCGCCCGAAACGGAAATATACCACAAGAGCAATGTGCTCTACGGTATGTATCAGGCGAAGAACGCTATACGCAGAGAAGACTTCTGCTACATAGTAGAAGGCTATACCGATGTGATCTCGATGCATCAGGCCGATGTTGATAACGTGGTGGCATCGTCTGGTACAGCCTTTACCGAGGAGCAGATCAAACTCATTCGCAGGTTTACCGAAAATGTAACAGTACTATTTGATGGCGATGCCGCGGGTATAAAAGCAGCGTTGCGTGGTATAGATCTCGTATTGAAAGGTGGCCTCAACGTTCGCGTGGTATTGTTGCCCGATGGCGATGACCCGGACAGCTTCTCGAAGAAGATGGGAAGCACCGAGTTTAAGACGTACCTGAAAGCGCACACCAAAGACTTTATATCGTTCAAGATCGATTTGTTGGCTGCGGAGTCAAATCACGATCCGATCAAGAAAGCAGAAGCTATCCGCGAGAGTATCACCAGCATTTCGCTGATACCCGATCCCATCAAGCGGTCGGTATATATACAGGAAGCCGGTCAGTTGCTCAAGATGGATGAGTCTGTTCTGTTAACAGAGCTCAACAAAATACTGATTGGCGATCGCCAGAAGCAACAGCAGGAAAAGACACGGGGCGAATCGAAGATACCGGTACCAGATATACTTCCGGAGGTGGCAACCTCTTCGAAGCTTGATACGTCTGGGATGGTGCAGATGCAGGAGCGCGAAGCGATCCGGTTGTTGCTCAACTATGCCGAGCAGGCTTACGATGACCAACGCCTGATTGATTTTATGCTGGCAGAACTGGAGGATGTAGAGTTTGTGAATCCAATATACAGCGAGATTTACCAGACTTTTCGCGAAGGTGCTGTGCAGGGAGAAATTCGTGATCCGCTATATTTCATGGAGCATGGTTCGCAAGCCGCTAAAAATATGGTGGCTGAACTTACCACAACACGCTACGAAACCAGCAAGTCGTGGGGCGAGGAGTATCAAATTTACTTTCCGCACGAGAAAGAAATTTTGCACGACATGGCCTATACCAACGTGCTGCGACTCAAGTTCCGGATGATCCAGAAGCTGATGGAAGAAAATCTGCAGCAAATGAAACAGGCCGCGAATGAAGAAGACCTTGAAAAGTACTTTACCATTCACGAGCAATTGAAGGGCGCTGAAAAGGATTTAGCAGTTATACTGGGAATTGTTGTAGCAAAATAATTTCAGGAACAGACTGGCCCAAGTCTTTGTTAGAATGGCTGAGCCGGTACTTCGGCCTATATAAATATACTCTACACACACGTTGCACACACCTGAACAAGAATTATACAACATGAGCGATATCAAATTAAACACAATCGAAGAAGCCCTCGAAGAAATCAAGAACGGAAAAGTGATCATTGTAGTAGATGATGAAGACCGTGAGAATGAAGGAGATTTTATTTGTGCAGCCGAGTGCATTACTCCGGAGATTGTGAATTTCATGGCAACCCATGGCCGTGGACTTATCTGCGCACCTCTTATAGAAGACCGCTGCGAAGAGCTTGGGCTTGAACTGATGGTTGGAAAAAACACCGCTGTATTTGAAACACCTTTCACCGTATCGGTTGATCTGATCGGTCACGGATGTACTACCGGTATTTCGGCACATGATCGTTTCAAAACCATTCGCGCCCTGGTTGATCCTGAAACAAAACCGGAAGAGCTAGGTAAACCCGGCCATATATTTCCGCTGCGTGCAAAACGCGGAGGTGTGCTGCGCAGAAGCGGTCATACCGAAGCTGCGATTGAC
>NZ_DATCSD010000007.1:0-3062 GCF_036568665.1 Ohtaekwangia sp. | reverse complement strand
TCCAGGACGCAATTTTGACACAATGGAAACATTTTGACACAATGGGAAAGATATTGACACAATGGGAAATATATTGCCACAATTCCTGATGCCTGATGTACCTTTACTTATCACTTTGCATTTTTTCATCGCCATTTTTTTAAAATATATACACTAGATTTTTCAATTGCCCTGAGTAACATAAGTAAATCGCGAAATTCAACCTCTATATATACTCATGTACTCACTATCGAATTCGATATGCACTTACTCATTGCAGTAATCTGTTCTATACAGCATCCCAAACATACAACACTCAAAAATGCTGGCTGACCGGTTTAAGCAACATTTGCAGAATTCCGACCAACTTCGCCCAACTTCGACAACACTTGCAAATTGGAGCAACATTTTTTTAAGGCTACAGATGTAGCCTTAAAACTTTTTATCCGCTTTCTTTTATCGCTTGCCGCCGTTAGTAATACTATGTAACATGCAAAGCCTGCAATCGATGAATCAAGGTACACCCATGACATCTTGCGGGTATCAGGTTCAGTATCTGATTGGCAATAAGTCGTACTACAATGGAAATTTTTAGCCATACAAATTAGCAGCTCCGTTTAGCATGCTTTGACTTTCCGATCACCGGTACATAGATACAACAGTTGAATGGCGCAAGTACCCAGATATGGCCACATTGGATAAAAGTGGGTCAATTAGTTTTTTTTGGGTCGAAAAGTATTTTTTTGGCCACATTGGCAAAATATGGCCACATATTTTTTCATTGCCTTTGAAACAAGACCAAGCCTTACCTTCTACGCGTAAATGAAATGTGCCTGTAAAAATGAGAACAGTTTCTCTGTCAGAATCGAGGTGTAAACATACAACAGCTATGATAAGAATACTTACCTTAATGAAGGGCTACTTTCTTTTACAAGGGCGAATGATATACCCCAGGTAATTTCTCATTATATTTATATAGTTCTTCAGCTATAATAAACGTTGTCGGCTATGAGAAATATACTTTTGGTAGACGATGACACCGTCTGCACCTTCGTAAGCTCGAAACTGCTTGAGAAAATAGGAAACGTGAATGTTCGAATAGCTGCCAATGGAGAGGACGCGTTGGCGCTTTTTAAACAATACTACGCTCACTCTAATTTGACTCCTGATATTATACTTTTGGATTTAAATATGCCTGTGATGGATGGCTTCGAGTTTTTGGAGCACTTTGCAGCATATAATATTCCTAATAAGGAAACTATAAGAATTATTGTTCTTACATCCTCTCAAAATCCTGACGATGTGCATAGGGCCAAACAACTGGGCGTTAATCGCTTCTTAACCAAACCGCTTTTGGAAAAAGACCTGCGGGAGATTCTGACGTTTTAATTTTTTGCCTAAAAAGCAATCAGACGTTGTCAGTAATATATATAATGGCTTGGCTCTTTTGCTACGCCTTTTAAAACCGACAGACACCGAAGAAGGCCAACCTTTTCATCTTACGAGAGTTGATAAAAATAACCTTGATAATCCGGCTGGACAAAAGGGACACACGTCAAATTGCTTATTCGGACCTTGGACGGCTCAAATGGACTCCGAAATAATACTGAATATTGTTTGCAGCGAGTAATTTAATAAATACTGCTAGCATCCCGGTTCTAGGTATGTACAGACAGGCATCAACAATTTCTTTTGTATCGCAGAGTTTATTTATCTCCGCCTTGACAGCCGCCTTCCGGTCAAGATCATTATTGAATATTGTAACAACAATTCGCATGCCTATGCGTCATTTTACGAAGTTCAAAATTCAGCACTATCCATACATTGACAAAGATCATTAAAATCAATGATGTTAGTATTGCAAATTGAAAAGGCTGCCCGTTGTCGGGCAGCCCTGCACATGCGTTTACACGGTTAGGTCAGGCGGCCTGCTGGCCTTGCGTATCACTTCCGAAATTAAAATTAATCTTCGAAAAAGAGTCAATTGCCTGCTGCTTCATCTTGTCCCGTACCTGCGCATAGATTTGTGTAGTCCTCACATGCTTATGGCCCAGTAGCTTGGAGACTATATAAAGATCGTTGGTAGCTTCAAGCATGTTGGTGGCATACGTATGGCGGGCCGTATGAAAGCGCATCTTCTTTTCATTTAACCCGGCTGCCTTTGCCCATTTTTTTATCGCATGATCAACCTGCCGGTGAACAAGATTCGTCTTCCGGTTTTTCTCTTTGGCCTCCGGAAATATATATATACTATTTTGACCACCCGCAGCTTCACGCTCTTTGAGAATACTGACCGCCTGAGCGGTCAGTGGTAAAAATTCTACTGAGCTGGTCTTATTCTGCTTGAAGTGAATAAACCATTGTTCATGTACATAATCTTCTCCCTTGTCATTCTTCCTGTTTTCTTTGCGCTTGATAATATTTGACCATTGAATCTGGTTGGCATCACCCCAGCGCAGGCCTGTGAAGCAGGAAAACAGATAGACAAGTTTGAACTGGTGTTTGATCTTGCAGGGGGTGTTCGCCAGAAGCTGAAGCTGGTCAATCGTCCAAGCAGTACGGGGCGGTTCGGTTTTCTTCAGCCGTTCATGAAAGGGAACCTCATGCCACGGATTGCGCGCGATCACGCCGCTTCTTACAAGAGCATTCAGTGCGCCGTTGATGTTCTGCATATAAGTTAATACAGAGTTGACTGTGACCGATTGTAGCATGAATTGCTCTAAGTCTTTGAGCCATTCCAGATTTACCGCCGCAATAGGAATCGATTTTTTTCCAACAAACTTCCGAAGTTGATACAGTGTGGCTGTCCGCTGGTTGTTGAAGGCTTTCTTGGCCAAATGTTCGGTAACAAACTCAACAAAATCTTTCCGGCTTTTTTTCTTGTCTACCAGTGCGTGCGTATTGACTATATAGTCATGTTCGCGCTCGGCTCGAATGTCCTGAGCAAGTTTATACTTCTCCGAGTCCTCGGCGGTAGGCTTCTTCCGGTTTACACAAATGTCAAGAAATTCGTAGTGTCTTTTCTTGTTATGATAAATATCCAAATACAAGGACACTTTTCCGTTGCTGAGTTCTTTTTCTCT
>NZ_DATCSD010000006.1:0-2033 GCF_036568665.1 Ohtaekwangia sp. | reverse complement strand
GATATATACCCGCCACTGGTATTGTTTGCCAACGAAGTGCAAACACACCGGCTGCGCATTGCCAATTCACGCGAAGATATAACGGTGCTCTACGTCTGGCCGCACATGCACTATCTGGGTAAAACATTCAAAGCCTATGCTACACGCGATAATGATACCATTCCATTGGTATCTATACCTTCATGGGATTTTCGCTGGCAGGAATTATACCGCTATAAGAAACCGGTTATTCTCAAACGAGGCGATATCGTAAACTTCTATGGTATATTTGATAATACAGCCAATAATCCACTCAATCCTAACAATCCGCCCAAGTTCGTGGAGTCGTCAGGAGATATGCGAAGTGACCAGGAGATGTTAACGATGTTATTGATCTATGTAACGTATAAACCCGGTGATGAACAGTTGGGAGATATACCCGATCATTGATTGTGTTGCAGTTTAATTTTTTGTAATACACATTCTCCAACTTTCTGTCCTTGCAGTTGTCCCTGCTCAATAGCGGTTCTATAGTGTATGCCGCCATATAGCCGGCTGATCGCAGCTTCTTCAGATGCTTGCCTGAATGAAGTGAAGTTGCGCGCTGCATAGCCATATTCTTTTTCGGAGGTGTCGATAAAAGAAAAATCATTTCCAAAGAAAGCACTGAGCACTGTGGCGGCCGCTGTCGAGATAACGCTATGGCCGCTGGTATATTCCGGGAATGGCGGTGTTTGCAGCAACGGCTTCCATTGTTCATCTATATAGGCGTTGATATAGGTTTCCGGTCGAATCAGGTTACTCCTGTATTTCTCATCCCAGCAACTGATGAAGCCATCGAACAATGCAATGGCTGTAAGGGTATAGGCAGCCGAAGCTTTCATCATGGATGCCTGCACACGTTGTGAGGCAATGCCTGCAATAGAAAGCCAGTGTCCTCCGGGAGAAAGTTTCTTGGTAGCATAGTTAATATGTCCGTGAACATTTACGGCAAAAGGATTGCAATCCCAGAAGTTGGCAATGGTGATCTGCTCCTTCGTCAGGTTCTGGCGTGTAGTGTATACGTGGTATGCCAGTGAATAAAACTCGCTTTCTTTTTCTTTGCTAAAGAGCGGAGGAGGTGCCGGCTTGAATTGCGCTGCGCTATCGAGGGTAAATGCACGGATCAACTTCCAGTATGGTTCGATGGCAGCCATATATACCGGGGGAGTGGGCGTCCATTTGCCGTCTGCTTTTAACAGGGTATACCTGCGCATGGCTCTTGTTTCAGTATAGCGATCTTGCTTGCTCCAGGCTAGAATCTTTTGCGCCACTTCGCTGCCATAGCGTATGGAGCTTTCATATACTTTGCCCGAAACTTTCTTTTTATAGTACCGAAGAATTATTTTAGAAGAATCTTCGAGCATGTCTTCTGAAAAGATAAGGCCCTTGCCGGTGGCAAGAAAGGCACTGACTGCCGCAAGACTATAGGAAATCTCTTCTGATGGTTCCGCTATTACCGGAAGAGCAGGAACCTGACCTCGCAGACTTTTATACTCTTTGCCCTCCTTTACGAGGATCTCGTATGCGGCTATGTGCGCATATACATAGATACGCGAAGCTACCGGTGGCGAAAATATATCGTGAATAATAACGTGTGTTAAAGCCTGCTGTGCACGATGTAGCGGATAAGCATCACTACTATACGGTTGACTCCGGCCGCAATTGGCCAGTAAAGAGAACAGAAGAGTATATATATAGTATGTTACTCGTGCCATAATGATTGGATCAGGATTGCCAGGGGATAATTATTGTTTCTTGCCGCCACCAGTTTTTTTCTACCCGTGGCATTTTTTACAAGAAGTATATGGCGAACATCACCATCGATGATCAGGCCGGATTCTGCTAGAGAGATGGCTTTGAATGATCCATCACCCATGCCTTTCAGGAACGAACCAAGGCTCGCATCGCTGTCGCCCAATTGTGTTCTATAGCCATAGAAATTTCCTGCGAGCACCAGGTCTTGTATACCATCATGATCAAAATCGTCAGCAATTATACCTTGAGCTTTAGAG
>NZ_DATCSD010000005.1:0-11470 GCF_036568665.1 Ohtaekwangia sp. | reverse complement strand
GTTGAGTACCTTGATATAAGTATCTATACCTTTCTTAATCTCATCGGCATAGATAAATTCATCGGCTGTGTGCGATCGGGCTGAGTCGCCAGGCCCCATCTTTACGGAAGGTGCCGGTATCAAAGCCTGATCGGATGTTGTAGGCGAACCATAGCGTTCTATGCCTAATTTTATAGCAGCTTTCACCAATGGATGTTCTTCTGCTATACCAGACGGTCGCATACGCATGGAGCGAGGCGATACTTCGCTCTTTACGTTCTTCCTGATTACTTCCAACAGTTCTTCGAGACTATAAGCATCGGTTACGCGAACATCTACCGTATAGTGACATTCAGCAGGCACTACGTTGTGTTGTTTGCCGGCATTGATAATCGTTACGGTCATCTTGATCGGCCCTAACGTATTTGATACGATCGGGAATCTATAATTACTAAACCACTCAATGTCGGGCAGTGCTTCATATATAGCATTGATACCTTCTTCGCGTGCAGCATGTCCGGCCTTTCCGCGAGCGATACAATCCAACACCATTAATCCTTTTTCAGCAGTTGCCATCTGGCACAAGGTGGGCTCGCCTACTATAGCAAAATCAACGGGTGGTAATGATGACCATATACTTTCAATGCCGCCCGTACCGGATATTTCTTCTTCCGCAGTAGCGGCCAGCATTACGTTATATTTTAAATTCTGCTGCGGATAGTAATGCAGAAAGGTAGCGATCAGGGATACCAAGGGTCCACCGGCATCATTGCTGCCGAGGCCATATAGTTTACCATCGATGATTTCTGGTTTAAAGGGATCGCGTGTATACTGCGGGTTGGGTTTTACAGTATCGTGATGTGAATTCAGCAGTACAGTTGGTTTGGCCGGATCGAAGTATTGGTTCTTTACCCATACGTTGTTACCCTTGCGATAGGAGTGAACGCGTTCTCTTTCAAAAAATTCTTCCAATACCGAAGCTACTTCATCTTCTTCTTTGCTGAACGATGGAACAGCAATGAGTTTGATCAGCAGGTTCGTAGCTTTTTCGTATAATGATGAATCCATAATATATAGTCCGCTTCGAGCTGTAAGCTTTCGCTTCGAGATCAGCCTTCTCCCTCTGTATCAACCTTCTTCCCGACTATCAGCAGCTCTTATAAAGTTATCAATGTTCCTTCTGTTACAGGCCCTGTATTCTTTAACAGGTCTTTGGCTTCGCCTATCAATACTTCTTTCACACCGGTTTGTATGGCCGCGTAAGCATTCTCCAATTTAGGCAATATACCATCGGCAAATACACCTTGCGGAAGCAGTTCGTCATAACGCTTGCGCGGTAAATGTGTGATCACCGAGTTCTGATCATTTACATCCATCAACACGCCTTTCTTCTCGAAGCAGAAGATGAGGCGCACATCAAATTGTTTACTGAGTGCTACTGCCAGCACCGATGCTATGGTATCGGCATTGGTATTCAGCATCGAGCCATCTGCATGCGTCAGAGGCGCAAAGACAGGCACTATATTTTGATTGAGCAAAGAAGATAACAGGGATGTATTTACACTATCCTGTTTTATATCGCCTACAAAACCATAGTCTATATCTTTCACAGGGCGCTTCACAGCTTTGATCAGGTTTCCATCAGCACCGGTTACGCCCATGGCATTACACGCCAGTGTCTGTAAGGTAGCAACGATCTGTTTATTTACCAGACCGCCATATACCATCGTTACCACGTCAAGCGTTTGTGCATCGGTTATTCTTCTTCCGTTGATATACTTTGATTCAATACCGAGTTGATCTCCTAATCGCGTGGCAATCTTGCCGCCACCATGGATCAAGATCTTCGGTTCTTTGATCGCGGCAAAATCTTTCAGAAATGCACTGAGAGCCGCAGGATTATCCAGCACGTTGCCACCGATCTTTATAATGAAAAGTTTACTCATGCTTTTCGTTAACGTTATTATTTACTGTTCTGTAACAGTTCGTGCAGCACCGTCTGCGCAGCCCACACACGGTTGGATGCCTGTTGCGTAACAATGCTGTTTGCTCCATCCAGAATCTCATCGCTGAGTTCTACATTTCTGCGAACGGGAAGGCAGTGCATTACTTTCGCATTGTTTGTTAACCGTAACTTCTCGTTGGTTAACATCCACACCGGATCGTTGCAGTATATTCTTCCATAGTCAGTATACGTACTCCAGTTCTTTACATATACAAAGTCGGCATCTTTCAATGCTTTCTGCTGATCGAGTTCGATCGTTGCACCTTTGGTAAATTTCTCATCGAGCTCGTAATCTTCCGGATGCGTGATCACAAAATCAGACTCACCCCATGCGTTGATCCATTGCGAAAAACTATTCGCTACACACTGTGGCAATGCCTTTACGTGTGGCGCCCATGTTAACACAATTTTGGGCTTGCGTTTTTCTTTAAACGTTTCGCGTATCGTTATTATATCGGTAAGACTTTGCAGCGGATGCAGCGTAGCACTCTCGAGGCTCAACACCGGTATACCGGCATACTTGATAAACTGGTTAATATATAGTTCGCTATAATCGTCTACTTTATTCTGCAGTGATGGAAAGGTGCGTATGCCCAACACATCAAAATATTTACCCATGATCGGTGCTGCATCTTTCACGTGTTCCACCGTGTTACCGCTCATGATGGCTTCATCTTCAAACTCGAGTGCCCAGCCATCTTGCCCTACATTGAACACGATTACTTTCATGCCGAGATTTTCTGCTGCGATCTGCGTGCTGAGACGCGTGCGCATACTCGGATTAAGGAATAACAAACCGATGCGTTTGTTAGCACCAATCGATTGGCTCTTCAGCGGGTTTGCTTTAAAATCGAGCGCCTTTGCTACGAGGCCATTGATGTCGGGGACATCATTCACGGAAATAAAATTCTTCATTTCAGCTCTTCGGTCAATGCGGTTAGAAATATATCTGCTTCTTGTTTTGTTAAGGCCAGCGATGGTAGCAAGCGTATCGTGTTCGGCTTGGCTTCACCGGTAAATATCTTGTGCTTCATCAAAAGATCATTGCGTACAGTCTTCTTCTCTTCGGGCAGATCAAAACCGATCATCAACCCGCGACCGCGCACATCACTCAGTCCGTATTTTTTTAGTTTTGAGATCCAGTAATCGCCTTGCACAGCAGCGTTTTGTATAAGATTTTCTTTCTCCATCACTTCAAGCACAGCGAGTCCTGCTACTGATGCGAGATAATTCCCCCCGAACGTTGTACCCAACATACCACTCCACGGTTTTATATCAGGATGAATGAGTACTCCGCCAATAGGGAAACCGTTGCCCATGCCTTTTGCTGTTGTGATCACATGCGGTTTTACCCCGGCATGCTGATGTGCGAAGAACTTACCGGTTCTTCCATAACCGCATTGGATCTCATCGAGTATAAATATAGATCCGTTCTCTTTGCATTTTCTCTCAAGAAACTGCAGGAATGAATCCGTTGGTAATTGTATACCTCCTACTCCCTGTATACCTTCTATGATAACGGCAGCCACTGTACTATCCAGCACAGCATTGAAGGCTGCTTCATCGTTCATTGGTACAAACACTATATCATGACCGGCATTGAAGGGTGCTACAATTTTAGGATTGTCGGTAGCCGCTACAGCTCCGGATGTTCTTCCGTGAAATGCTTTTTTGAAAGCGATAACTTTCTTTCTGCCGGTTACAAACGATGCGAGCTTCAACGCATTCTCATTGGCTTCCGCACCCGAGTTACAGAGAAACAACTGATACGACTCATAGCCCGAGAGTTGTCCGAGTTTCTCTGCAAGTCGCTCCTGTATAGGATTCTGAACGCTGTTGGAATAGAACGCGATCTTACCAAGCTGATCGTTCAACGACTTCACATAATGTGGATGTGAGTGACCAATGGAGATCACTGCATGGCCTCCGTAAAGGTCGAGATACTTCTCACCTTTGTCATCCCAAAGCCACGAGCCTTGCGCTTTCGCAGGTGTTATATTGAAGAGCGGATATACATCGAATAGTTTCATTCTTTAAATAAGCAGAAAGTTTAAAGTAAAAAGTTGAAAGCCCGTTTGTTGTTTAATTATCAGATATCTTTTCTTATTTTCTGAAGCAAGCCTATAAGCATCGCCTTAATCTCGTTTACATCTTTATCCAGCTTTTGGTAGACGTTGCTTTTCTGATATCCCAATTCGAGCGACAGAAAATTCAAATACTCTACTTCTTGAGCTGATCCAAAAGCATCTTGCAAATATTTAGCAAAATCCTTTTGAGTAAATTTACCACAGCCTTCAGCAATATTGGTTGGCACCGACATGGACGCTCTGCGTATTTGATCGGTCAACAAATATTTTTCTTCTCTAGGGAAAGAAGATGTCTCTTTATATACAGCAAGTACAAGCCTATGCGCCTTCTGCCAAACAATTAACTTTCTATAATCTTTCATACACTTAACGGGTTTATTAACAGGCCTTCAACTTCCACTTTCAATATATATACCAGCTCACTTTCGACTTTCCACTTTTAGTTTTACGCTAAAAAGCTATGCTTTTTAATTTGATACCGACAGTTTCATCGAGACCGAAGATCAGGTTCATGTTTTGAACAGCCTGGCCGGAAGCACCTTTCAATAAATTGTCGATAGCAGAGTGAACTACAATTTTATCGCCTTCCTTCTCTATACCGATGAGGCACTTGTTAGTGTTTACTACCTGCTTCATATCTACGGTATCGTCAGTCACGATCGTAAACGGATGACCTTTGTAGAAGTCTTTATACAGCTTCTTTACTTCATCCAGAGATTTATCAGTAGAGATACAGGAGCTCACAAATATACCTCGCGTGAAATCGCCACGCCAGGGTATAAAATTGATCGGTTCGCTAAACCCTGCCTGTAATTGTTTGAGTGAGCGGTTGATCTCTTTCAGGTGTTGATGCGTGAGTGTTTTATAGGCAGATATATTATTCGCTCTCCACGTAAAGTGTGTTGTGTCTTGCAGCTTTTGTCCTGCACCGGTGGAGCCTGTTATACCGGTAGCAAATACTTCTTTCAATACACCAGCTTTCGCCAAGGGTAATAAACCAAGTTGTATAGCCGTGGCAAAGCATCCGGGGTTGGCTATATTTTCTGCTTTCAGTATAGCTTCTTTGTTCAGCTCTGGTAAACCATATACAAATGATCTTCCATTCACAGATTCACCCAAGCGAAAGTCCTGACTTAAATCGATGATCCTGACCTTTACATCGATCGGATTCTCCTGTAGAAATTTTTTACTCTCTCCATGTCCGAGACAAAGAAAGATTACATCTACATCCTGCCGGAGTGTATCGGTAAATTTCAGTTCAGTATCACCTTGCAGATCAGGATGCGCGGTATATAGCGGGTTGCCTGCATTACTGCGACTATGCACATATACCAGCTCCGCCTGAGGATGGTTGAACAACAACCGGATTGTTTCACCACCGGTATATCCTGCACCACCAATTATACCTATTCGTATTTTTATATTCGCCATATATTTTAAGCTTAAAGCATAAAGTCTAAAGTAGAAAGCTCTGTGGGTATATATTCAGCTTTAGCGCCTTCCACTTTAACCCTTAAGCTATTTACCCGCGTCTTCTTTCACCTGGTGATATATAGCCGTCTGATTACCGAATATCTTTGTGAAGCCTTTTACATCATCACCGGTCCAGCCGAGATTCATTTCACCATATTTACCAAACTTGGCCGACATCAGATCGTATGCTGATTCTATACCCAGTACCTGGTAACGATACGGATATAGTTGTATAGAAACTTCGCCTGTTACATTCTGTTGTGAGTTGGTGAGGAATGCCTCGATGTCGCGCATGATAGGATCGAGGTACTGGCCTTCGTGCAACCAGTTGCCATAGAATTGAGCAAGCTGATCTTTCCAGCTAAGCTGCCATTTGGTGAGCACGTGTTTCTCCAATGCATGATGGCCTTTCAATACCAGTATAGGCGCAGCAGCTTCGAAACCTACACGGCCTTTTATACCGATAATAGTATCGCCTACATGTATATCTCTTCCTATACCGTAAGGACCTGCTATACTTTGCAAATGTTGTATAGCATCGGCCGGATGAGAGAATGATTTGTCATTTATTTTCTTAAGCTCTCCTTTTTCGAAGGTGAGCTTTACAGTTTCAGTTCCTGTTTTTGTCACCTGAGTCGGCCACGCTTCTTCCGGAAGCATCCCGAGTGACTTGAGTGTTTCCTTCCCTCCCACGGATGTTCCCCATATACCTTTGTTAACGGAGTACATGGCTTTTTCAAAGTTCATCTGTACTCCTTTGGATTTGAGAAAGGCAATTTCTTCTTCGCGCGATAATTTCAATTCGCGTATAGGTGTAATGATCTCGATACCCGGCACAAGTATATTCAGGATCATATCGAAACGAACCTGGTCGTTACCCGCTCCAGTACTGCCATGAGCAACAGCATCGGCCTTCAATTCTTTTGCATATATAGCCACCGCCAACGCCTGCGACATACGCTCGGCACTTACGCTAAGCGGATAGGTATTGTTCTTGAGTATATTTCCGTAGATTAGATAACGGATAACTTTGTCGTAGTAGTTCTTGGTTTCATCTACTGTTTTATGCGAAGCAACTCCCAGATTTTTAGCACGTGCTTCAATCTCTTTGAGCTCGTTGTCATCAAAGCCACCGGTGTTTACGGTGATGGTATGGATTTCATATCCTTTTTCTTCGCCTAAATACTTTACACAGTAGGAAGTATCAAGACCTCCGCTGAATGCTAATACGACTTTCTTTTTACTCATCTCCTTTTTTAATTTTTAAAGCTGTTATCTGTGTGAGTATAGCGGTGTGTGAGTTGCTCCAATATAGTATACTGAAGACATGATGTTACTGCACAAAACTACAAGGCATCATGGTGTGCTCCCGGTTCTGTGTATATTAATTTACCTTCACCTGTGTTACCAGAAGAAGAAAAAGCTCAATAATGATTTTTTATCAGACCGGTCTCCGTTGCCTTCGTCTTTCTTGCGAAAGGATTTGAGAAGCACGAATTGCTTGAAGCGAACCCATCGTTCAAACAACTTGAAGTTGCCTTTGAACTCGCGATGGCGGTGTGTTACCAGTTCACCTTCAGGTGTTACAACGGTATCGGCTTTTACCGGCTGAGGTTGTTGTGCCTGCGCACGTGCAGCCGCTGCCTTGATCTTGGCTTCGGCTTCTACCGGATCGAAGAGCATGGCGGTACACATACAGTTCTTGCGTCCTTTGCTCATCAGGATCTCGTAGTTCACACAGCTCTGGCAACCTTTCCAGAATTCGTCATCGCTGGTAAGCTCGGAGTATGTAACAGGCTCATAGCCCAGGTCGGAGTTGATCTTCATTACCGCGAGGCCGGTAGTGAGACCAAATATTTTTGCATGCGGATATTTCTCCCGCGACAGATTGAATACTTTATGTTTGATCTCTGTGGCAACACCTGTCTTACGAAATGCAGGCGATACAATGAGACCGGAGTTCGCTACATACTTTTCATGTTCCCATGCTTCGATATAGCAGAAGCCCACCCATGTTCCTTCGGTAGTAACGGCAATGATCGCCTTGCCTTCTTCCATCTTCATTTCGATATAGGAAGGCGAGCGCTTGGCAATGCCGGTTCCTCGCGCTTTAGCAGACTCTTCCATCTCATTCGTGATGGTCTCTGCGTAATGTTTGTCGTCAACTGTTGCCAGTCGAACGATGATATTATAATTTTCCAATGTAATTTCTGAATTAAATAAGATCGACCCGTTAAAAATACTGTGCCTTGAAAAAGCACAAAAACGCAATGTCCTTGACATCACGTTACTCAACTGCTACAGTTGTATGATGGAGGTATCAGATACGCGCAAAGCGTACGGGTCGCGGTCGCCTGGTCACCATGCAGGCGGAGAATAAGAACTGGAACGTTCTTTCGGATTGGTAAGCAGCCTTAGCCGCTTTAATTATGGTGAACAATGTTTTCAATTTCTTTTCAAGCGTTTAAGTGAAACGTTAGATGAAAATCATTCAGTTTGTGTTTATGTTTTTTCTAAATGCAAAATTAAACGGAAAAGTTTGTTTAATGGCAAACATTCGAGGCAAGAACTTTAAAAAATTTTCACTAACCGCTAACTTTCGTTAGTAAGAAGCGGTTAGTCGTTATCAGTTATTCGTTAACCGTTAACTGTTATTCGTAAATGCTTCCGGATTTTCAGTCTCTCCTATTGCTTGGCGTGCCTTTATACTTCGACATTCGATATTCCTTGCTCTTTGTTCGATATTCAACGGATATTCCGATTAACAAGTAACGGCTATCTACTTCAACTCCGGCAATGCCAGTCTGAACTTTACTGCAACAAGACGAATAGCAATGATAAGTCCGGCGGAGACAAGCATGGTAGTGTTTCGTTCCATTGAGGTGTGCAGGTCGAGCAAGAGGTAACATACCGCTCCGGCAAGACAGGCCGTGGCATAGATCTCCTTCCGAAAAATTACCGGTGTCTCGTTGGTAAGGGTATCGCGGATCACGCCTCCCATTACTGCCGAGAACATGCCCATGATCGCAGCAATCTCTGGTCGCACACCAAGACTTAATGATTTCTCTACTCCCAGCACCGTAAAGAATGCTATGCCAAAAGTATCGAAGAGAAAAAATGTTCTTCGCAGTTTAATAATATACTTATAGAAGAGAATAGCGGCCACCACTCCAACAATGATGCTATAGAGAAAGTATATATCGCGTACCCATACCAATGGATAACTTCCCAGGATCATATCGCGAAGACTTCCTCCTCCTATCGCAGTAACAAAACCAGTGAAGCCAGCTCCAAACCAATCGTGCTCTTTATCCTGAATGGCCAATGCCCCCGAAATGGCGAAGAAGAATGTACCAAACAGTTCCAGTGAATATTCCAGACTCATAAAGTTCAAAGTTAAACGAAACAAGAATTTCGGTGTCAGTTAAATGTTTAATGTTATTATAACGCCAGGGAAAATTACTCACACGAAAGATACAGCTATAGCAACTCGTTTGTATATCTACTCATAACCCTGAATACAAAGAGGCCTCCATTATGGAAGCCTCTTTATATTTTATTCTTTGATTAGCCTGATTAAAAATCCGGACAAGGAATTATGAGCTTATCTTTTGGCGGCTTTCGAGGGTTACGCATTGGCCACGTATATACCAGGCTAAACTCATGTGCTCCGCCACTACCCGCTCCCAGTTTGGAGATGGTATAGTCGTAGCTATAGCCAATGTTGATAGCATCTTTAGCACCCAACTGGGTAAAGCCTATGAGCAATACGATCGATTCGTTGTTAACCGTTCCTGCCAGATTCTTGAAAGGTACACCGCGATACCACGTCCCTAACACAAGCGGTTCGAACGTAAAGTACATACCGAGATCAACCTGATCCCATTGTCCCTGGTGACGGTATTGAAATGCCGGGGCTATACTTCTCTCTGACTTTCGTGCATATACTCCGCTTCCTACTACACCGGGTGTCATATAGAATTTAAACCCACCGTGTACTGATAGTTTTACCGGCAGTTTGCTTACTTCACCGATCAGACTTTGATTCGGTTGTGTAAGGTGCCAGGTAGAAACTCCGAGCCACGCACTTTTCGTGAAGAACACACCACCAAAAGAAAGATCGACAAAAGTTTTGCTGGATTGTGTATTAAAAGTTTCTGCAGTTTGCTGACTGATGATCTGTCCTGTGGTAGGATCGAACTGATCACCGAAGGTAAGCTTACCGAAATTTACATCGCGGTTATAGAGTGCTACCTGTACACCCGGGCGAAACCCGAGATAGTTTGTGAGCTTTAGTTCATACGAATATTGTAATCCTAAACTAACTGATCGCAGACCGGCAAGTCCTTCGCGATCGCGCGTAAGAATCATTCCCACACCACTGTTCTTATCTTCAATAAAGTAATCGAAGTATGCCGATACTGTAGTAAAATTAGCATCGATGGCAGGCCACTGATTACGGTAATTTATACCTGCTCTCGCCTGATTGGTTGCTCCTGCCAGTGCGGGGTTCAAGTAAAGCGGTGCTGCATAAAACTGGGAAAATTGAGGGTCCTGAGCAGTTACCGCACCTTCCAGCATCAGCATTAATACACATAAAAGCAGGAGTATCCTGTACATCGAGTCGTGTGTTTTTAGATTATGCAATCGGGGCAAAGTAATAAAAAGTTATTCGTTATCCGTTATCCTTTAGCAGAAAAACCGTCAGCCGTTTACCGTTCTCTGTTGAGCTGTATCTGTCACCGATTGATACCAACACATGTTGATATTGCCGGCCAACGGTTAACAGCTAACTGTTAACGGTTAATTTTAACTCAAATTGTATACTTTAAAACGACTTGAGCGTTTTACATTTGACACATAAACAGAACGATTGGTAAGTTACAGAACCTAATACTGAAGAACGTGAGAAAACATCTTTACCGGTTCCTTTTTTTATTCATAGCAGTCATACCGGTCTGCTCCATGGCCCAGAACTTTGCCGGGCATAACTGGTACTTCGGTAACAGTAATCGCGGCATACGGTTCAGTCGTTCCGATAATTCAGCTTCACTGGTAACAAATCAGTTCACTCCTTTTGGTACAGGCGGAAGTGCAGTAGCAAGTGATCCGGTTACCGGCAACCTCATCTTCTATACAGATGGAACACGCGTGATCGATGCCTCTCACCAGGCAATGCCCAACGGGGCAATCACAGGCAGTGCTACGCGTAACCAGCCCGTTGCTATATGCCAGAACCCGGCTAACTCTGCACAATACTATATATTTCATGCCGATGCTACGGGTACCGTTCGCTATAGTATAGTAGATTCTCTTCAGATCGGTAATGCTACCAGCTTTGGACAACCTCCCCTCGGTGATGTCACTACAAAAAATCAAACTATAGCAGGCTTGCCAACCAACTTATCGGAAGCCATGATCACGATGGCCGATGTCAACGGCAATGACATTTGGCTGATGACGCATGAGAAAAACACGACCAACTATCACTTTGTGAAGATCAGTACTGCCGGTGTAGTATACCAGGGTCTTGTTTCCGGAGGACTTATTCAAAACGCTGCAAACTTTAATTACAACGCTGCCTCTAAGCGCATAGCGGTATCGCCTCAGGAAGCTGATCGCGACATTGAGATTCTTTCGATCACTTTTCCCGTAACACCGGCAATTTTACCTACGCTCACCAGCACCCGCGTGATCAACACGGGTATAAATACGGTTGTTACACAAGCAATCTACGATGCCGAGTTCAGCCCCAACGGACAGTATCTGTATGTTTCTGTATTTGGCGAGGGCGCTGCGGCCGGTGACGTGTTGCAATATGATCTTACCGCGCCTACACTTTCACCTGTTTCTGTGTTGCCTTCTCAGCCTACTGAAAGCTATGGCTTGCAGATGGGCCCCGACAGTGTAATATACCATCTATACC
>NZ_DATCSD010000004.1:0-6036 GCF_036568665.1 Ohtaekwangia sp. | reverse complement strand
AAATTCAGCAGTAGGAATGTTATGATCCTGATAAAATGTTTTCTGAACTCTTTTATCTTGAATAAGCTCGATCACTTCAGGCTGCGGATATACCTTCTTGCCTTGCTTTACCAATTCTTTTAAAGCGCGGGTATTTACGTTTTCTATTTCAATAGTAATTACATCACACGCTGCTCCAAACTTCATAACCGTGTCAAAATCCGTGAGCTTGCCATGATGAAATTCTGCAAGTGTTGCACAAGGCGCGTGTTCATCCGGATCGAGAATGGAGAATGGTATATTAAAATCTATACCCGACTGCAGCAGCATCCTGCCCAGTTGGCCGCCTCCCAGTATACCGAGCTTAAAATTTTGTTGGAACGAAAGACTCAAAGCTTGAAATTTTGGGCAAGTTAAAACAGTAAACGCGATCTGTAAAATGGGAGCACTTCATTTATCTGAAGTTTTGAAGGTCAGATGAATGGATATATACACGCTATCGCTATATCTCTCTATTGATCCGTCAGTCTAGTTTCCAGTATCAGATCGCCCACTTCAATTTTATGCACTACATCCATACCGCTTTCCACTTCAGCAAAGATAGTATACCGGCCATCCAGGTGAGGTGTTGGCGAATGTGTGATAAACCACTGTGTACCTTCTGTATCTTTTCCGGCAGAAGCCATGCCTACACTTCCTGTTTTATAGCGCAACGGTGAAAATTCTGAGCGAATAGAATAGTCCTCACTGCCCCAGCCATCGCCACGATTACATCCGGCTTGAATAACAAAATTCGGAACTACGCGATGAAAGAACTTTCTATCGAAGTATTGACTCTTGGCAAGCGTAACAAAATTAGCCACAGAGCCAGGTGCTTCTTCAACTTTCAGTTTGATGACGATATCACCTTTCGTAGTCTTAATAAGTACGCGTTGATCTTTTGGAATAGACTTTACAAGTTTCCAATCGATAGGATGATTGAAATCGTTTTTTACAGGAGGCGAAACTTTCTTCCCTTCTATATAGGCGATCGCTGCTTCCAGTGGTTGAAGAGCTTCGTTGTCTTTTGGAAGTGATAGTTTCTTCCTGGCTTCATACAGAAATGAGAAATCCTTTATAGTCCTTTTATACCCGAGTGTTGAATCAACCAACGCACCGGCTACTGTTCCGATAACCGCGGCATCGCCTGTTTGTATAGCCTTGATATATAGTTCTGCAAAATGACTTTTGAAGCCGGGTTTAAAGTTCTTATGATAGTTCATGGCTACCAATGCTCCTGCAGCCGATGATTTTATAACCGGAGTATCTGCCTGCAGTAACTGTTCACTTACAAAATCTGCTTCACCTACTGACTGTTGCAACGCTGTGATCAATGCTGCCTTTGCATAGGGATTTTCCGCTGCCTTTATCTTAGTTTCTATTTCGGCAACTACTTCTTTTGTATCACTCACTCGCAGAATGGCTTCATATATATTTCCCTGCAAGCGATAATTTGAAATATCCTTTACAAGTGCTATAAATTCAGCTGTAAATGCTGGTGTGAGTGCTTCATTGATCACCTCAGCAGCAGTTATAGCTACATTGATCTGTTTATCGTTCAACGCATACTTCAATGTTTCCTTCGTTTTATCAAATGGGAATGATTGAAGACCGCGCGTGGCATTTACACGAATGCGATAATCTGCATCGCTCTTTACAATGCGCTCCAAGGCAACGCGAGATGATTCTGTTTTAATCTTTCGAAGCGCTAACGCTGCGGCCATACGCACATCCGATGACAAGTCATAAAGTGCCGAATGAATGATGATACTTTCCTGTGCATCAAATCCTTTTGCTCCTCTTGCAAAATACTGCGCTGCTGCCAGGCGTGTTGGTTCTGTGTGAGGCTTCTGTAAAAGTTTTGCCACGTGCTCGTTCAAGGTGCTGTCTACTCTGCCTTTCAAACCCGCACGATAAAACGAAAGAGCAAGTCCCTCCCTCGCAAGCGAATCTTTCGGTGTAATTTGAAGCGACCATTTAGGAGTAGCTTTCCCGTAAGCTTCCAGAATTTCTCTCACCACAGTGCTATCTTTTTCACGATCTATAGCCATTGCTAATGAAACAGCACAGGCAGGTGTAGCGGTTTGTCCTAAGGCATAGGCTGCAGCTTGCCTCACTCGAGCATCAGCATCGTTCAATAATACATACTGCAACTCATCTGCAAACGAAGTGTCTTGTACCGAGGCAAATGCCAGCACTGCTTCCTTTCTATAGAGTGCATTTTCACTCCTGAAATATATATACAGACTATCAGTATTTCGGTGATCCTGGAAGTCGGCAATTTTTACCAGTACAGTATCCGAAAATTTATTTATTATTTGTTTCGGCTTCGTGCATGAGGTAAAGATGAGAAGCAGCAGTGCCGCGCAGGTATAAATGGATTTGGTCATACGTAAATATATAGCTAGAAGATAGGAGGTAAAGATCGTGCATAATTTACTACCTGGTCAAACTCCAAACCGGCAGTTTTGATAGAGTATAACAACAGTTTGATTTCCTTAACATGTACTCTCCCATCTGCTTCCGACAATCGGTATAATGTTGCAAACACTCTCAATTTCTCTTCATTGCTACAGGCATTTATTAACTCGATGCCTGTATCATAAACTCTACGTTCATTGAAATTACGAAAGCCAGCTTCAAACTCCTGAAACACATCGTTTGGAATATTTTCTCTGTCTTTTATAATGCGCAAAGCTTCCAGTTCTTTTTCATCGGCAATTCCATCTGCATCAATTAATAATTTGATGAGATATAGTAATCCCAATTGGTAATTCTTATTCATGAGAGAGGGTTGATATCCCGAAGATAACAGAATTTACGGACAACCATTTTTGAGGTAGTCTGTCGGAAAAATACCCTCGACTAAAGGTCAGGAAAATATCTGGAAGACAGCAAATGCCGAGACGTAAGCAAGCACTGTCATATAAGTAAGTTGAAGAAGGGGCCACTTCCAGCCATGCGTTTCTCTATATACTACCGCCAGTGTGCTCATACACTGCATAGCAAAAGTATAAAAGACAAGTAGCGACAGTCCTACAGCCGGAGTAAAGCGAGCGCCTCCTGTTTCCGGATTAACTTCTTCTTTCATACGGGCTTTTATAGTAGCATCATCTTCACCATCCACACTTCCTATACTATAGATAGTAGCGATGGTACCGACAAAAACTTCGCGTGCTGCAAATGATGTGATCAACGCAATGCCGATCTTCCAATCGTATCCCAGCGGTTTAATCGCTGGTTCTATCGCTTTACCTACAATACCGGCATAAGAATGTTCCAGTTTATAGGCAGCTATACGATCGGCAAAAGCCTGCTCGGTTAAGCGCATGTTTTTGGTTTGCTCCTGCACAACTTCCTGTGCTTTGCTCATGGTATCGCCCGGGCCATAACTTGCCAATACCCAAAGTATAATGGCGATAGCCATAATCACTTTACCAGCCTGCAATACAAATGCTTTTGTTTTTTCAAGAATGGTATAGCCTACATTCGACCATTTAGGAATACGATACGTTGGCAACTCCATGATCAGGTAGCTACGCTCTTTTACACGGATCAGATGTTTCATAATCCATGCAGAACCTATGGCTGCTATAAACCCGAGCAGGTATAGGCCCATCAATGCAAGCCCTTGCAAGTTGAAAAAGCCTAATGCTTTTTGATCAGGAACGATCAAGGCAATCAGGATAGTAAATATAGGCAAGCGTGCAGAGCAACTCACCAATGGTGTTACCATAATGGTAATGGTGCGTTCCTTCCAATTATCAATTGTGCGTGTAGCCATAATAGCCGGTATAGCACACGCTACACCCGACATGAGCGGCACTACGCTTTTACCGTTCAATCCAAACTTGCGCATTAGTTTATCCATAAGAAAAACTACCCGCGCCATATAGCCCGATTCTTCCAGTATAGAAATGAAAGCAAATAATATAGCGATCTGTGGAACAAAGATGATGATGCCTCCCAAGCCTGGTATAACTCCTTCTGCAAGTAAGCGCGTGAGCGGACCATCGGGTAATGCAGTACCTATATATTGACTCAAGCTTGCAAATACACTATCAATAAAATCCATAGGCACTGTGGCCCATGCAAAGATTGCCTGAAAAATAAGGAAGAGTATGCCGAAGAAGATCAGGTATCCCCATACTTTATGTGTGAGTATAGCATCCAGTTGGCTGGATTTCTTTTTCCACAACTGATCGGTGGGAGCTTTTAATGTGATCTCGTTTAAAAGATCCTGGATAAAACTATATCGCTGTATCGTTTCTGCTCCCTGAAATTTACCCGGAAAGAACTTGTGGGCGCTTCGTATAGTATCAACTATATTCTTTCGTTCACCGCTCAGAAAACCAAGTGACTGCGGTTGCTCCAGAAACAGATAAGCTTCGTAATCATTATCAACACCCAACTTCTGACGAAGCTCGCGAACTGGTGCCTGTGCATCATCCCAAATGGAAAATATCTTTTTATCAGGTACAGGCAACGGTTTGGCTAGCTGTTTTTTCAGTTCTTCCAGTCCGACACCGTTACGTGCATTTATAGGTACAACGGGTACACCCAGTTTTTTAGACAACAATTGTAAATCGTAACTGATGCCGGCTTTCGCTACGAGGTCCATCATGTTCAGTACAAGCATTGTTGGCAAGCCAACATCAATCACTTGCGTTAACAACAATAGTCCGCGCTTCAGGTTAGTAGCATCGGCTACTACTACAATTTTATCAGGTGTATTGGCAGAATGATGATCGAGCAGTACTTCAGAAACAATCTGTTCATCGAGACTGCGTGGATATATACTATATATACCAGGGAAGTCGATAATCTCAACAACACTTCCATCGAGGAGTGTGCAACTTCCCGATTTTTTTTCTACAGTAACACCCGGAAAGTTTCCGATCTTTTGATTAAGACCAGTAAGATGATTAAAAAGAGACGATTTACCCGAATTAGGGTTGCCTACCAATGCAATTTTAGAACGTTTGGGAGCGGCCATTACTTAATTGAGGATGGAAATAGTCGCAGCCTCCTCTAACCGAAGAGAAAGCTCGTATCCGGAAACACTGATACACACCGGGTCGCCAAACGGAGCCGTAAAATTAAATCGCACGGCAGCGCCTGGTAAACATCCCATTTCCATGAGCTTTACAGACAGATGATCATCCGTAAACCCCGCCACAATCCCCACTTCACCCGGTTTCATCTGGGATACATTTTTCTGCCGTGCCATTCCCGACTTATTTAGATTAAATTCAAACAAGACAAAGATATGGGTGGTTCCAGTCTTGAGCAAATGATTTATTTTTAGAAAGAAGATGTTATCCGATTGAATACACTTTCCAAAATTATGGCCAGGAAAAAGAAAGAATCCAGGAAAGCTTCGGCTCCTAAAGCTCAACCTTCCAAGCAGGAGGAGACTGTGTTAGAAGAGACAAAAACGAATGATTACAGAGGACTACCTCAGCGTGATCTGAAAAAGAATCTGGGTTGTGGTTAATACTTACAGTGCCGCTACGCTAACAAAAATGATCCGGATGCTTACCAAAATAACTACAATGCCAACCAGGATCATCATTCTCTTAATCGGCAAGCGGCTCGATAAATAAGCGGCTATGGGAGCCGCAATAACACCACCAAGAATAAGACCTATAATTATTTGCCAATGACTCAATCCTATCACCGCGAAAAAAGTGATGGAGCTGGCAAGTGCTACAAAAAATTCTGTGAGATTAACGGAGCCTATAGTATAACGGGGATGTCTTCCTCCTGCTATCAGCGTTGAAGAAACAATGGGTCCCCAACCACCACCACCAATAGAATCCATAAAGCCACCGAAGGTTGCCAGGCGGGGAATAGTTTTTGTTTTTATTTTCTTATTGCTCCCGTAAATAGCTTTACGAACAATAATAACACCGAGATATAGAGTATATATCGCTATAACTGGTTTTATATATTGATTATAATTTTCGAGCGATGAGAGAACATACGCTCCTAATGCAGCTCCAATCACACCAGGCA
>NZ_DATCSD010000003.1:0-18306 GCF_036568665.1 Ohtaekwangia sp. | reverse complement strand
AACAGAAGACAGTTAATAAGTTCTTTCTCCTTTGGGTTCGACAGCATTTCTCTAAAATCTTTTTCTAATCCATAAACACGGTTCATACCGTCTTCATTGCACCCAAGCTCAATAGAAACATAGATAGGAAGTATAATGGGTAAACTATCAATTGCTTTGTTATCAATTTTCATAACGCTCCATCTAGAAGCTAAAATTATCTCATGCAATTTATCTCGAATCTCTTGCGGCATATTGGATGACACTTCTATTGCCTTGACTTCACCTTTCTTATTAATGTAAAATTGAACAAGCCCAAGGCTGGTATCGCAGGTTTTCGCAAACGATGAATCCGCTTTTAATAATTCCGATAAAACATAGTTTTGAAATGAACTTTGAGTGCCTTTGTACTTTGGATATTCAATCTTTTGGCTGAATGAATATGAATAGGCAACTAAGAAAAAGGAGATCGCGATATATAGTTTCATATTTCTCTAAAATGTGATTTAATTACAAGTTGATCCTTTTATACCATTACGATAGGCCTCAATTATTGATGTTACCTCCTCAACATTAGCAAATCCATAGGATTGAACAAGAGATTCGAAATAGATAGGGTTATTTCGCATTACGTCTCCTAGTCCACTCAGTGCCAAAGCACTGGCCGATTTGGTCGAAAGCAAGGGGAATACCTCGTTCAATGCACCACTTAACCATTCTATATACTCATGAGCTATCATAACATGTTGGACAAGTTTATCGCGATCCTCCTTATTTGCATCTAAATATGCATGAATAGCTTCATGATAGATAACAGCAGTCATGTATTCAGATGATGAGTCTATAAAATTGGGATTCAAATAAATAGTAACATTAAACGGGTTCTTTTCATTGGTTACACGCGTTGTACCAGGTTTTTTACCTAAACCAGCATCCTCTTCAAAGTACAGATTCATATTTGGGTTAGTACCAAAAATACTTAGTACGGCTTTGTTTATGTTGTTCGTCAAATCTTTATTCACTAATGTCTTGATAGTCGCTACCAGACAAGGCGACTTTACCTTATCATAAATAATATCATCATCTGGAATAATCACTACCGGTTTCTTCGCAGGTGTTTTCGTTGAACCACTTGCTCCTCCACTATGCGTGTCACTTCCTGCACCCACATACGTGCCGCCAACAGCCGGAGAGATACCGGGATTCATATCATCGCACCAGCCCATGTTAACCGACACTGTGCAGACTGTGCCTGTTTCTACTTTTCGATCATATTGACAATGGCATGGATAGTCTGTTACGGTTCGTACTTCGTAGCTCGTTACACAAGATTGCGTAACGCTCTTCACGCATCGATCCATAATTTGAACTTTGCCGTTAGCAATTATACTATCCTGTGTTGAGGGAATAGAGAATTCCTGCATCAGCTCATTGTTCAGATTATATAGTTTCAATGCGCCTTTGAATGGCGCATTGCTTGTATAATCCTCATCTGGGATATAGCGGTATATAAATCCGTAGAAGCCATCCTCATATTGCGATAGTACCAGGTTCTCAAAATAATCGGGCGACTCATCAGGCAAACGGAAGGTATAATTAAGAACACCACTATCAGGGTCGCTATATTTGAAAAAGGCATCGGTAATTTCGATGCTGCTCACTCTTCCATTCGCTACTTTGTTCTGAATTTTTGAAAGTAAATCTTTGACAACAGGATCATGATCTATATCAGTAAGGGTAATTTTGCTTTGATTGGATGTCTGAGAAACGATGGGAGTTTCATAGTCGCATGATGAACCCCACAATAATAGAATCGCTAAAATGACGGATAGATGTTTTCGCATAGGATATGGCTTTAGGTAAAAGAAAACCTTCACAACGGACTGGGTATACGAAGGGGCTCCCTCTGCGAAGAAAATCAACCACACTGCCCCTTGGTATAAATCAAAACTAACGAGGCGGGGCAGCGGCAATCAATAATGCGATTACAGACGAGTGTCTGGATAATTCACAGGCATGAACCTCGGTATTAACACTTAAAAACAGTGTTTTAACTCAAAAATATTTTTTTAACTTTTACTCTGTAACCTTTATCCCACCTTCCGGTAACTAACACGAATTTGACAAAAAGAGCATACCTGATGACTGACGAACTACTTATGGAGGCCGTAAAAAACGGTGATCTTCAGCAGGTTTCTGTTCTTTTTGAGCGCTATAACAAACGCATTTTCAATTTCCTGGCGCGCATGACGATGGACCGTGCCCTGGCGGAAGACCTGACGCAGAATGTTTTTCTGCGCCTGATCAAATACCGAAGCAGCTATAAAGAAGGAGCACGGTTTCAGTCGTGGATATACCAGGTAGCGCGGAATATATTTTCCGATCACTACCAGGCAAACAAGAACAAGCTCTCTGATTTTGTTGACGTGGAAAAAGTAAGCGACCATTTACACGATGATGAAGAAAACCAGCTCATCGATGAGCAGGAACGACTGCTGCAACGATCGATGGCACTGCTGAGCGAAGAGCAACGGGAGCTCCTGGTACTTACACGCTTTCAACACATGAAGTACGAAGAGGTCGCGGTAATTATGGATACTACTGTGGCCAACATTAAAGTAAAAGTGCATCGTGCTATACTCAAGTTGCGCGAGCATTATTTTGAACTCGAAAAAATATAACAGGTTCTCTCGCAAGAGGAACTTTGAAAGTATATGAACAAAGAAACACTGGAAACGCTTTTGATTGATTACATCGATGGACGGCTTACGCGGGAAGAAAGATTCCAGGTAGAGCAAGAGCTCGTGAAAAATCCGGAAGCGTACAAGCTATACGAACAGTTGAAGGAAGTAATTCATGCCATGGAAAGATCATCACGGCTTGAACCTTCTGCAGCGCTGAGTACATCGTTCGACAAACTGTTGAAAGATGAGATTGCTGCTTCGAAGAAAACAAAAGTGATCTTCCTTCGTCCTGCCTTCTATCGTGTAGCGGCCGCTATAGCATTGCTGGTGATCGGTGCCGGTGCAGGATACTGGATCAGTAAATATCAGCGGCAACAGGAAGAGATTGCTGTCATTCAAAAGCAAATGCAAGAGACCAAGCTGTTGCTGATGTCTATGCTCGACAACGAGAACTCTGCCAGTCAGCGCGTGCTGGGCGCAACGGTAGCCCTGAAGCTCGACAAGACTGATCAGGAAATTATCAACGCACTGAAGAATGCACTGAATGAAGACCCGAACACCAACGTGCGTCTCGCAGCATTGGATGCTTTGAACAAGTTTAATAAAGAGCCGTACGTACGCAGCTTGCTGGTTACATCGCTGTCGTCACAAAAAGATCCTATTGTGCAGATCGCATTGATCCGCATACTGGTAGAGATAAAAGCAAAAGGTGCTGTAAAAGAATTAGAACGCATCACCACCGATGACGAAGTACTGAAGGAAGTGAAAGACGAAGCACATGCAGGATTGATGAAGCTTTCGTGAGATGTTCAAGCTTAAAGGTTCAAGGTTAAAAGTTTAAGAGTTTAGAGTTGAAGGTTCAAAGTATATATAGCGGGCATTTACTTTCGCGTTAAGCTTTCAGCCTTCTGCTTAAAATATAGTTACAGGAGCTGCATTGTATCCGGAAACAATGCTATACCGAATAACTATGCTCATGTTTATAGTTCAGAATAAAAATAAAAATCATAACAAATGAAAAATGTATTAGCAACGGTAGCCCTGGCGTTCATCGCGGGGTTGGTTCAGGCACAGGAGTATAAAGTAGCAAAGAGCACTGGTCGCCTGGAAATTAAAGAAGTGAACAATGTAGAGATAGAAGGCTATAGCGGAAACGAGATCATCTTTACTTCACGCGATGGTAAACGCGATGACGATGAGCGTGCAAAAGGCTTGCGCTCTGTGAGCAGCATGGGCATAGAAGACAACACGGGGCTTGGTATATCTGTAGTAGATAAAGGTGGCATAATTGAAGTACAGCAGCTTAAAAAAATGGATGGCCCGGATATTACCATCAAAGTTCCAAAAGGTGTAGTGGTTTCCTATAGTCATACATCTCCTTATGGAGACGACCTGGTGATCAAAAACTTTGAAGGTGAGATTGAAGTATCTACGCTGCACAACGGTGTAAAACTTACCAACACTACAGGCCCTATGACGATCAAAACAGTACATGGCGATATTGATGTATCCCTTAACCCGAATATCAAGAACCCGGTATCCATTGTATCAGTACATGGCCACGTAGATGTAGCATTGCCCGTGACAACAAAAGCCAATATGAAAATGAGTACGGTATACGGCGAGATATTCGTTGATCCTGACTTCAAACTCGAAATCGAAAAATCTGCCGGCATGGTCAAATATAGCGACAACGTTACTGGCAAGATCAATGGTGGCGGCCTGGACATTAACCTGTCTTCTACGCACAACAATATATACCTGCGCAAAAAGTAGCAGTCACTCCGCGCTGACAATTTCTCCTGGTTATTTATACTCTACATCTTCTTCACTTACGAAGCAGACTGGAAGTCAACACCCGAAACTGTCAGCGCGATTACATAACCCAAAATTATTCCGCTATGAAAATCAACGTACTGTTCCTCATCGTTGCACTGATCATACCTGCCCGGGAATATGCCCAGACACCTGTCAATAAATCGATCACGGTACAGCCGGGACAAAAGATCGCGATGCGCTTTGATTATCCGAATCTGATTCGTGTAAGCACCTGGGATAAAAACGAGATCTCCATTCAAGGCTCTGCAAGCATAAACAGTGGTGAGAATGACGATGCCTTTAAACTGGAAACATCTACCGAAGGCAACACCATTAGTATACGGAACGAGATCGTGAACATGAAAGGTATTCCGCATCGCTTTACTATATACGATGGCGCTCAAAAAATAATATTCAAAAGCCAGGAAGAAATGCATAAGTATCAAAACGAGAAGGGTCATGGTAAATTTGACCGCATGACTTCCGGTATAGACATGGATATATACCTGGATATAAAAGTACCCCGTAACATGGATACGCGTATTGAATCGGTATATGGTATTGTCGAGATCAAAACGTTTACCGGCCCTCTCACGGTATCATCCACCTATGGCGCAGTAGATGCAGCTCTTACAGAAAGTACAACGGGTGAGCTGATTGCCGAAACGAATTATGGCGATATATATACGAACCTGAACATCAAATTTGGCGGAGAGCCTTCCAGGCAGGAAGACTTTCACACCTATGTTTCGGCCAAACCCGGCAATGGTCCTCGCTATAGTTTTGAATCCAAATATGGTAATGTATACCTGCGCAAAGCCACGCAGTAAAAATATGTCTGCCCGTTCGCTGAATCAGGAATCAGTAAAGTTGTAATGGTTTGGGTTAGAGCTTACTGCACAAAACAGGTTACTTGATTTTATTTTGTTTCGCAGACAAACTCCTGTGTCGGCAGATTCTGGCAGAAAATGAAGAGCTCGCGGGCAACTGCGGGCTCTTTCATTTGCACGATGTGGTATCGTTATTGCTTTGGTGACGACATCCTGAACCCACGCATCATGCAACTTCATTATCATTGGATCAATCTGCTCATCCTCTTTGGCGCCCTGCAGGGTTTGCTCTTCTGCATGGTGCTGCTGTTCAATAAAAAACACCCGGGTGCAAAATTTCTCAGCATCTTCATGCTCACGTTCGCCTACAATGGCTTCGAAACATTTAACTGGAGTGCCGGCCTCGATCGCTATATCTTACTGTTCGATTTCTTTCCTTACGTATTGATCTATGCAGTAGGCCCGAGTCTATACCTCTACGTTACAACGCTTCTTCATCCCGACAAGCCTTTATCGAAGTATAAAATCCTGCTGCACTATATACCGGTTCTCTTTCAATTTTTGTTTCGAACGAGTACAATCGTATATATCATCCTCTGGCAAAAACATCTTTACCAGGGCCCTGTATCCCCTGCTGCTATAGAGAATTTCTACTGGTTGTATTCGGAGCCGCTGAGTGCTGTGGCGTTCATCGTTTACCTCATCGCTACTATATATGCTTTTCGCAAGGAACAGCCAACTGATACGATCAGGCTCATATCCAAAGAAGGCCAGCAGTCTATTCGCGGATGGATCAAGGCATTGCTTACCTGTATGGTGGCGCTGGGTATATTCTGGCCACTCACTTTACTGGCCCCCTATATATTTCGATTTGATTACAACGAATACTACTACCCGGTAGAAATAGCGATTGTCTTATTTATATACTGGATAGCCCTGGCGGGTTATCATCGTACGCGCCTTATATATTTACAAATTCCCCGAACGAACACCAACCCGGAGGCTATTGCGCAGGCTGATCAAAAAATCTCCCAGCTTCGGCAAATCATGGAGACGGATATGCTATACCTCGATCCTGAACTCAACCTCAGCAAGATGGCGCGGCACACCGGGTTTCCTGCAAAAACAATATCGGCTATCCTAAATCAGCACGCACAAAAAAGCTTTAACGATTTTGTGAATGAATATCGCGTGCGACTGGTGCAGGAGAAACTGACCACACACGGCACCAGCCACCTGACTATATATGGTATGGCGTTGGAAGCCGGCTTCAACTCGCAGGCTACTTTTCAGCGTGCATTTAAAAATATAACAGGCATGTCGCCACGCGAATACCTGAATCAACGGCTGCAGAAAACAGCCTGATCAAAAAAAGTAGGCAATACTTCTCAAATCCGGATTTGAGAAGATTACGCGCACCGGATCTGATTGCTTTGTTAAAAAAACAAATGAAATGTTCTGTGTTGCTCGCCTGGTGCATCGTTATAAGTTTTAACGTCATTGGCCAATCGTCCTTTATCACGCTATCCGGAAAAGTTATAGATGCCCAAACGCAGCAATCTATACCCTTCGCCAGCATTTACCTGAAAGCAAAAAGTACCGGCACAATATCAAACACAGCAGGAGAGTTTATTTTAAAAATACAGCAAACTTCCCTGCGCGATACACTGGTGATTTCCAGCGTAGGCTATAAAACAGTGAGCATACCTATACCCGAACGCGACCGAACATCGCTCGCCATATACCTCGTGCCGGCTGCTGTAACACTGAATGAAGTAACAGTCGATGCAGAAACCGGGCTCTCCATCATCAAAAAAGCATTGGCGAAAGCATCCGTAAACTACGATACAGCTACTGTACAACTTACCGCCTTCTATCGCGAAAATATATGGCTGGCTGATGAAGAGTTAACTTACAATGAGTCGGTACTGGACATCTATAAAGTAGAGCGGGCAACGGACAAGTTTACCGATCAGATCCGTATTATCAAAGGAAGAAAAAAAGATATACCACATTCACAGGATATACAATTCTATTACTGGATGAGCAATATCTCCAACGGAGCACGCGGAAGTCTGGGCGATGATCTGATACAATATCGTCTGCTGCGACTAAATCCGTTGAACCCCGAAAACTTCCGGTACTATATATATGAATATACTGAAACCATTCATGAAGACGATCGCGATCTCATTATTGTTAATGTCATGCCGAAGGAGCGTGCCCGAAAAGCGATTCTGAAATTAAAATTTTTCATTGACGAAGAATCACTGGCATTTGTCAGAATAGATTATCAACTAAGTCCGCAAGGTGTTAAGTATATAAACCGGCACGGCAAGGGAGGTATAGCCTATACCATTATGTCGAAAGTAATAAGAGCGCGATTAGATTTCAAACAAATCAATTATACCATCCACTATAAACCGTATCGTGGCAAATGGTATCTCAGTTCTATTCAGCGGCATTGGGATGTGGTCGTAAACAGCGGTAAACGGAAAATGAAAGATCGCCCCTGGACTGCCGACATGAGCCTGACAATTACGGATGTTAACACCGATAGCGTAAAAAGTTTCCAGGAAGGAAATATAGGATCGAACCTTTCGTCTATGAATAACCTGGTGAGTAAAGATGCTGATGAAACCTTCTGGGAAAATTATAACATTGTAAAACCGGTATTACCTGATTCACTCCGACAAACAGAAAATATAGCGCCACCAAAAAACAAACCAACGATAAGAGTATCGAACCGACAGAATGGTTTCACGCGGGCAGATACATTGCGAGGAAAACTGTCACCGCTGCGCACCTGCTACGATGTTACGTTCTATCATCTTGATGTAGCAGTCAACCTCGACAAGCAATCTGTAAAAGGTAGTAATGCTATACGGTTTACGGTTACAGAACCATTTCGCCAGATGCAGGTAGATCTGTATGCTAACATGCACATCAACCAGATTCTTTATCGCGGCCAACCGCTGCCCTATACGCGCGAATACAATGCGGTGTTCATTACCATGCCCCGGGAAATGAAAACCGGAAGCCAGGAAGAGATCACACTATATTACGAAGGTATACCGCAAACACCAGATTTCTCTATACCGATGTATGGAGGCGTGCTGTGGGATAAAGATTCGTTGGGAAATCCGTGGGCACAGGTAGTATGCCAGGGCTCAGGCGCCAGCCTGTGGTGGCCCAATAAAGATCATCTTTCCGATGAACCCGACAGCATGAAGATATGGATCACAGTGCCGGAGAAATATACCGAGATATCCAACGGCAGGCTTATACGCAAAACACCCATGCCGAATCAGCAAACCCGGTTTGAATGGTATGTGAGCTACCCGATCAATAATTATAACGTAACATTTTCAATAGGACTATACGAACACTGGGAGGACTACTATATACAGCAACAAAACGATACGCTTACTATCGATTACTATGCAATGCCCTACAATGCCAAGCGTGCACGCGAAATGTTTCGCCAGGTAAAACCAATGTTGCAATGCTATGAAAAATACTTTGGTAAATATCCGTTTCCGCGCGATGGGTTTACATTATTGGAGAGTTTATACCCGATGGAACACCAGAGCGGAGTATGCATCGGTAAAATTACTGCTGCCAATGCTAGCGACACCAATCCATTACTATGGCACGAATCAGCACACGAATGGTGGGGCAATGCCATCAGTTGCAAAGACCTGGCCGATATGTGGATCCACGAAGCGTTTGCCACTTACGCAGAAGCACTCGTGATTGATTATCGTTTTGGTGAAGAAGAAGCTTTACTGGAAATGCAGAAGCAACGCGACCATGTAAGCAACAAAGAACCTGTTACCGGTATATATGATGTTAACCATATCTACTACGACATTGGTGATATGTATAGCAAAGGTTCGCTGATGTTAAATACTTTTCGATATGCATTGAATAACGATAGCCTATGGATAAACCTGCTGCGCAACATACAATCGCATTTTCGTTACCAGACATTATCGGCTAATGATCTTATCGGGTTCATTAACCAGTATACCTGCTCAGACTATACGTATTTCTTCCGGCAGTATTTACAGTATACAACCATTCCAACCCTGGAAGTAAAACTGCAGCAGAAGGGCGCAGACTTGCTGGTAACATATCGCTGGCAAGCTGATGTAGAAAATTTTCAAATGCCTGTTCGCATTACTACTTCACCCGATCGGTTTACCTATATATATCCCACAACGCAATGGAAATCCATGACGCTTAAAAATATGCCGGCAGAGAGTTTTGAAGCAGACGAGGAGCGCTTCTACATCAACACACAGATCACGGATAATTGAGGTCTGCGGCCTGGAAAACAACTTTTTAAAAAATTTTCTTCGAAATATTTGTAAGTTCAATATCAATACTGATATTTGTCTATCGATTTAGTAGACAAATCAATTCTCACCAGATTGGTTTTATACAGAAGGGAGTAGAGAATAGGCTCAGCGATCCCCTAGCAACCTATCAACTGTGTGGTTGAAAAGGTGCTAATTCCTACCAATAAAAAAAATTGGAACTATAAAATTTTTAACCAACATGAAACACAGAAAAAATTTCTCCGTTCGTAGTAACATGTCCCCACAGGCAATCAACATAAATCCCCGAATGCGCAACTGCTGTTGTTGTTGATTCCGTCTATACCCTTATCCCCTATATATATTGTTGAGCAGCTATACTCCTGAACGAGTAAGCACTGGCAGAGTATATCTTTTCACGAGCACAAAGCCGAAAGTGAAAAGCAGAGAGAAGAATGCCGCTTCAACACTATACATATAGAACCCCTAAACACTGAACATTAAATTTAATCATTGAACACTTAAACCATAGAACATCATGGCTACTTATAAAAAATTCACATTCGAAGGCAAACTGACACAGGAACAAATCACCTTCTTCCAACAAAATGGTTTTATACACTTTGAAGGCTACGCATCGCGCGAAACAGTTGAAGAGATTATACACTCTACTGAGCAGGTGCAACGCCGTTGGGTGGAGAACAACGTTCAGAAAATAAACGGAGTGCCTATTAAATATGGTGTAGATGAGAACGGACAAACCATCGTGCAGCGATTTGCTTTTACCAACCAGCATAGCGAAGCGGTAAAGAATTTTGCAAACAATGCTGCATTACAGGAACTCAAAGTATTAATGCCTGAAGGTGCACGCCTCGGCCTCGAAGAAAAAGATGGTGTTGTATTTAATCACTATGTGAACACGGAAGGAAGTAACTTCTATCACATGGGCTGGCATACCGATAGCGCACGAGATATATTCTATGGAAAGAAAGTAGCACCGATGCTGAACATCGGTTTTTACCTGGATGATTCTTCTACTGATAAAGGCGGACTGCGTGTATTGCCTGGCACACACAAGCAAGGACTGTGGGATTTACTCTTCCGCAAAAAATATTATCTCAACAACTACGATGACAAGAACGAAGTGCTGGTAGATGCAAAAGCCGGAGACCTGGTAATACATGACGGAAGAATATGGCACCGCGTAGCGCCCTCTCCTCTTACCGGTGCAGCCAGCCGCAGACGCGTAATGTATATACCGATGATTGTTGGTAAATATAATCCGAAGACCGAAAAGAGCAGCACACCGCTATACCTGCACCTGCTGCCGCTTGTAGGAAGCAAAAAACATAAAAACCTGATACCGGCCTTTCGCAAAGCTGCCTAGTAAACTTTCATCCAGAAAAACTACAACCATGCACGCATTTTTTGAAAAACCCATTGGCATTATTTACGGGCATCCGGAGCAGTATAATCCGCTCTTCGAAAAGCTTGCTGCCAGAGGTATAGCGTACGAAACAATTAATCCGGCCGACCATTTATATGATCCGGCTCAATATGAAGTTCCCTATAGTCTTGTGTTTAACGACATGAGTTCACCGCCTTATTTCACACACAACGCACTGGGTATAGCACAGACCATCGAGTATGTAAAGCACGTAGAGAAGCTGAACGGTGTGATCAACAGCAGCAAAGTGATCAACGGATCACGCGCTACTGAGATACTCAGCACCAAATCGCGGCAACTGGCTATATTCGCTTCGCTGGATATTCCTTTTCCACGCACGCGCATTGTGAGCAGCATCGATCAGTTGCTCGCTGCCGGTAATGAACTGAATTTCCCGATACTGTTGAAAAGCAACGGACTGAACGATCATATCACTACTACACGATTCGATTCGATCGGAGACCTTATCAACGCTATCATCAACGACACACTGCCGGTATATGGCGATAAATCGTTTGTGGTGCAGGAGTATATATCTCCCAAGGGAAATTATATTGTACGCGCAGAGATCCTGAACGGACAATTGTTATATGCAGCCAAAGTATACCATGCCGGAGACCAGGCCGAAGCATGGTCTATCGAAGTAAAGTCGGATGTATACACACCTTCGCTGGAAATTGTGAATGCTATCGAAAAAGTAGCACACGCAGCGTTGCTGGATACAGGGAGTATTGAATATATAGTAGATCGTAAAACCAACAAAGTATATTTCTACGCGATTCGTCCGCATACCAGTGTATATGGCACAGGTGTAGAAGGTTTGGAATTCAATCCGTTCGATCACGTTACCCATTATCTCGAACAGCGCCTGCAGAAAATAAAAGAGATCGCGCTTACGATTTAATTAAAAAATAATTGAGCGTTGCTTGCAGATATTCTTTTTAAAACTACATTTGTCTATAGATTTGATAGACTTAAAAGAATTGTAGTGAAACACGATATATACCAGCCTGAACAACTTCAGGGCTACTGGTAAACAGCATGAGGCAATAAAGCGGCCTTGTTTCATGCGAATAACATGGCTTCCGGATGCACCGGTCTTAAAAGATTTTTTGGTGGAATTTCTCTAAAGATCCTGGTGCATTCCGTAGCCACCAACGCGCAGCCTCTCATAAGCCCGACAACTGTTATACACTCCCGTTCATCATCGCATTCTATATACTTGCTTCATTGTCGTTGCAGTGTTACACACATTCAAGTATCTTACCTTCACGAAATTTAACAACCATGACGCAAGCAGCAGCAAAGACCGGTTTTTCTTTACATGAAGATTGGGCATCCGTAATACTGGGAGGAGCAACCATTCTCATTTTTCTCGGCTGGTTTATTTTACCAACACCCACCTTCGCATGGAAAGACAGCAGTGAGCTTGCCCAAAAAGTGTTTGCAGCCAATAACCTGTCTGCTATCGCTATACAATTTATCTATACTTTTGTTGTTGCTATAGCGGGTGCTATACTAACCGGAAAATCGTGGAAGAACCTGGTAATCGTATTTCCTATACTCTTCCTGCTCACCATCATTGCCGTGATACTGGCGGGTAATAGCACGATAAAATCATTAAACCTCGAAGCTGTAATTTTCAGTCTCACCATCGGGTTGCTCATCAGCAATACACTTACCCTCCCCGACTGGTTTCGAAATACATTATCAACGGAATTGTTTGTAAAGATCGGACTTGTATTACTCGGCACCGGGGTAATTTTCTCAGATATACTCAAAGCCGGGGCACTCGGGTTGATACAGGCGCTGGCCGTTGTACTCAGCGTATGGTATTTTGCTTACTGGGTATGCCGCAAGCTCAAGCTCGATGAAGAACTCACCATGATGATCTCCAGTGCTGTCTCTATATGCGGTGTATCAGCCGCTATCGCTACAGCCGGTGCTATACAGGGTGATTCAAAAAAACTCTCGTATGTTATTTCACTGGTATTGATCGTGGCTATACCGATGATGATCGTGATGCCCTATATCGCCAATCATTTTCATTTTTCGCAGGAAGTAACCGGGGCATGGCTCGGTGGAAGTATTGATACAACGGGAGCGGTAGTCGCATCCGGAACACTCGTGGGCGACACGGCTTTAAAGATCAGCACCATTGTAAAGTTCTCGCAGAACGTATTGCTCGGAGTTGCTGCATTTGCCATCAGCATTTACTGGACCTATACCAACAAAACTCAAAAAGACGGAACGGTTGCCAAACCAACACTGGGTCTTATCTGGGAACGCTTCCCTAAATTTGTATTGGGATTTGTAGCTGCTTCACTCCTCTTCTCATTTATACTTCGCCCCGAAGCTGTGGCATCGGTTAAAGACAGTATGAAGAGTATTCAGACATTATGGTTTGTGCTGGCCTTTACGAGCATTGGCCTGGAAACGAAATTCTCCGATCTCTTTAACGAAAACAGTAAAAAGCCCCTATATGCTTTTCTTATAGCACAGGGCTTCAACATTGTTATCACGCTTATCATTGCCTTTCTGCTTTTCGGATAAGTCCTATAGCTATAGGTGTTTCATTTTTTACACACCTATATAGTATTTCCTTCATATTATAGAGGTTCACCCTCTATAATATATATAGTACGCTATTCGCCTGTTGTAAACCCGCGCTGTCGTTTCCTAACGACAGTTAGACGTCTATTTCAAAAAAATTAATATAAAACACAAAGAAATAACCGGTGTGCCTTGCATATATAGCACCGCCCACATACTTTTGTCTATCGAATTAGTAGACAAATCAATTCCCACCAGATTGATTTTATAGCGAAGAAGGGAGAGAACAGGCTCTATGAACTTCTGGCAACCAGTCACCCACCAACGACAAGGTGCTCAAGCCTGCCAATAAAGTTTGGAACTATAAAATCAACCCAATGAAAACAAACAGTTTTTCAATCAGGTCATTTTCTCTTACGAGACATGCCGCATCCCCTACACACTACCATCGTAGTTGTTGTTGCTGTTGTTGTTCCATGTGCTAAGTATATACTAGCTGTATTCGCACAGCCCTTATCAAACCTGGTAAGCGCGCTGTAAAACTATATGGTTCCGGATACACCGGTCTTAAGGATTTTTTGGTGGAATTTCTTTAAGGCTTGGTGTATACCGTAGCCGCCCTGATTTTCACATTCATTTTCATTTACATTTTTACTTAAAAAAGACATGAGATCTTTCATTTCTGTAGTGATAGTTTATTTCCTGTTACTATTGGCAAGTGCTGCACTGGCACAGGAAACTTCCAAGAACAAAGTAGTAATCACTGGTGTGCGCTTTGCATATCCGCTGGTAGAGAAGTGGATTAAAGACTATAAAGCGGATAATCCTTCTACCGAAGTAATTATTGAAACCCGCACAACAACCGACCCGGCTAAATACGATTTGCTGATAGAAGCTTACGAACCGGAAAAATCGGTAAAAGATACCCGCGACTACCTATATATAGGGCGCTATGCTTTATTACCGGTAGCCAATGCTTCTTCTGCCTTCGCGAAAACCTATCACGACAAGGGTTTGACGAATGCACTGATCAAACAATTATACTTTCACGATATACTGGCCGACAAGGATAAGAAGCAAGAGGTGAAAGTTCCGTATACTATATATACCCGTCTGCAGAAAGCAGGCGCTCCCGTTACTTTTGCGCATTACTTTGGTTACGAACAACAAAACATTACCGGTAAAGCCATTGCCGGTGCAGATGAACATCTCATCAAAGCTTTATTGAAAGACTCTACCGGTGTATCGTACGGAACATTGGGATTGGTATATGATGCCACTACCCGCAAACCGCTGCGTGGTATAGCTATACTTCCGGTAGACCTCGATGATAACGGCCGCGTTGCCGACAGCGAAAAAATATTCGATGATGCTGATGCCGTGATTGCCCGCCTGGAGAGCGAAGAGAAAAGTAAAAATATACCTGTAGAATACCTGCACCTTTCGCTGAGCAAAGTAAATACAAACCCGGAAGCGCTGAAGTTTTTACTCTGGGTAATCGACCACGGCCAGAACGATCTTCATGCGTTCGGATACCTCAAGCCTGAGCTCAGGCGCTTTGAAATCGAGAAAGAGAAATTCGAACAACGCGCAGCCGCCCAATAACAGAAACCTAATTTAACTATATACTAACCAACACCGGCAGCTCCCTACAGGAGCTGCATGGGAATCCTTTAACCTTTTTTTTCCATGAAAAAACTTTTACTCACAACATTGGCTTCGGTATTTCTCTCCGGGTTTGCGTATGCGCAGGAGAAATTAACCGGGTCTGTCAAGGATGCAGCGGGCGATCCATTGCCGGGTGCAACCATCGTACTGAAGGGAACTTCTTCGTATGCTATATCGGATACCGAAGGAAACTTCGCTATAGCACCTGCCAAAGAATTTCCCTTTACACTACAGGTAAATCTTGTAGGGTATAAACAACAGGAAGTAGAGATCTACGAACTCACAGGTGAGGCAACAGACGTTACGTTGCAAATTGAAAATGTGTTAGACGAAATTGTAGTGATCGGTTATGGTGAACAAAAACGAAAAGACATTACCGGCTCCGTTGCATCGGTATCGCCCGAGTTAAAAGCACAACCTGTTGCTTCAGTAGAGCGATTGTTGCAAGGTGCTGTAGCGGGTGCTATCGTAACGCAAACATCCGGGCAACCCGGTGGTGGTGTAAGCGTGCAGATCCGCGGTAACAACTCCATCACAGCCGGCAGCGAACCGCTTTATGTTATAGACGGTTTCCCGATCAACAATGATTATGACCTGAACGATGCCCAGGTTACCAACGGTCCGAAGATCAACCCGCTATCATCGATCAATACTTCGGATATTGAAAATATAGATGTGTTGAAAGATGCTTCGGCTACCGCTATATATGGATCGCGGGGTGCCAACGGTGTAGTCATTATCACCACTAAAAAAGCCCGTAAGAATGAATCACAGATATCGTACGATGGCTACTATGGCGTGCAGGAAGTAGTACGTACTATACCGTTGATGAATGCTGAACAGTGGTGGGCCCTGCGCACCGATGCAGCACGCAACAGTGGTAAGTTAGGTACACTCAAAACCAATAACACCAATGCTATAAATGCTGCTATCGCCAACAACTATGCACTGGATACAGCCGGTGTAGGAACAGATTGGCAGAAGGCAGCGTTTCGACAGGCTCCCATTCAGAACCATAGTTTATCAATATTAACCGGCAGTGAAAAAACAAGTATAGCATTCTCCGGTAATTACTTTAAACAGGAAGGTATACTTCGCAATACAGGATTTACCCGCGCTTCAGCACGGTTTAATATAGATCATGAGTATAACAAGCGACTTCGCTTCATCACATTTCTTACAGCCAGTATAGTAAAAGCTGATGTGGCACCGGATGCCATTATACCGGCATTGCTGCAAACTCCTCCCTCCCTGCCGATCTATAATAACAATGGCGACTATGTGATCAAAAGTTCATTTGAATCAAGCCTGCAAAATCCCATCAACTCACTTTACAATCAGCTAAACGACAGCAAGACGAATCGCTTCCTGGGAAATATAGCGGCCGAGTACGAAATAGCCGAAGGGCTCGTAGCGAAAGTATTGTTCGGTGCCGATGTAGTGGATAATAAACAAAACCGCTACCTGCCTAACTCTACGGCTGAGGGTCAATCCTTCAACGGACTTGGAACGATCGGTGCAGTATTTACTACCAACTGGCTTAACGAAAATACACTCTCCTACACGAAGCAGATCAATGGTATACATAATATCAATGCAATCATTGGTGCCACCGCACAGGCTTCGAAGACCAATGGATCTGTTGCAGAGTCAAACGGTTTTGCATTCGATCAATTAACGGTAAATAGTCTGGGCGATGGTAATACGGCACGCATTGCCAAATCTTATACTTCCGCCTGGCAACTGGCTTCTTTCCTCGGTCGGGTAAATTATGGTTTCAACGAAAAGTATCTTGCAACGGTAACGGTACGCGCAGACGGTTCATCGCGCTTTGGTGACAATAACAAGTGGGGTGTATTTCCTTCGGTAGCATTGGGCTGGAATATAACGGAAGAAGATTTCTTCAACGTAAACCAGATCAATACACTGAAGCTGAGAGCAAGCGCTGGTATTACCGGTAACCAGGCTATACCTCCTTACTCATCGGTTGCTCGCCTGTCTCCTTACCGATATAACTTCTCCAACACCACCGTAATCGGTTATTCACCCAGTGCAGCCAGCAACCCTGATCTCGGTTGGGAGAAAACCGCACAGGTTGATATCGGTGTTGATATAGGTTTCTTCGATAACCGATTAACCCTGGTAGCTGACGTCTATAAGAAGACTACATCTGATCTGTTACTGAACGCTCCGGTATCAGGTACATCAGGCCTCGCCATTTCTACCGGTGGACAAACATCTACTATATATCAGAACATTGGTAAAGTAGAGAACAAAGGTATAGAGCTTGCCCTCAACTCGCAGAACATCAGCAACCAGAAAATACACTGGAGCACTTCGCTGGTATATGCCTTGAACCGTAATAAAGTATTGGATCTTGGTCCGGGTCTCGATCAATTTATACCGCTTATATCACAACCTTCTATCGTAAAGAAAGGCTATGCGATCGGTTCATTTATAGTATATCAAACCGATGGCCTGATCAAACCGGGCGAAGAAGGAGCGAATGCGCTTACGCCACAACAACAAAAAAGTGTGGGCGGGCAGAAGTATAAAGACCA
The DNA here is from genome assembly GCF_036568665.1 of Ohtaekwangia sp. GTDB lineage: Bacteria > Bacteroidota > Bacteroidia > Cytophagales > Cyclobacteriaceae > Ohtaekwangia. Next base: position 444 of record NZ_DATCSD010000003.1, on the reverse strand, counting down.
GAATGGCGATGGCAAGATCACGCAAACCGATGATCGCATCATTATCAACAACCAACCTAGCTTTACTGCAGGTCTTACAAACAACGTTCGCTATCATACCCCGGTGGGAAGCTTCGATCTCACTATATTTTTCCAAACACAAGTGGGCGGAAAACTTTACAATCAAAACCGCGCACAGCTGGAGTTAGGCACAGGGTATACCAATGCCTCTACTACGTTGCTAAACCGCTATACCGAAACAAATACTGACACAGATGTAAAAGCCGCTTATCAGGATCCGGCTATTACTATATCCGATCGTTTCATTGAGAGCGCTACCTATCTGCGTCTGAAAAATGTAAGCCTCGGCTATACATTGCCGAATAGCTGGATCTCGAAAATCCGTGCATCGAATGTGCGCATATACCTGTCGTTGCAAAACATCAAGACGTGGACCAACTATAC
>NZ_DATCSD010000002.1:0-13639 GCF_036568665.1 Ohtaekwangia sp. | reverse complement strand
CCTGCAGACCCCGATGGCTATATCGAAAAACGCACATAGTATATATGTTGCGAAGGTCTGCGGTTTTCAGTATCCTGTATATGATTTTTTATTTACGCATATTGGGCAACTATATTCCTGTAATTCGTATAGTATATTTCATTGGTATGCAGGAAAGATTTTTGAATGAAACCTCTCGTTGATAAGAAATACAAACTCGAACGCTTTCAGGGCAAAGGCGGCTGGACGTATGCACGTATACCTCAGATAGTACAGAATAAAGCTAAACCCTTTGGAGCGGTAAAAGTCAAAGGAACAATTGATGGTTACGCTATACAGAAATGTCACTTGATGCCGATGGGCAATGGCAAGTTATTTTTGCCCGTAAAGGCCGAGATACGAAAGGCTATAAAAAAGAAGGAAGGTGATTATGTTCATGTTATACTGTATCCGGATACCGATCCGCTTGAAGTACCTGAAGAACTGATGTTGTGTTTGCGCGATGAACCAGTTGCGCTAGAATTCTTCAACGCACTTTCTGATAGCGAGCAGAAATTCTATATAGACTATATCTTCTCTGCTAAGAAGCTTGATACACGGGTAAGCCGTATGACCAAAACAATAAACCGGTTATTGCAAGGATTAAAGTTGTATGATAAAGTAGAGAAGTAAAATATATAGATACTGTATAGATCACTTCTTACGGAAGGAAAGATTTTTGGCATCAAGTGCTTTTCGCAACTTGTTTATACTGCCGGGGCCCATGCCGTGAAGTTCAAGCACTTCCTTCTCGCTAAGCCACGAAAGCTGATCGAGTGTTTTTATACCGGCACGTTGCAGCGCGCGTTTAGCTGGTTCGGCCAGCAAATCGAGAAAGCTATCGGCTGTTTCCATGCTGCAAACATACCTATAAGAAACGAAAATGCACCTGAGGATTTCAGGTGCATTACTATATTAGTTCGATTATATCAGTACTATGCCTGGGGCTGTGTTACTATGCTCTTTTGCGTGCCGCGTATTAACATGGCTGCAGAAGCCGCACCGATCAACGCCATAAATACACCAACCCATTCCGGAGAAGTATAGGAGTAGCCTGCCATTAACGGAAGACCTCCGAGGAAAGCACCCAACGCATTGCCTATATTAAAACAAGCTTGCGATACTGCCGCAGCAAACATCTCGGCTCCGCGTGCTGTCTGTATCATTAGCATCTGTATAGGAGCAGCCAGTGAGAACGACAATGCACCCGTGATAAATGTAGTGATGAGCGCTATACTTTTATACTGTGAGAAGAACGATACCAGTATAAGCGATGCCACCATACACAGCAGCAATGCAAAAGATGTTTTAGCGGGTGAATAGCGATCGGCCAGCCAGCCTCCCATCAGGTTACCAACAAGCATACCCAGACCCGCCCAGGAGAGTATAAATGGAACCTGGTCTGCAGAGAAGCCCGATACGTTGGTGAGCAGCGGAGCTATATAGCTGATCCAGCAGAAGAGTCCACCGGTACCTATAGCGGTAATGCTAATGATGAGCCATGCATCCAAACGCTTAAAGAATGTAAGCTGCTCGGCTATATTGGTTTTGTTATTATTCTCCAATTTAGGCATCCACAATTGCAGGCAGAGTAACGTGATCAACCCGATCGCAGCAATGAGTAAAAATGAATAGCGCCAGCTATAGTTGTGCCCGAGAAATGTACCAAGCGGAACACCCATCAGGTTTGCAATAGTGAGCCCGGCAAACATGATTGATACAGCTTGTGCTTCTTTACCCTTATCAGCCAGGCGACTGGCCACTACAGCTCCCACTCCAAAGAAGGCTCCGTGCGGAAGGCCTGATAACAAGCGAAGGAAGAATAAAGATATATATCCCGGTGCCAGACTTGACAAGCCATTGAACACCGTGAACATGATGGTAAGTGTGATCAATATTTTTTTAGGAGGATAACCACCAGCGAGAATTACTAACAGTGGGGCACCGATCACTACGCCCAATGCATAAGCAGAAATGAGATATCCTGCTACGGGTATCGATACATCTAAATTGTTAGCGATGTCGGGTAATAAACCCATCATGACAAATTCGGTGGTGCCAATGCCCAAACCACCCAACAGCAATGCGAACAAACTTTTTTTCATATACTATATAAGGTCCTTTATTTCGTTACGCCAGCTTAACAGTGTAGCCACTGCGTTGCCCGGATGCATAACAAATTTTCAGGCCGCGAAGATCAGCATGTTTTTCAAATACAGAAAATTCTTTTTAAACAGTTAATGCCAAACGATTGCAAGGTATCTGCAAGGGCATATTTATATAGAGCACTTTGTAAAAAATGAGCAGAATGTTCACTCCACTACAGGTATCATACGTTTGCATTGGAATGTCATTTCAACCCTTTGCAAAAGTATATTGATTGGTTTCATTACATCTTTTAGACAGCTGCTTACAGGAGCCGTAATATTGCAGTGTATTTACGGCTGAGCATCTCAGCACCTGCGTTATGACTACAAGAAAAGATTTTATACGACAAGCATCGCTTTCTACTATGAACGGGTTAACAGACCCGCGATTTATGCCGGAGTATGCTGAACAGAAATATACTTCATCATCTTCTTCACGCTTTGACCTGATCGGCCGACTGCGCAGAGCGATAGAAAGCATACTGAAGAAGTCTGATAACAGACCTGCGCACATGTAAGCGCAAGGCTCTTCAAAAATATTTTCGTTAGTGAGTGTTAATTGGTTGTCATGCAGATCCAAGTCTCTGTGCGTATGGTCGTGCTGTTGGTGAGACTTGGATCCGGGCATGTGGGGTAAAATTATAGTTATATGTTATTGAATGCTCACGGTGCTCCCCTTCACCCAGTGTTTATACTCATCGGTATAGTATAAATAAGCACAACTTGCTCTGCTGGTATAATTCCCGGAAACTTCTGCCTTCAGATCGAAATGAAGAACACGTATAGCGTTGGGTTCCAGCTCACGATAGTAAATAGCCAATCGGTCGTCCAGTATTTCATAGAAATCGAACACACCTTTTTCCTGCATCTCTTTTAACTGCCAGGGCTGCAATGAAAGCCCTCCGGGAATTCCGATCAGTGCTACGGTCATGGGTATACCTTCATTTTTTAGATTGCGTACAGTAGCTGTAAATCGTACGGTCTCACTCATCTTTATAGCAGATTGTGTCAGCCTGGTATCTATCTGAACACGGCATGCAGAATCAGATGCCGGTGCCTTTGTATTCCAGCGAATGTTTAATGAATATGGAAGTGCTTCGCCAGTATTGTTGAATTTTATCTGCACCACGTTGGTGCCATTGTGTAATTGTTGACTGAATTTGTCTAACACAATCTTATCATGCGTTTCTTTAGTATAGGAGAATTTATCGGTAACAGTGCTGTTAACGGCTACTGCGATCTCTCCTTTTTCGCGGTTGCTATTTATTAAGGCTGCGTAGCGTGTAAGCGCCTGTAGGGCTACCGTTGTGCCTTGGGTCGAGCCAAACATTCCGAACGACCGCTTTGACCGGATAAACTGGATGCACTGGTTAATCGTAGCGAGATCTTTATCGCGCGATTGTAACATGGCTATGCACCACCACGACACTGTTTCAATAAGCAGGGAGTTGTCGTAACTCCTGGTGATGGAATGATCGCATTTTAAATTATTAAATCCTCTGTCGTCTTTTATTTGTTGTAAGAAGTATGCGATTAACTGCGTATAGTCATTTTCTTTTTGCAGGCGATGGGCTGCATTGGCCATCAGCGCCATGCGATACATATCTTTACTGGCCCACGCTTCGTCCAGGCTTTTGCTATACTCTTTTTCCAGTGCGGTAACTCCGGCCTCGGCTAATGCATATACCATGTATGCATTGTTTACTTCTGCCGATGCGCTTGAAAATCCATACTTGCCATGATTCTGCAAAAAAGTACCATCACCTTTTCTGCGGCTTAGCAACCAATCGCGGGTGCGACTCAGCATGGCATCATCAACATCGTTGAATACTTTTTTCATTTCCAGAAATTCAAGCAGTCCGTATGCTGTGAGCGCTTCGTGTGCTGGCGGATGTCCAAACCACTCAAACCCTCCGTCATTTATTTCATAAGCGGTTAATTGTTTATACCCGCTTTTAATATACTGCAAGGCCAATGCTTCAACATGGGGTTGAAGCTGGCCGCTTTCTTTCATGAATTGCAGCGCCAGTATATTGGGGAACGTAGAAGATGATACCTGCTCAAAACATCCATGAGGTTGTTGTAAAATCCCTTCTGCACCCGCAAAGAGATCGCTCACTATATCTGTATAGGCTGTTAACTCTCCTCGCAAAGTTCCCGTTTCAATATCGTTTATTTTAAACCGCAGATTGTTCTCTATGTTTTTATCCGAGAAACTTAGCTTCATAGGGAAACCGATCGGGTGAACAGATATACTCTGACTGATCTTGTCGGAATATTTTTTGCCTCGCAGCCAGATCGTAACCGGAAATGTACCGATGGTATGATCGGTTACAAGCGTAATCCAGTATGTTTTTGTCCTCTCCGGTTCTACATGAACAGAAATGTTTGTGGCTGACAATGCCTTTAAACCTGTTGGCAATTCTGCCATAAGTTCTGCATCGAGTGGTGTGGGCAGTGTATTTTTCACCATTACAGGCAGGCGAAGAGTGTCGTCAAACCCAAGAAAGCCAGGCATTTTAGCATCAAGTGTAAAGGGTAATGAAGCAGAGTATATTTCTTCTTTACGACCAATCAATCCGTTGGCCGTTATACCTTCTGCCGTAATGCGAAAAGCCGATGTTGCATCGCTATTGTTAAAGCTGATCTGTGCTTCGCCTTTTTCGTCTGTTACAATAGTAGGATTCCAGTAAACGGTAGTCTGAAAATTTTTACGTTCATCTGATTTTTGTTTTTTAGAAGTGTCAGTATAAAACTCACGTGTTACAGAGAATAATCGTGGTGCAACCAGGAGACTGGCATATTTCTCTTTGCGCATTTTTCTTGAAAAACTACCGCTTGGTATAAAGGAGCGAGTGTTGATCAGGATAACACCATTCGCAGCCATACAGCCGAACAGAGCTGTAGCTTCAGGGCTTTGCAGAACGTGTATGGAAGAAATGTTTTCCGTGCTCAGAATACTTCCGTTAGGATAGTTAGCACTCAGGTTTGTACTGATCGGTATACCATCAATTACATACAGCGGTTCGTTACGCCCGTTGCCGAATGAATTTATACCTCTTAAAGTAAGTGTAGAGGAGCTGCCGGCATTTGCATTTTGTTGTTGTATTTGCAGACCTGATACACGGCCCTGCAGTATATTTTCGGTGGAAGAATAGGCCGGTATATTTTCAATAGGAGCGCCCGAAATATTTGCCAGCGAGCCGGTGAGTGCCATTTTATTTTCGACACCGTACGACACTACTACAACTTCCTGCAGTTGAGCTACATCTTCTTCCATTGAAAAATCCATGGAGCCCTGCGTGGGCGTAGAAGCCATAACATCCTGGCGCGTAGGTGAGCCGATAACAACAGGCACTGTACTTTCCTTGATCTGTAAACTATTGGAGTATTGCAGCGATGCAGAAGAAAACACAGGTCGTTCAGGAATGCTGAGCTGATTGGGTCTTCGTGTCAACAACAGTATAGATGTAGAGGCATCTATATTTTTAAAAGTGAACTGTCCGTTGCGGGTACTTTTTACTTTGGCAATTCTTCTGCGATTGCCCAACTCAAGCAACGTTACTTCGGCTTCGGTGTTATTGTTGCGCGGATCGAGTACAAACCCCGAAATGGTACTGTTGTTTTCGGGGAGCCACGTTATGGCTGTATTGTTCCTGAAAACTTCTTTCCAGGTAAATCGTCTCCAGCCGCGAACAAGCATGAGATAGTCTAATGCTGCAGATGCTTTCGGCTCAGTCGGATCAAAATAAAATGAGGGTTCCTGTATCTTCCCTTTCAACTCCGAAGACAGAAACATCCATGAGAGTATATTATCCTGTTTGTCATCGGCAAAAGAAATCAATTGGTCATCGGCAACGGACAAAGATAATTTTGCAGGCACAGGTTTGCCGGCATCATCGGTCGTGCGTATTGTTATCTGTACTTTTTCCTGTGGTGTATAATTCTTCTTGTCGGTATTGATCGTTACATGCAAAGTTTTCTGTTGATTCAGAAATACAAGTCGCTCGGCCTCTTCGAGCCCCTCAGCATTGAACAAGGTAAATACTGCTATACCTGCCGGGAAAAGATTGGATTTAATTGTGACGGGATTGGCGCCTTTCTTCAGCAGAATTTTTTCGGCATAGTATATTATACCATGTGATTGCCCTACCAGGAATGCTTCTCCTGTTTGTGATGCCTGAACAATGCCGGATAATGTTGATGCGCTTCCTCTCTCTAGGTGTATAGTATATCCTGATGGCGTTGCTGTCGGCAATGAAAATAAACTATCGTTGCCTGCGGGTGTTGTTATACGTGCTTTATAGGTGTGACCTTCTCGCGGTATAAAATTGAAGGCTCCCATGCCCATGTGAAAGCTTGTGAAGGAAGTAACCACAGTATTGCGTTCGTCCACAATATAGCCCGATACATCAGCCCCTTTTCCAAATTCATTCAATGCTTCAAAAGCCACCTGACAGTTCGTGCCGCTCAGCATATCGCCACCCTCCGGATAAAATTTCAGTGTTATCTTATTCAGCACAATAGGTACAGATCGTGTTATGGACTCCTCCTGTCCATGCGCGGTAATGCGTAAATGCAGAATACCATCCGTGGTGGAAAGGTCACCGGGCAATTTTAAACTCACAGTAAGTTTGCCTTGTTCGTTTGTGGTATAGTTGTTTGTATTAATTACCTCGCCTTGCAGGCGTATGGTTGAATGTACTTCAGCATTTGCGAGAGGTATATTTTTCAGGTCGCTGGCTGTTAATGTAGCGTTTACTTCATCACCAGGACCGTAGGCTTCTTTCTCGAAATCTATCTTTAGTAGCAGGCGTGGAGTTATGACTTTCTGTACGGGTATTTTTTTGTAAAAATAACTTAGCTCGCCTGCATTTTGCATCCATCGCGTATAGGCCGTCACAGAATATATACCGCCTGCTACGGATTCTTCCAAACTGAAATCTCCGCGTGCTGTACCATCCTTTACAAAAAGACTCAAAGTAGATACTTTGTTACCCTTGGGGTCACTCAATTCTATATATACCACATCGCTGGTAGAAGATGGCTTGTGTGTGCTGCCATCGAGCAGAAATACATTGAACCAGATATCTTCACCCGGTTTATAGAATGGCTTATCGAATTGAAGATATACTTTTTCTTCCGGGTGATTTTTTGAATATAGGTTTAGCTGTTCTTTGATGAGGCTGATAAAATCATCTTCCGATTTCTGAAAGCCCGTAAGCGTAACCAGGCCAACAAGCATTACTATATATGCGGGTTTTGTAAATTTCATAGTGTTAGATTTTAATGGTAACACGTGCAGTAAATGTGCGGGTAGCGGGTACGTTAAAAAGATCGAGGCCAGTGCCGTTGGTATAGCCAAACAATGATGACGATGGATCGACACCGGAGTAGGGTGTGATCAGGAAAAGATTGGTGCCAATCAGTGATACCCGCACCTCGTGAATTTTTTTATCGGGCAGAATAACAGTATAGGTAGCCATCAATTCGCTGAGGCGTATCCATGAAGCATCTTCTATATAGCTTTCGCCTACACCGGTAAAGCCATAGCGCACCCACCGGTTAGCAGCTATAGGTTGAGCGGGATCGTAGAAGCTTACCGGTGTAGTATTGACTTGCCCGTCTTCGTGTATGCCCTCAAATATATAGTTGTTTACCGTGCGCTCATTTGCCGAGCTCTCCGATCGGCCGAGATAATCCAATGCCGCCCTGGTTCCATTCCATACATCACCTCCTTTTTTGAAATCAAAAAGACAGGATACGCGAAAACGTCTCCATTGAATAAACATATCCAGCCCCGCTGTCCAGTCGGGAATCGGATTACCAATCATTTTTAGATTTTGATCTACCAGCGGAAATCCATCATCGCCAATAATTACCTGTCCTGCATCGTTGCGTTTATAGCTTGTACCATACAGTGCGCCCAGTGGTTTGCCTGCGGCCAATACTTTGGCAGTGGTGTTGAAGCCTGCCATGGGTATATAATTTTCAGATGAGTAGAGTCTTGTTACTTCAGAAGTATATTTCGACCATCGGACGGATGCACCCCAATCGATTACATCGGAATACCTGGTATATCCCAAGGAAACATTTATACCCTGGTTGGCAACACGTGCTGCATTAAGCAATTGGTAGCTACTGCCATTCCAGACCGGGGCAATAAAATTATCGGTAGTATAATGATAGTATGTGAAGTCGGCCGTTAACTGATTCAGAATGTTGAATTTCATACCTGCTTCAAACTTGTTTTCCGTTTCAGGAGAAAGACCTCGGTTAAATAGTATTTCGGCAGACTCGTAAAAGGTATTATACTGTTGTGCACTTTTTTGCGAAGAGAGGTAAGACCAGTTGGAGTATACGAGGGGGGCTTCATTTAGCGACTGGGCAAAGGTGCCGTATACCGACCACTCATATAGAGGATCGATATATACCAATTCCTGCAGATTTATTTTAGCCCCAATGGTAGGAAAGAAGTTAGTATACCGGGAGGATGATAATGTGTTGGAGAAATAACTTCGGTTGGCCAGGCGAACTACAAGCCATGAGCCATGTGTGTAATTTATATTCCATAGTATCTCATGAATGTTTCGCGACCGTTGCTGCGTATATACTATAATTGAATCGCCCCGGTATAAATTATTCCAAGTGTCGGCAGAGAATCCGAATGCGTCCGTACGATTGAGTCCGCGAGTTTGATAATTAAACTGATACGATATACCCGCGTTGATCTCATCATAGCCGCTGCTGATCCGGTATGATGGAGAAATAATGGTACTGAAGTAGGTCTGCTTCTCATTACGCTGCGTAAGTCGCCCGGGTATATATCCTGATAGTCCCGGTGCCATGCCGAAGATTGCATCACTCCATTGCTTATCAAAGCTGTTGTTTATAGTAAGAGAAAATTGTGACGGAGGCGAGTAGCGTATCGTTGCTGTTGCCAGTAAACGTTTTGCGTTTTCATTGTCGGGTAACTCTTGCACCAGTCCGTATGGATTATCGACAAGACCGGGTGCCTGCGAGCGCACAGTACCATCATTGAGCCGCGAAGCTTCTGTTGAATGCCTGGCGGTGCGAAGCGATAGCCCGTTGGTATTATCGAATGAAACAGGTGTGCGCCATACGGCACCTGTTATACTGGAGAGATTTGCTCCGCGATTTACCAATGTGCCATCCGAATAATTATAGGTGAGGCTCGCGTCCGATGATAGGTTGTTGTTGATCTTTAGTTTCTTTAGCTGAAGTATAAAATTATTCTGAGCGGATTTTGATCCCGGTATAATACCACCACGTGTTTTTCTTCCGGCCTCCAGCAAAACGGTGCTTTGCCCGGGGCCTCTTAGAGAGAGTAAAAGATTTTGAGAGGCAGTAACTCCGGTGCGGAAAAAATTTTTAGCAGTATATATAGTAGCAAGTTTCCCACTGCCCGTAGTGGTTAACATCCCATTTTTATCAAACGAATAATTACTGCCGTCAAATTGCAGCGTACGCATAAGCGGTCCCCAGCTAAATATCTCCTGTGTGTCAGGTCCTTTCCATAGTTCTGTGCCTCCCTGCGATTCGCCCTGCGCATAGCGGTTTTGTAAATCAGGTGTTTGTGTAATCCTTTCAATGCCTATCGAGGTAGTGAATTGCATCTTGCTTCTGTGGTTATTCGATTCGGTATACATCTTTACTTTGTATGTATGAATACCGCGATTCTTTTTATTCAGCACCCGGTTCAATGACCTGATGGAAGCTATATTCTGAGGATCTATGGTAGGATAATTTGATATATATACCGGAGTCTTGTCGTCAAGCACGGCAATTCCGTTTTGGGTAGAGTCTGTGTTTGGAGAAATGATGAAAGGCTGTGTAATAGTTTTTGATTGCTTCTTTCGCGATGCCGGTGTTTTGCCTTTGCCTTGTACGGGGTTCAGGTTATCGGCTGTAACCTCAACTTCGCGCGTTTTCATTCCTATAAAGGCAAATACCAACGTAGAGCCTATGGGCGCATTTAATGAGTAGTAGCCATCCACATCGGTAGTGGTTCCTGTCAGCGTACCCTTTATCGTGATGCTTACCCCTGGCAACGGGCTGCCATCACTGGCGGTGAGCCGACCGCTTACGGTGCGTGTTCCCTCCTGCGCGAGGAGCAACACGGATATAAAAAGGAAAGTAACGGCAAAGCAATACTTCATACGTGCAGGTTTGTAGTAAGATGCTGTAGTGAACCGGATTCCATAAGCGTCATTCAGAAAATTTTCCTGTATAGCCGAAGTAATTTTCCACACAGCATCTTGCTGAAAAAGAAGGAGATGAATATCTCGGAAGCAAGGATTTGTGGTTCTTGCGTAGTCATTGTTTCAGATAAATTCCAATTGCGGTTATTTCCCGTTACAAACTTCCCGTTCTCTGCTGGTAATTCAACCACGAAATAAAGCAGCTGGTCTGCCGATATGTTCTGTAGAGAGAAAAGAAACGTTTAATCTGTAGTATCAGCCATCTGTGCTTTGGGGGTAAGGGTGATCCTTTGTGCTATAACCCCGAAAGCTATATCGAAAAACAAACAAGTATTTATTGAACCCATTAAAAACAAAGGACTATGAAGAGACTCGTGTATTTATTTCTGGTGGCAGCATGGGCAACAGGTTGCAGCAGCGATAACTCGAATGCAAAACTGGAAGTGCGACTGACGGATGCTCCGGGCGATTATGAGGAGGTAAATATAGACATCCAGGAAGTTGAAGTACATACAGCCGCGGGCGATCAGGATTCCGGATGGAAAACTCTGGACATCAAACCGGGAGTATATAATATACTCAAGCTTACCAACGGGCTTGATACATTGCTCGGCACACTAGAATTACCAGCCGGTCGCGTATCGCAGGTGCGATTGGTATTGGGCGATAATAACAGTGTGAAGATTGATGGTGAAACCAAACTACTGGAAACTCCAAGCGCACAGCAATCGGGATTGAAACTGAATGTGCAAGCCGATTTGATAGAAGGTGTTACTTATCGCCTCACACTCGACTTCGATGCTGCACGTTCTATTGTAACAAAGGGCAATGGCGGATATAGTCTGAAGCCGGTGATCCGTACATTGAGCGAGGCTACCAGTGGCGCTATAAAAGGAGTGGTAAATCCTGCAGCATCAACCCCTGCTATATATGTAGTGCGCACTACGGTTGGCGATACCATTGCTACTGCCTATACCGATGCAACAGGACGTTTCCTGGTGCGTGCAGTGGAGCCGGGCAGTTATACAGTAAAGTTTAGTCCTAAAACAGGTTACGAAGCAACCGAAAGAACCGGTGTAACGGTATCGCTGGGTGCAGTAACAGATTTAGGTACCATCAATATTCCGTAGTAGGGTAGTTACAGGTTATTTTACGGAGGGGAAGGCCTTGCAAGTCCACAGGATTTGCAGGCCTTTGTTTTTTATAGCCCTGGTTATTTCAGAGGATAAAAAATTTTTAGAAAAAATTGCCAGGAATAATTCATTGCGCAAAAAGACTGCGCAGTAGGTCATAACCTTTGTGTCATCAAATAAACGACAACGGTTATGAGATTCAATGTATTTCGTAAAGCAAAAAACAAGGTAAAGAATCACGAAGGTGCAGAAGCGTTTGCCCTGAATGAACGTACTGAACTATATAGTGCGATCGTCACTACATCGCTGAACGATAAATTTTATGAGTCTGCGGATAAACGTTTAAAGCGTATCCGTAACCTGATCGCCAAGAATGATCCTGCTTTTGTTGCGCGACTGGCTATATATACCCGTACTAAAATGAACATGCGTAGCGTGCCATTAGTGCTGGCGGTAGAATTAGCCAAGACACAATCGGGTAAAGATATAGTAAGCAAAACGGTAAAAGGTGTTGTGCAGCGTGCTGACGAGATCACTGAGTTGCTGGCGTATTACCAGGCAGCCAACGAACGAAAAGGTTCTAAGAAACTGAACAAACTATCGAAGCAGATACAGCATGGACTGGCGGATGCATTCAATAAGTTTGATGAGTATCAGTTTGCCAAGTACGATCGTGCAGGCGAGATTAAACTGAAAGATGCACTGTTCATCGTTCACCCGAAAGCGGTTAATGAGCAGCAGCAAGTGGTGTTTGATAAGATTGCCAAAGGTATATTGGATGTTCCATATACCTGGGAGACCGAACTGTCGGCTTTGGGGCAGAATAAATTTGCCAATGAAAAAGTGAAGCAGGCTGCTTTCCGTGCGAAATGGGAAGAGCTGATCACCAGTGGTAAAGTGGGTTATATGGCGTTGTTGCGTAACCTGCGAAATATACTGGAGGCTGGTGTATCGAAAGATATACTGGCAGAAGTATGTAATCATCTGGCGAATAGAGATGCCGTTGCAAAGTCGCGACAATTTCCTTTCCGATTCCTGTCGGCTTATCGTGAAGTAAAACAACTTACGTGTGGCGGAGTGCCTATGGTGCTGGATGCTTTGGAGAAAGCGGTTGAGCAGAGCGCGGGAAATATCCGTGGTTTTGGAAGAGACACTTCGGTAGTGATTGCATGCGATGTGTCAGGTTCAATGCAGAAGCCGGTGTCTGCTAAAAGTAAAGTAATGTGCTACGACATCGGGTTGATGCTGGCCATGCTACTGCAGTCGCGTTGTGAAGATGTGCGTACCGGTATGTTTGGTGACACATGGAAGATAATTAATGTATCGCGTAGAAATATACTGGCCAACGTGCAGGAGTTTTACAACCGCGAAGGTGAAGTAGGTTACTCTACCAACGGATACCTGGTGATAAAAGACCTTGTCGCCAAAGGAAAAGTGGTAGATAAAGTAATGATGTTTACCGACTGCCAGTTGTGGAACAGCCATGCCGGATCGCAGACAGGCATAGCAACCTGGTGGAAGCAATACAAAGCGATTGCACCACATGCAAAATTATACCTGTTCGATTTGGCGGGGTACGGTAACACTCCGGTCGATGTACGCGAAGATGGAGTACACCTGATAGCAGGTTGGTCTGATAAAGTCTTCGATATGCTGGCAGCGCTTGAAGAAGGCGGACGTGCCTTGGCAGAAATAGAGAAGATAGCGTTGTGATGATCCCTCCCCTCTGGCGAGAGGAGGTTTACAAGATATAGTAGTATATAGTATAGAATTGTTCTTTGAGAAATAAGGATGTCGTAGAAGTGAGTTACTTCGCTCTTGGGGAGGAATCACATGCTCCGGTAATTCGGAGGAAGTGTTCCGGGTTCGACTCCCGGCTGGCGTGCCCCTATACTCGCTTCGCTTTTACTCCTTGAACTTACAGGAAGGTGCCGTACATCAGAGTTACTTCGACTGAAAATCTATAGTCTCTGCTGGTTTGTTGCCCTTTCTTATGGAAAGTTAGCCGATGCCGTAGCTAAGAGTTACTTCGTCTAAGCTGAGGATTGTGGGTTCGAGTCCCACCTCCAACTTGTTGGAGTAGCTTAATGGTGAAGCATCAGAAATAAGTCTCTTATCG
>NZ_DATCSD010000001.1:0-2517 GCF_036568665.1 Ohtaekwangia sp. | reverse complement strand
AGAAATCCGTTATTGCCTGGATTGATTATATCGCTATAGAATACAGACAAGGTAAATCTGTGATGATCGACAGCGATCGCCTGCTGGCAGAAATGCAGGACGAAGTGCTACAAAAACCAGATGACAGTTATAGTCTGTAATCGTATATACACCCGGTTGTATCCATTATTTATTAACCCACCGCTTCAGCTGACATAGCATTGTCACTCCGGTAATTTTCTTTTGAGTAAATCAAAAAAGAAAACACCATGGAGAAAATTGACCTCGCGAAAAAGTATAAACAATATTATACTGCTAAAACTCAGCCGGAGATTATTACTATACCACCTGTATCGTATCTTTCTATAACAGGTAAAGGAGATCCTTCTTCGAAAGCCTTCACAAAAAAAATTGAAGCCCTGTATCCGGTAGCATATACTATAAAATTCACGTCGAAAAAGAATCAACAGGATTTTACCGTAGCCAAACTCGAAGGACTTTGGTGGTTTGATGGCTACTATAACAATCTCACTATGAGTGAAGCTCCTAAACGTATACCTCGCAGCGAATGGCAGTGGCGAATGCTTATACGTTTACCGGAATTTGTAACAACCGCCATGATCGAGGAAGCAAAACAAACGGTGATCACAAAAAAGAGATTATCATCAGTGGCCGATGTACAACCTTTTACGTTGCACGAAGGTAAAGTAGTGCAGATGCTGCATGTAGGACCATTCGATCGTGAACCGGAAACGCTGAAGCAGATGCAGGATTTTATGTTGCAGCATAACTTTCAACAAGCCGGACTACATCATGAAATATACCTTTCTGATTTCAGAAAAACTGCTCCTGAAAAATTAAAAACTATTTTGCGAGAGCCGGTTAAATAAAACGATATAGCTGTATACTCAACGTGATTGCTCGACAAATTCCAAACACATTTGTATGGTGGCTTCATCGCGAAGTATACGTACGTGCCCCAGCCCTTCCGTTATTTTTAGCGTAGCCTGCGGATAAGCTGCTGTGATCAGAGTCGCATTCCGCACGGCTATTTCTTTATCATGCATGTCGTGCACCACCAGCCATCGCATGGGGCTCTGAATTTGTTTTGCAAAATGTATAGCTGTGAGTTCTTCGAAAGGTCGGCTGAACGTGTGGTATATATAGTCGCGCAAGTGTTGCACGGCTTTGGCAGATGCCTGAACACGCGCACCGAACTCTCGCAGTATTTCATCTGCATCGGCAGGCGTTGCCAGTGTTATCAATGTAGCAGTATTCAATCCTTCCGCCAAAGCAAACAAGGAAGCGGCTCCGCCAATGGAGTGCGCAATAACAGCGTGTATAGTTTCAACGCGTTTCTCAAGCGCGAGTATAGCATCTTTAAATTCAACGATGTTGGTTTGCTTGCCCGATGATCGTCCGTGAGCCGGAGCATCGAAGGCAATTACCTGGTAACCATTTGCAGCAAAGTGTTCTATAAAACTTCTGAACTGCCCGGCACGTCCCGCCCATCCATGTACGAGTACAATCACCGGTCCTTTTCCCCAGCGGTATACCTGCACAGCTTTACCCTCTACATCCAGTATAAATGTATCGGATCGCTGCAGTATAGTTTGTTCTGCCTCTGGTATAGCAAACTTCCAGGGAGAAAAGAACATGCGTACAAAAAGCGACCGGGCATAACGCGGTGCTACAGTCTCCAACACGGGGAACATTTTCCTTATCATACGCATACTCCAGGGTATACGCGGCTTCTTCGATGACGGGGTCACGGTTGTATTTACTTTCACAGGTGTTGCTATACTTTCCATCGCTCAGATCACTTGTAGTTTTACAATCACCGCTTTTGTTTTATGATGAATGGTGCAGTTCAATACAACGGAGTAGGTACCGGCCGAAACACCTGCTGTAGTTTTTATAACAGCATCGTATACCTGCAGATCATCCGCACGAGCATCTACCTGTAACGTAACACCTTCGGGTAATGATGACGATGTTCCGAACGAAGCTTCGCCATGTTGAAAACTTTTTGAACGGATCACCTGTAGCGCAGTACTGCTTCCTGCTTTTACTTCCACTGCACTGGTTGGTGCTTTGAGTATAAATTCTTTTTGAGGCGCTTCTACCTGCTGGGCATGCAGCGATAGTGAAAGAACATATAACATCATTAAGACTGCGAATCGTTTCATATATGAAGGATTATGGTTGAACACGATCATTTACACAGCGAAGGTATAGCGTAGAGTATAGTCGACTGTCAAGAGAAAATGCATGGATTTTTTTCAGGCGAAGCATTAATTTTAAGTGGTCATTACAACCATAGAGTATAGTCTACGCTCGTTAAACACTTTGCTTATGCTGATCGGAGAACTTGCCCAAAAGACGAACTTGTCGCGTCACACGATCCGGTTCTATGAAAAACTGGGACTGATTGAAGTGCCGGAAGAATCGAGGAGAAAGAACAATTACAAGGAGTATCCTGAAGAGACACTTACGCGCATTACTGCGATTAAAGAGATTACGGCTAAAGGATTTACC